>VGZD01000001.1 GCA_016872715.1 Planctomycetota bacterium
TAGCGTTCGCAGTCGAGCAGCGCATCCGCGAAGCCGCCTGCATCGAACGCGGCGAGCGCGCAGGTCATGCGCCACGCGGGGCCGGCGGCGTGCATGGTCTCGTCCCAACCCCACGCGATGCGAGCGTCGAGGCTCAGGCACCACGCGAGCGCGAGCAGGGCGACCAGGAGGAAGGCGATGCGCATGACGCGTCGCTAGGGTACGTGGGCGCGGGCCGCTCGTCGAAGCCCGCGGCTCGCTTGACCCTCGATGGGGCCACTTCCATACTCGCCCGCGTTCTCATGCGCGCACGATGTCCGAGCTCCGAGGTTCGACGGTGAACGCGCAGCGCTGGGCCGCGTTCTCGCTGTCGCTCTCGGTGGCGTTGTGCGGCGCGTCGGCCGTGTTGTTCTGGCAGTCGCGGGTGCGTGCTCGCTCGGTCGAGCTCGACATCGACACGCGCGGGTACGACCCGCAGGCGCCGCCCGCGCTCGCCCCCGAAGATGCTGACGTGCCTTCCGTGCTGGAGTGCGCGCATCCGCTCTACCCGCGCTCGACGTTCCGGCGCACGGCGTGGGATCCGGCGGATTTCCCGCAGCCCACGGCGGCGCGCGGCAACCCGCTGCGCTTCGACCCGCAGTCCGGCTTCATGTTCTCCGGCGGGATGGACCGCCGCCGAGCGTGGGCCGAGCACCCCGCAGGCGGTTGGTCGGTGCGCACCAACAGCTTCGGCCTGCGCGACGACGACGAGCCGGCGACGGAGCGTCCCGACCTGCGCATCGTCGTGCTCGGCGACTCCCACACGGCGGGTTTCTGCAACAACCGCGAGAGCTTCGCGCAACTCGTCGAGGCGCGACTGGGCTCGACACGCCCAGCGCAACGCATCGAGGCCCTGAACGCCGCCGTGCCCGGTTACACGTTTCAGCACTACCTCGGCGCGCTCGAGCGCATGCTCGCGTTCGCGCCCGATGTGGCGATCATCGCGTTCTACGGCGGCAACGACTTCGGCGAGACGCTCGGCCACCAGCACCGCGCACACCAAACGGCGCGCGGGGATCTCGCCGCCGTGCAGGCGCGCCTCGAACGCGTGCAGGACGAAGATCCCGAGCTCGTGTCGCAGGCGCTGTTTTCCGTCGAGCAATTCCGCTTCGATCCGCCGCAGGTCGAAGTCGCGTTGCAGGCCGCGCGCGACGTGTTGACCGAGATTCAGGTCACGTGCTCGCGCTTTGGCGTCGTCCCGCTCGTGGTGTACGTGCCGTCCTCGCTCGAAGTCGAATTCGAACGTCGCCGCGCGCGCTTCGAAGCCGCGCTCGCCGCGCTGGGAGCGACGCGTGAGGACTGCGCGGTGCTCGACCGGCTCGCCGACAGCACGCTCGGCTTCCTCGCATCGCGCGGCTGTGCGACGCTCGACTTGCGCCCTGCCTTTCGCGCCAGCGCCGCGAAGCTCTACTGGGACGAGGACTTTCATCTCGCCGTCGAGGGTCACGCACTCGCGGCGCGCGAAATCGCGGCCAGCCTCGAGCGCATCGTGCCGCCGGACGCGCGCCGCGTGCGTCGCGGCTCTCCATCCCTCGACGGCGATGCTCGCCGCGCGCTGCTCTCACCGGGCGCGGGCGAGCCAGTGAAGTAGTGGGTCGTGCCGCGCGCTTCCTGAACGCAGGACTCCCCGTCCGCGAGGCGCTTGGCTCGCGGACGGGGAGTCGGCAACGCGGCGCTCCTGATGTGCCGCGCGCCTGCGGCCTTCAGCCTGCGCTCACGGCAGGTTGAAGTTGAGGATCGAGTTCGTCACGTGCGGAGCGCCGATGCGCACCGCCGGGCTGGTCGGCGAGGTGTTGCAGCTGCCGAAGTCCTCGAACTGGCGCCCGAGGTTGAGGCCGGCCCAGTCGTAGGCGGGGAAGCCGCCGATCGTCTCGCTGCCTTCGTACCACTCCAGCGTGTTGGCGCCGGTGCAGCCGTTGGTGAGCAGCATCGAGCCGTAGTCGAACAGCACCGTCTCGATGCCCGGGAACACGGCGGGGTTGGTCCACGTGCCGATGCGCTTTTGAGTGAAGCGGGTGTTCGGCGTCACGCCGACTTGCGTGCCGCACATGCCCGTGGCGTTGATGAAGGTGTTGATGAACTGCCCAGCGGCACCGGGCATGTTGGCGCACAGGCAGAAGGCTGCGAGCGCCGTGATCGCGCCGTTGGCCGGCTCGCGGTAGGTGCACACGTTCGCGCCGGCGGCCCAGTTGTTCCAGCGGAACGAGCCCTGCACGATCGGGCCGTTGCTCACGGGCGTGTTCACCGCCGAGGGGACGAAGCCGACGCCGGGACCGACGAGCGAGAAGCTCTTGGCGGGGTCGAAGCCGACCGCCGGAGCCGGCCGCGCGGAGCCCGGAGTGTGGTGCACCTGATCGCACTCGTGGCTCAGCGCCCAAGCGACGCTCCACTGGCCCGTGCCGCAGTCGAGCGCGTAGTCGATGTGCCCGGAGACGTACAGCCGCGAGTACGTGCCGAGCGAGGCCGGACGATCGAGCGGCGTGACGGGAACCGCGGCGGTCGGAATGATGTCACCGTTGAGGATGAAGCGCCACACCGTGAGGTTGACGGCGCCCGCCGCGCTCGACTCCTGCCAGTTGCGCGAGTACTGCGCACGCATGCCGCCCGACCAGTGGAGCGCGCCGGTGGCGCAGTCGCGCAACTGCAGACGGATGCTGTACTGGCCGCAGAAGATCGCGCCGCCCAACATCAGCGGCTGCGGCTTGCCGAGCTCGGCGCAGTAGCCCTTGTTGAGGGCGAGGTTGCAGTTGTCGAAGGCGAGCCAGCGCGCGTCGGTGCCCAGGATCTTGGGGAAGTTCGGCAGCACGGCGGCGGCCGGCGCGCAGCAGGCGCCTCCGTCGAGGTTGTCCGGGCCGCACTGGGCGCTGGCCGGGGCGGTGACGAGGGCGGCGGTGAAGCCGAGCGTGAGAGCGATGCGGGAGAGAGTCTGGAACATGGTGGGGAATCCTTTTCGTGGGGTTCAGGAGCGGGCCGAGCGCGGCCGTCACCCCCCAAGTGCATCCGCGGCCACTCGCTGGACAGCGATTTCCGGAAACCCGACCGCGGCGCGCGCGATCCGCCCGACCCTACTTCGAGCCCGTCAGGCGAGGAGCCACCCGACGAACAGGCCCGACCCGTAGGACACCCCGTTGGCCGCGAAGGAGGCGAGCAGGGCTCTGCCAAGGCCGAGTTCCCGACGCAGGGCGAAGAGCGCGAGTCCCTCCGCGAGCGTGATCCACAGCTCAGCGACGAACACGGCATCGCGCGCCGGAGCTGCCTCGTAGTGCCACCACGTGAACAGCGGATGCGTGAGGAGATTCAGCGCCAGCACGACGAGCGGCAGGTGCCACCACGGCGACGAGCGACGCGCAGCGGCGAATTCGTAGATCGGCAGCTCGAGGACGAGCGTCCACAGGAACAGCCCCAGCCACAGCGTCATGGCGCGCGTGGCGCGCTGCTGCGCGCCAGCAGAAAGGCGATCACGGAGAGCTCGATCCACCCGTGGGCGATGGCGAGCTGCAAGTAGATCGAGCGCGTCTCGATCGGTGCCACGACACCGCACAGCGGCACGCCGATGCACGCGAGCACGCACACTCCAAGCCCGATGGCGCCCAGATCTTCGCGCAGGTTCGCTCGCGCGCCTCCGGGAAGCTGCCACGACCAGATTCCGTAGTGCACCAGTTGGGCGAATGCGAAGCCGCGCACGAGCGCGTCGCCGAGCGCAGGCTCGAGGCCCGGGGCGAGCTCGCTCACCATGCGAGCGCCGTCGAACGCGCCGATCGCGCGGTCCGCGACGCCCGCCGACGACAGACACGTGACGCTCAGCGCGCCGAGCACGTAGCAGGCGCCGACGACGCGCGAGGTGCGTCGATCTCGGCTCCACGCCATCCACAGCGCCAGCGCCGCGAGATTGTGGGCATGCGCGAGCACGAGCAACGTCTCGCGCGCGGCCATCAGCGCGCATCCGCCGAGGAATGCGACGCCAAGCGTCCAGACTCGGCGCGTCCGTCGGTCGCGTGCACCGCCCAAGGCCGCACAGCCGACCGCCGCAACTCCGCACGCCAACTCCGCCTCGACTGGGATCCCCGCGCCGCTCAGCGTCGCGACGCGCAGCCCCGTCATGGCGAGCAACGCGAGGCCGACGCACAGGGCGACGCTCCCGCCGAAGCCGCCCGGCCGACGCAGCCACAGCGCGCGCACATCGCCCACGACGTGTGGAACGCCGAACAAGATCGGCCCGCTCAACACTGCCCACAGCGGAGACGACGACGCGAGCAGCGCGGCGCCCGCGATCGCCGCGGGGAGCCGCAGGTCGACCGAGCGCTCAGCGACCGCCGCTCTCATCGTCCCGCTTTCGGAGCCGACGCAGAGCCAGCAGCATTCCGATCAGCGCGAGCGCGCCCGCCACGGCCAGCGCGCGCGGATCGAGCAGCTCGCGGACCACTTCGCTCGGCACGGCCTCGTCGATGAGCGTCAGGAGCGGAGCGCGCGACATGGGAGCAGCCTAGCCGCTCGAGCCGTGCGATCCCATCAGGCGAGGATCTCGCGCACGACTCGCCCGGCCACGTCGGTGAGGCGGAAGTGCCGCCCTTGGTGGAGCCATGTCAGGCGCTCATGGTCGATGCCGAGGAGGTGCAGCACGGTCGCGTGCAGGTCGTGTACGTGCACCCCGCCGTCGACGATGTTGTAGCTGAACTCATCGGTCGCGCCGTGCGCGTGTCCCGCGCGCACGCCGCCGCCCGCGAGCCACATGCTGAAGCAGCGCGGATGGTGGTCGCGACCGTAGACGTCGGCGCTCATGCGGCCTTGACAGTACGTGGTGCGACCGAACTCGCCGCCCCAGATCACCAGCGTGTCGTCGAGCAGTCCGCGCGCGGCGAGGTCCTGCACGAGAGCGGCGGATGCCTGATCCGTCTGGCGGCACTGGTGCGCGATCCCCCCGGGCAGGCTGCCATGTTGGTCCCAGCCTTGGTGGAAGAGCTGCACGAAGCGCACGCCGCGCTCCACGAGCCGCCGCGCGAGCAGGCAATTCGCCGCAAACGTCCCGCTCTCTCGCGCGAGAGGTCCGTAGAGCTCGAAGGTCGCGTCGCTCTCGCCGCTGGTGTCGGACGCCTCGGGCACGCTCGACTGCATGCGGAACGCGAGCTCGGCTTGGGCGATGCGCGCGTCGATCTCCGGATCCTGCTCCCGCGCGCTCGCGTCGCGTCCCATGCGTGCGAGCGCATCGAGCATCGCGCGTCGCGCATCGCGGCCGACACCGTCGGGGTTGCCGAGGAACAGCACCGGCTCGCTCCCGGCGCGGAACTGCACGCCTTGGTGTTCGCTCGGCAAGAAGCCCGAGCCCCACAGGCGCGAGTAGAGCGGCTGGTCGCGCTGCGCGTCCTTCGACACCAGCACGACGAACGCGGGCAAGTTCGCATTCAGCGAGCCAAGTCCGTAGGAGAGCCACGCGCCCAGCGAAGGGCGGCCCGCGATCTGGTTGCCCGAGCACAGGAACGTGATCGCCGGATCGTGGTTGATCGCCTCGGTGTGCACCGCGCGCAGGACGCACAGGCGATCCGCGATCCGTGCGGTGTGCGGCAAGATCTCGCTCACCTCGAGGCCGGATGCTCCGTGGCGAGCGCTCGCTCACCTCGAGGCCGGATGCTCCGTGGCGAGCGAAGCTCGCGAAGGACGCCGCGATCGGCAGCACCGCCTGATTGCCGCTCATGCCCGTGAGTCGCTGCCCCGCGCGCACGCTGTCGGGGAGCGGCTGTCCGTGCAGCGCGCGCAGGCCCGGCTTGTGATCGAAGGTCTCGAACTGCGACGGACCACCCGCCTGAAACAAGTAGATGACGCGCTTGGCGCGCGGAGCGTGGTGCGCCGCTCGCGCGCCGTCTTGCCCGCGGAGGATGTCGGTGAGCGCGAGAGCGCCGAGTCCCAGACCGGCGCCGCGCAACAGCGCGCGGCGATCGAACGGCGTGTCGTTCATCGGACCACCAGCGCTCCATCGCTCGCGAAAATCGTGCTGCACGCGAGGGCGAGAGCGGCGAGCTCCGCGTCGGGAACTCCGACGAGCTTGCGCGCACGTTCGAGATCGCCGTTGAAGCGCTCGACTTCGGTAGCGATCAGGTCGAGCAGGGCGTCTTGCTCGTCTGAGGTCGGCGCACGCGTGCAGGCGAGCGCGAAGGCGCGCTCGACGCGCGCCGAGCGCGTCGGTGCATCGCGCGTCGCGCGTTCGGCCAGCGCGCGGGCGCACTCGACGAACACCGGATCGTTCAGGAGCGCGAGCGCCTGCAGCGGCGTGTTCGTCGCTCCGCGGCGCGGCAGGCAGGCCTCGCGCGTTCCGGCGTCGAACACGCTCATGTTGGGCACCGGGACCGTGCGCTTGCGGAACGTGTAGAGGCTGCGGCGATGGGCGTTCGCTCCGCTGTCGGGCTGGTAGTGCCCGACTTGCCCCGCATCGCTCCACAGTCCCTCGGGCTGCCATGGACGCACCGACGGTCCGCCGAGCTTCTCGACGAGCAGGCCAGACGCGGCCAGCGCGCTGTCGCGCAGCATCTCCGCGCTCATGCGCACCGAAGGCCCGCGGGAGAGGAGCGCGTTGTCGGGATCGAGTGCGCGCGCCTCGTCGCACGCGCGCGAGTCCTGCCGAAAGGTCGAGCAGAGCACGAGGCGACGCAGGAGCGCGCGCAGGTTCCATGCGCTCCCGAGCGTGCCATCGCCGCGCGCGAAGTCGACCGCGAGCGCGTCGAGCAGCTCTGGGTTCGACGGGAAGCTGCCCTGCAGCCCGAAGTTCTCGCTCGTCTCGACCAGACCGCGCCCGAACACTTGCGCCCACAGTCGATTCACCGCCACGCGCGCGACCAGTGGATTGCGCGGGTCGAGCATCCACCGAACGAGTCCTTCGCGGTTGCGCGGCAGCGACGCATCGAAGGGCAGGACGGCCTCGAGCGCGCCCGGCGCCACGACTGTGCTCACGTCCGGCTGGTCGTAGGCGCCGCGGCGCAGCACGTAGGTCGGGGGCGCGAAGGCGGAGTCCTGCATGCAAGCGAAGGCGGGAATGCCGTCGAGGTGCGCCGCGAGCTCGCGCTGCGCGGTGCGAACGGCTGCGCGCGCGGCCGCGACGTTTTCATCGAGCGCTTCGGCGAAGTGCTGCTCGAACGCCTCGAATTCGTCTGGAGCGACGTCGAGTCCATCGGAGCTCGCGAGCTCGCGAGCCTGCACGCTCGTCAGCGCTCGTCTCCACACGCGCAGCTCGTCGATCGCGCCGCCACGGAAGCCGCTTCCGCGCGAGCGCGACCCGAGCTCGAGCGTGTGACCCGCGAGCGGACCATCGAGTCCGTCGCGCACGACTTCGACGTTCTCAGGCACGCCGTTGACGTGCACGCGCAGGCCGCTGGCGCGCGCAGAGCCGTCGTAGGAGACGACGAGGTGGGTCCAGACGTCGAGCGGCAGTGGCTCGCGCACGCGCACGCTCGCGGCCGAGCCCGGCCAGAAGTGGATCGCGCTCCAGCGCACGTGACCGTCGACGAGCTCGAGTTCGATGCCGGAGGCGTCCGCATCCTGCGTGTAGAAGCCCGACGCATGCACGATCGCGGCGCGCGCGTTGCGTTCGCTGGGACGAATCCACAGGGCGATGCTGATTTCGTCGTGTCGCCCGAAGCCCGCGAGCCCGTCGAGCAGCAGGCCGCCGTCGCCGTCGAAGCTCGCGCCCGCTCCGAACTTTCCTCCGCCGAGGGCAAACTGCCCGAGCTGCTCGGGTCGGCGGCGATCGACGCTCGCGGGCAGCGCGCCTGCCACCAGATTCGCCACCAGACCATTCTCGAGCGACTCGAACGCCCAGTGGGCGTCGGGAGGCGGAGCTTGCATCGCGGTCGGTGCGAGCCGCACCGATTGCAGCCGCGTCCGCGCCTCGGCGCGCCGCAGCGCGAGCTGCGCTTGCGCCTGTTCTAGCGCAGCGCGCAGTTCCTGCTCGCGCAGCCGCTGCTCCTCGCTCGCCAAGCGCACGAAGGGCGGCGGCGCGTTCACCGGCAGCGCGTACGACTTGAGCCCGTTCTCGTCGATCGAGCCGAACATCGCGGCGAGCGCGTAGAACTCGCGCGTCGGCAGCGGGTCGAACTTGTGGTCGTGGCAGCGCGCGCACTCCAGCGTCAGACCGAGGAACGTCGTCCCGAACGTGCCGACGCGGTCGGCGATGCCCTCTTGGCGGAACTCCTCCGCGATCGAGCCGCCTTCCTCGGTCATGCGATGGAGGCGCTGGAAGCCCGTGGCCACGCGCTGGCCGAGGTCGGCCTCGGGCTGCAGGTCGCCGGCGAGGATCGCGCGCACGAACTGGTCGTAGGGCATGTTCGATTGGAGCGCGCTCAGCAGCCAGTCGCGCCACGGCCACGTGAACGAGCCGCCGTCGGTCTGGTAGCCGTGCGTGTCGGCATAGCGCGCGAGGTCGAGCCAGGTCGTCGCCATGTGTTCCGCGGCGCGCGGGGAGGCGAGCATCGCATCGACGCGCCGCGCGAATTCACTTGCGCTGGGATCGCGCGCGAACGCTTCGGCTTCGTCGGGCGTCGGCGGCAGCCCGGTCAGCACGAGCGATGCGCGTCGCAGGAGCAGGCGCGGATCCGCCTGCGGCCGTGGAGCCAGTCCGGCGCGCTCGAGAGCAGCGAGCACGTGCAGATCGAGCTCGTCGCGGGCCCAGATCGCGTTGCGCGTGCGCGGCGCTGCGACCTTGCGCGGAGCCACGAAGGCCCAGTGCGGCATGTACGCCGCTCCCTCGGAGGCCCAGCGCAGGAGCGTCGCGCGCTGCGCGTCGGAGAGGGGGCGCTTGAGCTTCGGCGGCGGCATGACTTCGTTCTCGTCATGGCTGGCGACTCGCCGCGCAAACTCGCTGTTCGCACCGCCTTCGAGCACCTCGCGCGCGCCGTCCTCCAGATCGAGGCGCAGCCCTGCCTTGCGCTTCTCCTCGTCCGGCCCGTGGCAGCTGAAGCAACGATCCGCGAGGATCGCTCGCACATCGCGATCGAAGCGCAGGGTCGGCTCGATCCGACGCTCGTGGACGAGCGTGGCGCACGCGAGTGAGGTGAGCAGCGTGGCGAGGATCGCGACCGTGCGCGTCCTGCCGACACCGTGCGCGCCATCCGCTCCCCGCCCGCCTTCGAGGCGTGATACGACCTCCGCGCTCGACACGCTCGCGCCGGCCTCGGGGGACGGCAGGCACACCGCGCCCGGGGGGACGTCGCTGGGCGGCGCCACCGCGTCGCGTGCGGCGAGCGTCTGGCCGGCCAGCGGGAAGGGGATCATCGGGGGCCGATTGTGCGGGGGAGGGCGCGGATGCGAAAGGGGCCGCGCAACTCACTAGACTCTCGAACCGATGGCCAAGCTCAGGCGCATTCCCACCTCGATGACCTCGGGCGCAGCTCTCGTGGCTGCGCTCGAGCAATTGGGTCTGCGGGAGGTCGAGCGGTGTCCGGATCCCTCGCCCCTCATCTCGTGGCGCGGTCAGCCGCTGCCCGAGTTGGCCGAGATCATCGTGCGGCGCCGCTCGATCGGTGCCA
Source organism: Planctomycetota bacterium (assembly GCA_016872715.1). Taxonomy (GTDB): domain Bacteria; phylum Planctomycetota; class UBA1135; order UBA1135; genus F1-120-MAGs118. Next base: position 9,528 of record VGZD01000001.1, read on the forward strand.
CCGCCGACGACCTCGGATTCGTGCGGGGCGCCGAGGGACGCTACGAGGCCATCGTGAGCGAGATCCTGCTCTCGCGCTTCGACAAGCGCTGGTTCGCGGAGCTCGAGAAGCGCTACGCGGCGCTCGCTGGACCCGCCGCCGCGCCGCCCGAACCGCGCGCCGCCAAGGCCCCCGAGCGCCCCGCGGAGCGCGCGACCGAATTTGCTCCTCCCAAGGCGCCCGAGAGGTCGCGCGCACCCGCGCAGTCGCCGCCACCCGCGCCGTCACCCCTGCCGCGGCCGAGCCCGCGGGCCGAGACGTCCGCACCGCCCCCGTTGCCACGCCGAGGCTCCATCGAGGTCGACAGCGTCGAGATGCCCGCCTTGGCGCGCGAGGACGGCAACGCCGCCGATCTCGCCAAGATCGAAACCGACCTCGTGGCGATTCTCGGGGCCGCGAAGCGCGCGGGTGGTGGGTACGGGTGCCTTCGGTCGCTGGTCCTCGTCGCGCTGATCTGCGTCGCCGCCACGGGCGCGAGGAGCGTGGCGATCCTCGTCCTCGGGTTGGTCGGCTATGGCGTCTTCACCGTGCGCGACCTCGCGCGGCGCCACGAACGCATGGTGCAGGCCGCCACCGCCGAGTTCCGCCTGCGTTTCGGCTCGCGCGCGAAGGCGCGCGAGCTCGCTCTACAGCGCCTGCGCCGCGAGATCGGCAAGCTCGACGGCGACAAGCGTGCGGTGGTCGAGCAGCTCCTGCGCCGACTGTCGTGAGTTCCTCTCGTCCGCCCGTGCGGCACTTCGTCCGGTGGGCGAACGCCGATCAGGCTGACCTGTGGCTCGATGCGCTCCTCGCCGCCGTACCTTGGAAGCAGGAGCACATCACCGTCTTCGGCCGTCGCCAGGCGATGCCGCGGCTCTCGTGCTGGATGGCGGACCCCGGGTGCGAGTACCGCTACTCCGACCTGCAAAACGTGATCGAGCCTTGGGTTCCGGCCGCGCGCGAGCTGCGCGCACGCCTGAGCGACGAGCTCGGCTGCCCGTTCAACTCGCTGCTGCTCAATCTCTATCGCGACGGCCGCGACTCGATGGGCTGGCACGCCGATGACGAGCCGGAGCTCGACCCCGACGCTCCGATCGCCTCGCTGTCCTTGGGCGCCACGCGCACGTTCCGCATGCGTCCCCGCCGCGTCGCCTCAGGCCAGGCGGTCGCTTGGGAACTGCGCCACGGCGATCTACTGGTGATGGACCCGCCCACCCAGCGCGATTGGCGCCACGAGCTCCCGCGTCGAGTGCGCGTGCTCGCTCCGCGCCTGAATCTGACCTTCCGAAAGGTGCTTCCGCGGGGCGTGAAATGACCCGCGGGTCGGTTGCTCCTCGTCGGAGACAACGACCCGCGGGCGATGCGGACAGCAGTTGGATCGACTAATCGCCGTTGGCTTGGTTCAGCCGCCGGACGGTCCATCCGACCTTCTCGGACAGCTTGTCCTTGAGCTCGTTGAAGCCGGCGACGGTGCCGCCCGCGACGACCAGACCGGTGATGGCCAGCTCGGTCGTTTCGGCGCCGCGCTCGTCGCGGAAAAAGCAGAGGATCCAGTGGGTCATGAGCACCTCCGTGTGCGTTGTCCTCTCCCGAACTTCGGGCGCTCCGACCGACACTCTGGAGTTGCAAGCTCCTAATCTAGCGGTCGCGCGCACGGTCCCGAAAGACTTGCGGCCCCAGTTGCCCGGAGCCGCAGGTCAAAGTTTCGCCCCTCTCACGCGCTCGCGCCGCGGGGCGACAAGAGCTGGGGGCGATCCGTTGAAGGCGATCAGTTGCCGTCGGCCGCGTCGAGCTTGCCAATGAGCTCGTCGCCCTTGGCCTCGAGCTTGTCCTTCAGCTCGGTGAAGCCGGTGACGGAGCCACCAGCGACCACGATGCCCGTGATGGCGAGTTCGGTCGATTCGGCACCGCGCTCGTCCGCGATGAACAGCTTGATCCAGTTCTTCATGTCGTGTCGTTTTCCAGACAGGGGGAGGGGTTGCGAGGCGCGACGGCGGGCACGATGCACATCCGTTCGGCGCCAGGATTCGACTATGTCCGTAGAGCGCCATCCTGTGAAGGTGGAAATCAGGAAAAACTTGGCGCCGGGGAGCGTTTCAAGATTGAACAGCTCTGTGCGCCGTCGCGGGCCTGCGGACACGAAGAACGACGCCGACCCCGCTGCCGCGGAATCGGCGTCGCTGCGACGAGCGCCCACCCCGGGGGGAGGGGCGAGGAGGAGTCCTCCTTGAGCGCTCAAGTCGCGTGGTCCCTAGTCACCGTTGGCAGAGTTGGTCTTTCCGACCCCTTCGGTCGTGCTCCGGCTTCGCCGCGGGGCCGCGTTGCGTGAAGCGGGGGAGCGAGCGGCTCGACGCGACCCTCCCCGCTCCGCTCGAGCACGCCGTCCGACGCGCGGACCTTGGAACTGTGCCCTGACTTCCGAGCTCAGGTCGACCGGAACCCCGAGAAGCACCGAGCCCGCGGCGTGGCGTGTGGACGCTCTTTCCAGACGTGGGCGGAGCGCCGCGCCGAGAGGTGGGCGGTCCCGCCCTCGCACGGCGTAGTGCCTGCCTCAGCGACTTGCGGCGAAGTGCGCGCGGCTCGCGCGGGCGATCTCGAGGTTCGCGTTGACGTCCGCGGGCGAGAGCACGCGTGACCACAGGTTGCGCGCCGCGTCCTCCTCGCCAGCGAGCGCGCGAGAGAGGGCGAGGTTCGAGACGTACTCCGCGTCGGCGGGATCCGCGGCGGAGGCGGCCTCGAAGTCGGCGGTCGCGCCCGCGAGGTCGGCCGCGAGCAGGCGGCACAGGCCACGGTCGTTGTGCAGCACCGGATGCGCGGAGAAACGGAGCAGGCCGCGATCGAGCCAGCCGATGGCGTCTTGGATGCGGCCCTCCGAGAGCAGGATCTCGGCGCCTTCGGTGTAGGTGCCGAGGTGGTCGGGATGCTCGCGCAGGAGTCGCTCGATCACGAAACCGGCGCGCGTCGTGTCGCCGCGGGCAGCGAGCACGCGAGCCGTGAGCTGCAGCGTCTGCGCGGAGGTCGGCTTGAGTGCCCCGCCTTCGAACCAGTCGAGTTCCGGGTCGGGGGTCGACTGGCAGGCGCTTGCCACGAGGAGCAACGCGAGCGCGCTCGTGCGCGAAAGGAAGTTCTTCACTGCAGGTTCCCGGTCGAGTTGATGCTGGTGGCGGAGGATGCGGGTGTCGACGACGGCGCTTGCAGCCTCGAGGTCGCCAAGCGCGAGCGGATCGCGAGCGCGTCCGTGCTCGCGACGCCTGGACCAGCAGCGGGCCGCGTCTCCACCGCGATCTGATCCGGAGCGATTCCGCGCGCGACGAGGGCCGCGCTGACAGCGGCTACTCGCTCGGCGTGCAACTCCTCGCTCTCGGAGCCGCGCGGCAAGGCGATGGTGCCGCCCTGCTCGCGCAACTCCTCGGCAAGGATGCCCAGATCACGCTCGCCCAGCCGCGTGAGGCGCGCGGACTCGGGCACGAAGTGGTGGTCGAACAGCGCGCGCTGGCGCAGCACGCCGTGGCGCACCTGATCGGTGAACGGTTCCTCGCGGAAGCGCGACTCGGCGAGTCGCTGCGCATCGTCGGCGGCGAGCGCGGCCTCGTAGGTGTTCGAGCCGCGCGGCCCCGAGCAGCCGAACAGGCACAGGGCGGCGAGCGCGAGGGGATGGGGCAAGTGACGCATGGTAGTTCTCATGGAAGGAAAGCGGAGCTCGGGTCCTAGTCGCCGGTGGCGTCCGCGAGCTTCGCGAACAACATGGTGAGCAGCGGACCGATGATCAGCATCAAAGTGGCGGGCAGCAGGAACAGCGCGAGCGGGAACAGCATCTTCACGGAAGCCTCGTGCGCGCGCTCTTCGAGCGCCTGAACTTCGGCGTGACGCAGCGACTCGGAGAGCACGGCGATGGCGCGCGCCATCTCCGTGCCGAAGCGCTCCGTCTGCTCGAGCAGCAGCCCGAGCGCGCGGAACTCGTCGACGCCGGTGCGCGCGGTGGCCGAGTCCAGCGCGCGCGTCCACGAGGTCGCGAATCCGACCTCGAGGTCGACGCGCCGCATCTCGTCCGCGAGCGCCGCCCCACGGCCATCGAGGCTATTCGAGACCGACTTCCACGCGGCCGCGAGGCTCATGCCGCCCTGCATCGAGATCTGCAGCAGATCGAGCATCCCCGGAAACTCCGCGGCGAGCGCGAGTCGGCGCAGCGTGCGCCGACCGTCGAGCCACATCTGCGGCAGCCACCACCCCAACAGGCCTCCGAGCAGCGCGAGCAGCACGCTCGGCGCGAGCTCCGCGACGCTGCGCTGCGCGAGCAGCACTCCGCCGAGACCTCCGGAGAGCACACAGAGCGCGTGCAGCAGCACGAACGACACTCGATCGGTGCCCGGCTTCAATCCCGCGTCGTCGAGGTTGCGGCGGTAGCTATCGAGCGGTCCCTTGGGGCGGCGCTCCTCGCTCCACAGGCGCACGCGCTCGGCCTCGCGACGGCGCTCCGCGTCGCGGCGCACGGCCCATGCGGTGCCCATCACGGCCACGAACGTCGCGCCGGCGGCGATCCAGATGCCGGAGTTCACGCGTCGTTCTCCGTCGCGAGGGGCTCGATGCGGCCGAGGCGTTGGATGGCGGCGAAGCCGCCGACGATCATCACCATCGAAGCCGCGAGCATCACGTTGCCGGGGTGACTCTCGAGCAACACTTCCGCGTAGCCATCGATGGTCGAGCACATGAGCGCCACCGCGAGCAGCGGCAGGATGGCGAGCACCGAGGCGGCCGTGCGGCTGTACGCGACGATGGCGCGCGCGCGGCGGCGCATGCGCGCGCGCGCGACGAGCGAGTTGGCGAGCCGGTCGGTGGTCTCGGCGAGATTGCCGCCCGCGCTCACCTGCACGGCGAGCGAGAGTCCGAAGGCCCGCAGCGCCGGGACCGCCGAGCGCACCAGCACGTTGCGCACGGCGGCGCCGAGCTCCTCGCCGAGCGACTCGCGCTGCACGATCTCGCGGAACGAGCGGCCGGACTCGCCGCGCGCCTCCTGCGCGAGGATTTGCAGCATTCCGGAGAGCGGAATGCCGGCGCGCAGGGCGCGGCTCGCGGTCTCGATCGCCTCGACGGCGTACTGCTCCTCGAGCAGCGCGTCGGCGGCGCGCGACTGCGCGCGCAGCACCATCAGCGCGACCTGCCAAACAGCGAAGAACGCCGACGCCAAGAGCGGCTTGTCCGCGCCGAACCACAGCACCGAGGTGATCGCGAGCCCCGCCATGAACAGCGGCAGGCGCAGGCGCTCGAGCGCCTGTTTCTCGGTCGCGGGCGCCGTGGGCTTGTGCGCGTCGCTCGTCACGCGCCGCTCTCCTTCGTGAGCGGGCCGGCGGCGAACAGCGCGGCGTCGAGCTCGATGCCGCGGGACTTCATGCGCGCGAGGAAGCGCGGCTGGAATCCGCTGGCGACGAAGCGACCGGTGGCCACGCCTGCGCGCACGGTCTGGAGCTCGAAACTGTGGATCACCTCGGTGCGCACCGTCTCGCCATCGGCTCCGGTGAGCTCGACGACCTCGCTCACCACGCGCCGTCCGTCCGGCAGGCGTCCGATGTGTACGACGAGGTCGATGCCCGACGCGATGTACTCGCGCAGCACGCGCACCGGCACGTCGAAGCCGCCCATGGCGAGCATCGACTCGAGGCGCGTGAGCGCGTCGCGCGCCGAGTTCGCGTGCAGCGTCGTCATCGAGCCCTCGTGGCCCGTGTTCATCGCCTGCATCATGTCGAACGCCTCGGCGCCGCGGCACTCGCCGACGATGATGCGATCGGGGCGCATGCGCAGCGCGTTGCGCAGGAGCTCGCGCGCCGTCACGGCGCCGACGCCCTCGACGTTGGCCGCGCGCGACTCGAGCCGCACGACGTGGTTGCCCTCGAGCCGCAACTCGGCCGCATCCTCGATCGTGATCACGCGCTCGTCTTGTTCGAGCGCGACGGACACCGCGTTGAGCAGGGTCGTCTTGCCGACGCCGGCGCCGCCGGAGAACAGGATGTTGAGCCGAGCCTTCACGGCCGCGCGCAGGAGCGTCACGGTCGCGGGCGCGATCGAGCCGAGCTCGATCATGCGATCGAGGCCGAGCGCGCGCTTGGGAAAGCGACGGATCGAAAGCTGCGGGCCGTCGACCGACAGCGGCGGGATCACGGCGTTGACGCGCGCGCCGTCGGGCAGGCGCGCGTCGACCATCGGGCTGCGCTCGTCGATGCGGCGACCGGCGTTGCGCACGAGGCGCTGGATCACGTGCAGGAGGTGCGCGTGGTCGCGGAAGCGCACGCCGCTCTCCTCGAGCTTGCCGCGCCGCTCGACGAACACGCGTTCGGGTCGCGTGACGAGGATGTCGCTGATCTCGTCGTCGGCGAGCAGCGGCTCGAGCGGTCCGAGCCGGAACATGTCGTCGAGCACGCCCTGCACGAGCGCGCGGCGGTCCTCGTCGCCGACCGACGGCGCGAGCTTCTTGAGCAACGCCTCGGCGCGCGCGGAGCACTCGCTCTCGAGCTCGCCTCGAGCGAGCCGCTCGGCCGCGCCGAAGTCGAGCGCGGCGACGAGCTTCTCGTGCATCTCGCGGCGCAGCTCGGAGTGCCGCACCACGGACGGGTTCATCGGGACGTCCTTCACGGCTAGTTCGCGGCCGAGCGGGCTCCATCCGCGGCGGGCAGGCGCGCGTCTTCCGCGCGGCGCCATGCGCCCGGCCCCTTGAGGCCCTCGAGCCCCAGCTCGCGCAGGCGCGCGGTCGGGCCACCGACGGCCGACTGACCGTGGAACACGCCCTTGGCGAAGAACTCCCAGTCGCTGGGGGCCACGTGCAGCTCGCCCGGCAGCGGACGCTCGTAGCCGTCGTCGAGCGCATCGACGAGCGCCGCGGTGACCATCACGACGAGCTCGGTCTGGTCCTGCTCGAAGCGCACGCTGCGGAACAGGGCGCCGACCATCGGCAGGTCGCCGAGCACGGGCACGCGCGAGACGCGCGCCTGTTCCTTGCTGCGCAGCAGCCCCGCCATGGCGAACGACTGGCCGCTGCCGAGCTCGACCGTCGTGCTCGAGCGGCGTGTCACGACGCCGGGAATCGTGAAGCCGTTCTGGCGCACCGCGCCGACTTCGCTGAGCTCGCTCACCTCCGGCGAAACTTCGAGGCGGATGCGCCCGCCGCCGAGCACCTGCGGGCGGAAGTTGAGGCGCACGCCGAAGTCCTTGTAGGTGATCGTGGCGTAGTTGCCGCCGCCGACCTGCGAGTTCTGCACCACCGGCACGGGGAATTCGCCGCCGACGAGGAAGGTCGCCTGCTCGCCGCTGACGGCGACGAGGTTGGGTTCAGCGAGCAGCCGCACGTAGCGATTCTCCGAGAGCGCCTGCAGGTAGGCTTCGAAGTCGGAGCTGGGGAGGCCGAAGAACATCGTCGTCGCGGCCGAGACGCGGCTGCCGGTCAGGTCGTAGGCGTACTGGCCGCTGCCGAGGGCGGAGCCGGGGGTGGGCGAGATCGAGACCGACTGGAACGGCGAGCCGCCGGGCGACTGCAAGCCGCCGAAGCCCGACTGGCTGCCGCCGACGCCGCCGAACGCGAGCTCGCGCAGCGCCGTGCGGCTCGTCTCGGCGATGCGCACGCGCAGTTGGACCTGCTGCAGGCCGGCGATGCGCGTCAGGTTGGCCCACTTGAGACCGGTCGAGTCCATGTAGCGGTCGAGCGACTCGGCCACGCCCGTATCCGGCAGCACGCCGCGCAGCACGACCGTGCCGCCCAAGTCCTCGACGGAGAGCTCGGCGCCGAACAGTTGCGCGAGCGCGCGTCGCAGCTCGGTCACGTCGACCGTGACGCGCACGCGCCGCGAGACGGCCACGCCGGACTCGAGGCGCACGAGCAGGTCGGTCGCGCCCGGTGCGCGCGCCACGAGCAGCAGCTCATTGGGGTTGACCGGACGCGCGTCGAGGACCTCGGGGTGAGCGATCACGACGGTCGCGGCGCGGCCGTCGAGGGAGAGCAGCGTCGAGGCGCCGGAGCGCAGTTCGAGGGCTTCGCTCGTCTCAGTCTGGAAGGCGGCGCAGGGGAGTGCGGCGGCCGTGGGCGCGAGCGCCAGCGACAGGGCCAGCGCGAGCGCGCGGTTCATGCTCGTCATTGGAGTGGGACCTAGAGAGGGGGGACGTGTGCGTTCAGCGCTGCTCGACGAACTCGTGGCGCTCGCTCGACTCGCCACGGATCACGAGCACTTCCCACTTGGGCGGCGCGGGCGCGGGCGCGACGGGGGCCGGGGCCACCGGAACGGGTGCAGCTTCCGGGACCTTGGGCGCGGGTTCCTCGAAGGCGAACAGCGCGCGCGTCGAGGCCTCGGCCGGGACCGAGCTCGGGGTGTCGCCGTCCTTCTCCGAGCGCAGCGACAGGCCGAGCGTGCCGCGGGCGGCGGCGAGCTCGATCTGGGCGGCGTGCTGCGGCGTCACGGCCAGCGTGACCGTGGTGCGGTGCGAGCCGCGGCGCTCGTCGGACGCGCTCGCGGCGAGCACCGTGTCCTCGTTGACGGCGACCACGCGCGCGCCCTCGAGCACCGTGCGCGTCAGCGTTTCGCGTCGGCCGTTGACCATGCCGGGAGCGTCCATCGTGGCGAGCACGTCGACGCGCGCGCCCGGATACAGCATCACTTCCGGGCCGTTGTCGCGCAGCGTGATCGTGATCGCGCGCGTGCCCGCGGGGAGCTCGCTGCCGAGGGTCGCGCCATCGGCTCGCACGGCAGGGCTCGGTGCGCGCACCGGCGGTTTGTTCACGTTGGCGGCGGCGTTGGCCGTGTTCTCACCGGGGACCGTCTCGTCCCCGAGCACGGACTGCAGCAGGCCCGTCGCGAGGGCGGCGATGACGGCCATGGCGATGCCGATCAGGAGCAGGCGGGAAGTTTGCATGGAAGGTCTCGAAAAAGTGTGAACGGAGCTAGTTGCTGCGAGGCTCGAGCACCATGGCGGCGCTGCCCTTCATCGTGTCGGGGATCGGCATGAGCCGCGCGAGTCCGAGCAGCTGGTTGGGAGCGTAGCGGGCGTCGATGCGGACGGTGATGGCCATGCCGGCGTTGAGGTGCTCGGGCGCGCGCGGCTGGAAGTTGATCTGTGCGCCGACGATGCCGAGCTCGCCGAGCGCGTCTCGGACCTTGGCCTCGACGGAGGCCGCCGTCGCTCCCTCGAGCGAGGCCGCGCGCGCGCCGAGCCGAGCGACGCCGTCGAGCTGGGTCGACTTCAAGACCAGCCAGCCGTATTCGCAGGCCGCGAAGATCACGAGCAACAGCAGCGGCACCGCGATCGCGGCTTCGATGCTCTCCGAGCCGCGCCGAGCGCGGGCAGCGCGCCTTGAGTCCTTCATGCTCCACCTCCGCGGGTTTCCCACCACCACCAGGTCGCCGCCGTGCCGACGAGGATCGCCGGGGCGTAGGGCATCCACTGCTTGGGCCGCTCCTTGGGCGGGCCACCGGCGGGCAGTGCGCTGCCCTTGGGGTACTGGATGCGGCCGGCGAGCGCGCGGCCAAACTCCAGCCGTGTGATCCACAGCCCGTGCAACAGCACCACCGGGATGTCGCGCACACCGCCGCGCGCGACCGTCACGCCCATGCCCAGCACGAACCCCACGCTCGTCACGCCGAGCACCAGCGGGATGGACGCCGCGCTGCCGAGCCAAGCGCCGAGGCCCATCATCAGCTTGGCGTCGCCGGCGCCGCCTCCGGCGAGGATGAAGGCCCCGATGAAGATCCCGCCCGCGATCGCGGCGCCGAACAGCGCGTCCTTGACGCCGTCCCAGCCTCCGAGCCAGCCCGCGTAGGCGAGGCCGAGCCCGAACAGCGGGAAGGTCAGCCAGTTGGGGATGCGCATGCTGCGCAGGTCCGTGGCCGTGGCCACGGCGCTGGCCACGATCAGCAGCAGCCAGACCCAGGCCTGCGGGCCGGTGGATTCGAGGGTGAGGTTGGGCATGTCGGCGAGTTTCGACACTTCCGGGCGGCGGCGCGGGGGGGGGCAAAACTCGCTCCCCCGAACACTTGTGCGCGGATTCCACTACATTAGACACGGATCTGGACAAACGGAAAGCCCCCGTGCGACATCCCCCCACATCGCTCTCGGAGCGCCGAGGCCTCTCGAGCGTGCAGGTGATCGTGGTCCTGCCGTCGGTGCTGATGCTCTCGTGGCTCGGCATCGAGGTCGGACTGGCCCTGCGCGCCGCCGCCGTGGCGCGCCACGGGGCCGACGCCGTGGCCCTGGCCGCGGCGGCGCGCTTCGACGAGGGCTTTCCCTCGGCCGTCGCGGACGCTCTGACCGCCGCCGCCGCCAGCCGCGCCCCAGCGGGGTCGCTCTCGATCTCCGTCGGCCCCGGTCCAGCCGGTGGGAGCGATCTCGAGTTTGGGCGCTGGGATCGCCGCCAGAGGGTCTTCGTGCCCGATCGGGAGGGTGGTCGGGCGGTGCGCTCGACCGTGCGCTTCGCCGCCGACCACCCCAATGGCGCTCCCGGGCTGGTCCTGCCGGCCTTCTTCCCCGGCGTGGCCGTGGAGATCGAGCGCCAGAGCGTGGCCGTGTTCGTGCCCCCCAAGCACCTCGTGTCGGCGCTCGTGCTCGAGAGCGGGCGCACGGCGCTCGAGATCGAGCGCGCGGCGCGACTGCGCACCCGCGGAACGGTGCTGGTCGCCTCGAACGATGCCTCGGCTGTGCGCGTCGAGGGTGATCCGCGCGTGCTGGTGGCCGAGTTGCGCGTGGCAGGTGGCCTCGACGAGGGCAGCGAGGAGCGGATCGACTCCGACGTCGTCGTGGGTGTCGCGATCCCCGCCGACCCCTACGCCTCGACCGCTCTGCCGCCGCTCGATCCGACTCCGGCCGAGCCCATCGAACACGACCACCTCGGCACGACCTTCGTGTACCCCGGCGTGCACTCCGCGCTCACCGCCACCGGCGGCCGCGTCGTGCTGCTCACCGGAGTGCACCAGTTCGATGGCCCGATCTCGCTCGCGGGCGCGGCGACGCTCGAGCTGCAGAACGCGACCCTGCGCCTGGGTCCGCTGGGTCGCCTGTTGCTCTCGGATCGAGCGGAGGTGGAGGGTGGAGGGTCGAACGAGATCCCCGGCTGGGAGGATTTCTGGATCCTCCAAGAGTCCGGCGGCCGCAGTTGGAACCTCGCGGATTCCGCCCGGATCGACGTCAAGGGCCACGCTTGGGCGCCGACGACACGCATCGAGCTCGAAGGCAGCGCCCGCATGGACACGGGCACGCTCGTCGCCGGTACCGTGCGCGCGCGCGGCGACTCCGTGTTGCGGCTGCGCGAGAGCATCGAGAGGCTCGAAGCCACTCCCGTGCCCGGGCGCGCGAAGCTCGTGCGCTGAAGGCCGCGGCGCTCGCTACTTGCCGGGCGGCGGTGGGTCGTCGCGCTTGTGGCCGACCGCGAAGCTCTGGCCCTGCCCGATGGTGGCGAGTTCCTTGAGCAGCGTCATGTTGGCCTCGCCGAGGCCGACGCAGTGGATGCGGATGCGCCGAAAGGCGTTCATGCGGCGCACGTCGTCGACGATCCAGGGGCAATTGGGGTCGCCGGAAAAGATGAAGGGACCGGGGTAATTGAGGTTGGGCGCGCGCTCGGCCTTGACCTTGTATTCCTGATCGACGACCACCTCGCCCTCGCCGTAGTCCTTGTCGTTGACGGTGAAGTCATCGACCGAGGGCGTGCCGTCGGAGAGCATCAAGATCGTGTCGCAGCCCTCCGTCAGCGCGGCGCCATCGACGTAGGCCTCGGTCTGGGCGAAGCCGCTTTTCGTGAGCGCGAAGGCGAGCTTCAGGCCTGAGTGCATGTTGGTCTCGCCCTTCAGCTTGCCGTCGAGCGCCGTGCGCGAGTCGCTCGGTCCGGGCACGATCGCGTCGAGCTCGTCCATGACCTTGTCGATGTTGGCGCGCGTGGCCTTGATCATCCCCGGACACGACTCGAGCGTGCCGGCCTGCGAGCCAAACCACACGATGCAGAACTGCTTGTCCGGCGTGAGGCGCGAGAGCGACACGCGCAGGTTCTCGCGCGCGAGGTCCCAACGCGTGTCGATGCGGTGCCACGGAATGTCACTCTCGTCGAGAATCGCGCCCTTCTTCTTCTTCTCCTTCGGGCCGGAGAGCGGGCCGGAGGGCTTGGCCGCCGGTTCGATCTTCTTGCACATCGAGTCGGACATGTCGACCACGTAGCACAGGCGCTCGCCATCGGTCTCGATGCCGAAGAAACGCGGCGCGGCGGACGAGGGGCTGGTCGTCCCGCGCTTCACTTCGCCGCGCGCGAGCAACTCGAGCCACGCCTCTGGATTCACGTACAGCTGGTTCGACTTGAGAATGACCTGCAAGTGCCGCGCGACTTGCACCTTGGCGGTGTGCGAGAGTCCGATCTCGTCGGCGAGCAGGCCGATGTACGCCGTGAGCGCTGCGCGATAGAGCTCGTCGTTCACGCGGCCCTTGTTGGCGAACAGCGCGCCGCTCATGGCTCCGAGAATGGCCATGCGCTCCGCGTCTTTCTTCGGAAAGGCCGCGCAATTGGGCACTATGAACGCCTTGAGGTCGGGATTGCGCGTCGCTCCGAGTCCGGCGATCGCCGCCGCGCGCAGCAGCGTGTTCTTCTCGCCCGTGGCGATCGCGAGCACCTCGGCCGCGTCGCCGCGATCGGCCTGAATCTTCAGCGCCTGCACCCACAGCCAAGTGTCGCCGGGCTTGCGATTCGCCGTGCGCAGCGCCTTGAGCGCGTCGACGAACTCGGCCCGATCGAAGTTGCGCCCGAACAGCGTCGCGAGCATGTAGCGTGTGTACTCGGGGAAGCGGCCGGGGTCCTTGGTGTCGGCGTAGTCCTTGGCGAGGATCGCGAGCGCTTCGGGCTTGCGCGTTCTGGCGAGCTTCTCGCGCCCATCGGTGTGGAAATGCAGCGGCAGGCGCTTGATCGTCTCGTTGTAGCGCTCGAGGGCCTTCTCGAAGGGATCCGCGCTCTGAGCGAACGCGAGCGGCGCGAAGACCAGCGCGGCGAGCAGCGCGCGAGCTAGCGAACGGGCGAGTTCGGCAGGTCCGATCATGCGCATGGGGAACTCTCGGCGTGGCGGGGCGGGTCCAGCCTACGTGGCACCGGCGCCGCGGTGCGCGCCGGGATCGGTTTTTCACCCCTGCAGCCATGCTCCCGTGGACCGCGCACGCATCCCCGAGCATCGGTCAGGGTCCGCCGAGGGCCGTCCCCGAGCATCGGTCAGGGTCCGCCGAGGGCCGTTTCCGCTCCCCGACGACCCGCGCGGGCTCGCGGGGAGGGCTCGCGGGGGGGCTTGCGGGGGGGCTTGCGCGAAGCGAGGTGTGGTTTCCATCATCTTCGCCCCCGAACTGCAACCCAGCGCTCCTCGCGGGGCGCGCAATCACCTGCCCACACAACCATGTTCACCCCCGCTCTCGCTCTGATCGCTCAGGATGCCGCCGTTGCCTCGAAGGACACCCTCGGTGGCGCCTTCGTCGCACTCGCTCTCGGTGCGCTGCAGCTGATCGTCTCGCTCTCGATCTTCACCTTCTCGATCAACCAAGGCCTCAGCGTCGTGTCGCGCATGATCGACGGCATCGACATCTGGGGCGAAATCAAGCGCAAGAACATGGCCGTGGCGCTGCTCGCCGCCGGCGCCGTCGTCGCCTACACCAACGTCGTCGCGGGCGGCGTCGAGAGCATGACGGACGGCCTGACGACCCTCGTCAAGGGCCAGCTCTCCGACGGCATCGGCGCCCTCGTCGGCGGCGTCGTCAACCTGTTCGTCGCGATCATGGTCGCCGGCATCGCCGTCACCTGGACCTTCAAGGCCATGGACAAGTTCACCAAGGACATCGACGAGAAGGCCGAGTTCCGCGCCGGCAACGTCGCCATCGGCATCCTCTACGCCGGCATCCTCGTCGGCGCCTCGGAGCTGATCGCCTCGGGCGTGTCGGGCGTGAGCTCGGGCATCACCGGGCTCGTCAGCGCGCTGATCGGCTGAGTTCTCCGCCCACGGCACGATTTCACGACGCGGGGCGCGGTCGCCAAGGGCGGCCGCGCCCCGCGCGCGTTGCACTCCGACGGACTGGGGCTACGACGCGTTCAAACACGACGCGTTCAAACACGACGCGTTCAAACGCGCCGCGATCAAGCGCGACGCGCGGCGATGATCTCGGCGTAGTGCCCGAGCAGGCCTGCGACGTCGTCGGCGACCGTGCGCACCGCGCGGCGCGGCTCGAGCGCCTTCCACAGGTCGGGCTCGTCGAGAAAACGCCGCAGCGCGCGGGCTAGGTCCTCGGCATCGTCGGCTCGGAAGCCGACGGCGTTGCCAAAGCGTTGCGCCAGCTCGCGCATGCCGCCGTGGTCGGAGAGCACGACGGGCAGGCGCGCCATGACCGACTCGTGCACGGTGAGCGGCGCGTTCTCCCACCAGCGGCTGGGAACGACGAGCACGTCGAGCGACCCGAGGATTTCGGCGATGCGGCGATTGTCGAAGCGCCCGTGGAACTTGACGCCCGGATGCGAGTTGGAGGCCTTCAGCGCGGCCACGTAGCCATCAGTCTTCTCGCCCGTGCCCGCGCCGTGCAGCTCCAGCGTCGCCGCCTCATGGGGAAGCGACTGGAACGCGCGCACGAGCAAGTCGGGGCCCTTCGTGGGCATGAGCGTGCCGACGAAGCCGAAGCGCACGGGGCGCGCGGCGGGATCGCGCTCGACGCGCGGCGGCAGCGCGCCAAACGGCGCGTCGTCCATGCCGTATTCGGAGAAGTGCAGCGCCTCGGCGGGCACGCCCTGCTCGACCATGCGCTCCATCAGGAAGCGCGAGGGCGCGAGGATGCGATCGGCGCGCAGCATCGCGCGGAGCATGTACTCGTTGCGGCGCAGGATGGGGGAGCGGAACGCCTCGTCGCCGACGTAGCGCAGCGCGCGCAGCGGAAAGCGCAGGCTGCGCGTCGCGAGTCCCTCGCCCGCGGTCTCCGCCGTGCGGCCGCGCGCGTAGTGCGTCAGCCACTTGCGCGCCCACGCGAGACGCCACGTGCCGATGCACGCTGCGCAGCGCCACGGCTCGACCTTCTCGCACAGGTGATGGCGCGGCGTGAGGCGCTGCCCGCGCGGACAGTGGAACCAGAAGTCGTGCAGCGTGAAGAGCGTCGGCACGCGGGCATCGGCGAGCACGTCGAAGATGCCCGTCGAGAGGCCGACGGTGTGCTGCACGTGCGCGACGTCCCAAGCGTGCTCGCGCAAGAAGCGCGCGAACACCTCATCGACGAGTGGATTCGTGTAGGTCACGCGCAGCCGGTGCGGCGAACCCGGCACGAGGTTGAGGCGCGTGACCTGCACGCCGTCGACCACCTCGTTCACGAGCCCGAGATTCGGCTCTCCCTTCCGAAAGCCCGGCACGAATACGCGCACGTCGTGCCCCTGTCGCACCAGCTCGCGCGACACGCTCCACGTGTAGACCTCCGCCCCGGCCATCTGGTCGGGCGGAAATCCGTGGGCCACTTGCAGGATGCGCATCGACGTCGCTCGCGATTGGGGCGGCCATGCTAGCCCTGAGAGCGGGCGATGTCCCGAGCGCAAAGCTCGAGTGCTTCAGTCGCGTCGAGGCACAGCCGATCCACCGCCCGCGCGCGTGCTCGCGCTCGTCGATAGGATTTCGGCATGCGTCGGTACTACTTGGCGTTCGCGCTGCTCGCTCTCGTCCTCGCGCTCCTCGTGTGGTGGCCGCGAGCACCGAGCGAGAGTGATCGAGGAGGGGATCCCGTGGTCGAGGCCAACGCGGATGAGGGGGCCTTGATTCGTTCGGAGCGGGAGGAAGCGCCGACCACCGTCGGCGCCGAGGCGAGCGTCGACTTTCCTCCGCTCGCGCTCGCGCAGGCCCTGCGCGCGCTCGCGTTGCGGCGACCCGACGCGCTCGACTTCGCTCGCGCGGAGCTCGATCTCGAGCTCGCGCAGAGCCTGAAGCAGCTCGTGCGCGAGCGCCACGCGACCGCGGCGGAGCTCGTGTCCGCTCTCGAGGCGTTCGAACCCGAGGATCCAGCCCGGGCCGCCTGCGTGCTCGCGCTCGCATGGGCGGAGGGAGACTCGTCCGCTGCGATCGAGCGACTTGCGTTCGAGGCCGCGGCGCACGGCACGAACTCCGTGGGCGCCGAGCAATGCGCGCTTGCGGCCGTGCGCGCGCTCGCCTTCGCGGGCGCGCGAGAGTCGCTCGCGACCCTCGTTGCGAATGAAATCGCGCCGGGCGGCGAGCTCGACGTCGGCCTGCGCTCCGTGCGCGTGTGGCTCGCGCTGCGCGAGCTGTCGCGCGTGAGCGACGTGCTCGCAGAAACCCTGCTCGGGGCGAACGGACGCGAGCTTCCGCGGCGCGTCTCCGAGGAAGCGTGGGCCGCGGCCGCGCGTTCGGAAAACGCGACGTGGATCGATGCACTCTGGCGCGCGATCGACGCGGGCGACGAGGCCGCGCTCGAGGGACTCGCCTACGTGCGCGAGCGCAGCCTCGAGCCCGCGCTCCTAGACCTGCACGCGCGCTCCGCGGGCTGGACCTTGCTCGCAGCGCAGAAATCGCTCGCGAGCCTCGCCACGGACGCGAGCCTCGGCGCGCTCGAGGCGGATCTGTCGCTCGCGGTGCGACGCGACGGAGCGCTCGAAGCGCTGCGGGCCTGGCGCGCGGACCCCGAGCGCATTCCCGACGCCGCGTCGCTCGAGGCGCTGCTCGACCTGCACGAGCGTCTTGCGAACGACGCGGACGCTCGCTCGGCGCTCGGGATCGCCTTCGCGCGCGAAGCCGGCTTGCTCGGACTGCGCGCACAGGCGCGAGCGGATGACGCGGCGATCGCCGCGCTGCTCAAGGCTGCAGCGTCTGTCCGGGATTGAGCTTCCCGCGCGAGTGCGCCGACGGCGCTTGCCAAGTGAAGTCCGAGGAGTCGTTGCCGACGCCCGTCAACCGCAGCGAGACGCTCGAAGACTCCGTGCCGACCTCGCTCACGCCGATGTTGATCGACGCGCGCCCCGCTGCGAGCCCGTTCGTGGCCGTGAACGTGCCCTCGTAACTCAGGAACTGTCGCACCGTGTTGGTCGCATCGACGAGCGCGACGCCATCGGGTGCGCCGTTCTGGAGTCCGGAGAATGCAAACCACAGCACGCCGAAGCCGTTCTGCAGGTTGCGAATCGTGCCGCTCAGGTTGATGGTCGCGTAGCTCGTCCCCGTGCTTCCGTCGTAGCCCACGAGCTTCCAGCCCGCGAGCGACGTGTTCGCAGGCCCCGCGATCTCGACGCCCTCGTTCTTGTCGGTGCCGGAATTGTCGTAGTGCAGTTCGTTGATCCACACGAGCGCGCCCGTCGGCGGCGGCGGCGGCGGCGGAGTGATGGTCGCGGAGACGGATCCACTCTGCGCGCTCGTGTTGCCGGTCGTGTCCTTGGCCGACACCCTGTAGTAGTAGGTCGTTCCGACGGCGGCGCTCGCGTCCGAGTACGCGCTCGCGGCGAGGAGCGCGGTGTTGAGGCGCGTGTAGGTTCCAGCGCTCGCGGTGGCGCGGAAGACGTCGTAACCGGCGAGATCGGCCTCGGTGTTGTCCGCCCAGTCGAGCGCGATCGAGTTGGCCCCCGCCGTCGCGGCGAGCGCCGACGGCACGGCGGGCGGGGTCGTGTCGCCGCCGCCACCGGGAGCGCACTGACCGCCGAACACACACGCGGCCCACTCGGGGTGGTCGATGAACGGGTTGCGATTGCCTTGGTATTGGAACACCGCGTTGTTGCGCGCGACTTCCTTGGCATCTACGGGGTCCTGCGCATGCCACTGCAGCACGACGGCGAGCATGCCCATGTACGCGACGCTGACGTTGGCGCCCGTGTTCGAGCTCGCGATCAACGCCTGGTTGTCGGTCAGCACGAGGTTGGGCTCGGCCGCGCCGGTCACGCCGTGGGTCCCACCCTCGTAGCGCACGTCGAGATACAGCAGCGCGCGCGCGACATCGCCGCGTCGATCGCTCCACGTCTCCCACGTGCCCGTCGCGCCCGAGCCCGTGCGCCAGTTCGAGTTGCCTGGGTACGTGCCGGCGCCGCCGCCCACGCCATTGGTCGAGAGCGTGGTGAGCTCACTGCAGCCCGTCGGGCAGAAGCGGTAGGGGTTGTTCCCGCGCGAGCTGTTGTAGCTGTCGTTGACGAGGAACAGGTGGTGGCAGTCGGTGTAGGGATAGTTCGTCGAGCCGTCGTTCGGAAAGCCGTAGGAGCTCGGCCAGGTGTGCTCGCGGTTGTAGTTGACGTTGCCAGCGCCGACCTTGTCGTAGCTCGCGTTGAGATACACGTCGAGGATCTGGCTCGTCGCGTTCGCGTTCTGGTCCGCGAGCTCCAGCACGTTCCAAGTGTCGGTCGACGTCGCGGTGTAGGGGATGCGCGTGTGGTCGTCGATCACCGCGTGGAGCGTGGTGCGCAGCGTCGTTGCGTTGGTCGAGTCGACGGACGCGTAGTACCCCGCGGGCGCCTGCGCGCGGGCGAAGACCGCGCCGGCGAGCAGGGCGGTCAGAACGGAGAGCGGTCGGACGGCATGGCCGTCGCGGCGGGGGCGGCATACGTAGGGCATGGTCATTCCTGAGGTTGGGGCGGGGGAGACTCCCCAGATGCTCCCATGGAAGCGAGCGAACCGCTAGATGGCGGGTCTGCCGCTGCTTGCCGGTCAGGTCTGCGAGAGGCCGAGAGCGAGCGCGGCGACGGCGGAGCCGAGCGCGAGTGCGAGCAGCGTGATCTTGAGCCAGCTCCACGGGCGCTCGCCCTGCACTTCGCCGGTCGCGGCGTTGACGACGACGCGGTAGGTCTTCGACTTCCAGCGATAGCTCGCCATCCACACCGGCAGCAGCACGTGCTTGTAGGTGAGCGCGGACCAGTCGGTGTCGATCGAGAGCACGCGCTGGACGTCGCCGCCGATGCGGCGGCGCACCTCGAGGTCGAGCTCGCGCTCGACTTGGTGGCGCGCGTCGGCAAAGCAGTCGGGCAGCGCTCGCTCGTAGGTGCGCGCGAAGTAGCCGGCGAGGTACTCGGGCGCCCATGGCTTGAGCCCCGCGAGCGGCCACGGCTCGAGCGCCGCGAGCTCGCTCGCGGGCAGGCCGGCCCCGGCGCTCTCGAGCACATCGTCGAAGAAGCGCCGGAAGCTGCCCGAGGCCGGATACCAGCGCGTGCGGCGTTGCGTGTGGCGGTTCTTGCCCGTGCCGACCGTGACGTAGTAGTGCTCGCCGCGCATGCCGCGCCAGCGATTGGCGGTCAGCGCGTCGAAGGTGAAGAACGGCAGGTACACGCCCTGAAACGCCGCTCCGATGCCCTCGCGCGCGAGCGTGCTCGGCAAGAACCAGCGCGATTTCACCCACTGCGCCAGATTCGCGCGCGCCTGCGCGTCGTCGAGTTGGAACGGCACGATCCCGTCGACGGCGAGCCGCTGCGTCGACTCGTGCACGCCCTCGCGCGCCATCGACTGCGCGCAGTACGGGCAGCGCTGCGCCGTGAGAGCGCCGTGGAACTGCACGTTGGCGTGGCAGTTGTCGCAGCGCACCTCGTGCAGGTCTTCCGTGCGCGCGACTTCCGCGCGGCGCTCGGCGGCTCGCTCGAGCGCGGCGACGAGGTCGTTTTCGCGCACGCTTCGGCTGCTGTCGGGCGCCGGCGCGACGTGAGCGCAGTAGGGGCAGACGGGAGCCTGTTCGCGCGGATCGAAGGCGAGGTCCGCGCCGCAGCCGCGGCAGGGAAACTTGTAGGCGCGCGCCGCGCTCGTGGCCTCGTCCTCGAAGGGGAGCGGCGGCGGCTCGCTCGGCAGACCGACGACCTCATCGTCGGGCGCGATCGGCGGGTCGTCGTCGGTGGTCATCGCTCGGAACTCAGGCTAGCGCTCGCATCCGTGGGCAGGAATCCGCAGCGCAGCTACGCGCGGCGCGCGCACGCATTCGCACCCACGCTCGACTAACATGTCCGACATGGCGAGGGACGACATCGAGTGGGTGCGCGAAGATGCACAGGGCGAGCGCATCGAGATCAAGGCTCACCAAATCCGCGAGCGCTGGGACTTCTACTGGCGCCCGGGGCGCAGCTACGGCTGGGAGAAGTTGGACGAGCCGCTGCTCGAGGACTGGCTCGAGGTGCTCGACGGCGTCGAGCGGCGCGTGCAGCGGCGCCAATACCCGCTCGACGAGCCCGCCAAGGTGCGGCGAGCGATTCTCCAACGCTTCCCGCGCGCCGAATTCGAAGCACCCTGATCGCGTACACTGAGCGGTCCCATGACGAGCGTGAACGAGACCAAGTCGCGCCCCGGCAGCTCCGACACTCTGACCGCGGGCATCCGCGTGCAGGCGCAGGCCCAGTTCGTCGAGTCCGAGTCGGACCCCGACCACCTGCGCTGGTACTACGTGTATCGGATCGTGATCCGCAACGAGGGCGACGCGCCCGCGCGGCTGCGCTCGCGGCACTGGATCATCCTCGACGCCAACAACCAGCGCGACGACGTGCGCGGTCCCGGCGTGGTCGGCAAGACGCCGCGCCTCGCGCCGGGCGAGCAGTTCGAGTACGTGAGCTCCTGTCCCCTGCGCACCGCGTGGGGAACGATGGAGGGCAGCTACAGCTTCGAGCGCGACGACCGCACGGCCTTCGATGCAGCCATCGGTCGCTTCTTCCTCGCCCCGCCGCGCAAGAGCGTGCCCGTGGGCTGAGCGCGCCTTTTCGTCGCGCAGTCCCGAGACCTCGCCAGCGCTAGGATTCGCCGCGCACTCGCGGTCTCGTCCGTCCTTTCGCTGTCGCCTCCCGCGGAGAACTCCCATGCGCACGCTGTTCCTTCCCCTGCTCCTCGCCCTCGTCGCGTTCCTGCTGGCCGCATCGCTGGCGGCGTCAGGGCCCGCGCCCCAGTCCGCGTCCCAGTCCGCGTCCACGCCGCGCTCGGGTTTCCTCGGCGTGCTCGAGCCCGGCACCAAGCTCTCGCTCGAGCTCGACGGCGACGGGCTCGTCACCCTCACGCTCTTCCCCGGCCTGGGCACCCACGAGGTGCTCGAGGTGGGGCCCGACTGGTTCAGTTGCAGCTTCGGGGCCAACGTGCAGGGTCTGCCCGTCACGCGCATCCCCCAGACCGCGATCCGCAGCATCCAGATCTACCCCCAGCCCCCCAAGTGAGCGCGAGCGCCCCCGTGGACGAGCTCGGGAGAGCGGATCGGCCAAGGTCGAAAAGGAATTATAAAATTGACTTTTGAGCATCTGGAGTCGATTTTATTGAACATGCCGAGGAACACGCCTCCGACCTTTCCGGCCGCAGCCCGCCAGCTCGTGGCCCTCGGTGAGCGCCTGCGCGCGGCGCGGCGCCGACGCCGCCTGACCCAAGCCGTGGTCGCGGCTCGCGTGGGGGTGACCAAGCAGACCATCGCCAAGCTCGAGTCCGGCAATCCCGCGACCAGCCTCGCCACCGCCCTGCGCGTGCTCGCCGTCTTGGGCCTTGCGCAGGACATCGACCAGCTCGCCGCGAACGACGAGCTCGGACGTCGGCTTCAGGACATCGAGCAGCCCGGCCCTGCGCGCGGGCGAGCCGCGCCGTGAAATCGGAACTCGAGCTCTGGCTCGATGACGCCGTGCTCTCCGAGCGCGCCGTGCGAGTGGGTTCGCTCTCGCGCAGCGGGGCGCGGGGATGCGAGGTGCTGCGCTTTTGCTACGCGCCAGAGTGGCTCGCGAAGCGAACGGCGAGCTTCGCGCTCGATCCGCAGCTGCCGCTCACCTCCGGTGACTTCTTTCCGGAGCGCGGCGGTTCGCTGTTCGGCGTGCTGCGAGATCTCGCACCGGGCGGTTGGGGACGCGAGCTGATGGAGCGTCGCGAGGCGGATGAGGCGCGCGGCGAAGGGCGCGCCGCGCGCAGGCTCTCGGAGTGGGACTTCCTCGTGGGCGTGAACGATGTCGCGCGCCTCGGGGCGCTGCGATTGCGCGATCCCTCGACCGCGCGCTGGATCGACCATCGAGCACCGGGGATCCCGCCGCTCGCGCGCTTGCGCGAGCTCGAAACGGCGGCGCGTGGCCTCGAAGCGGCCGGTGCGTCCGAGCACGGCGAGTACGCCGACTGGCTCCGGTTGCTCGCAGTTCCCGGCAGCAGCCTCGGCGGCGCGCGGCCCAAGGCCTCGTTCCTCGATTCCGACGGCAGCCTGTGGTTGGCGAAGTTCCCCGCGCGCAGCGACCGCCACGACGTCGGCGCGTGGGAGATGCTCGCCCACGAGCTCGCGCTCTCGGCGGGCGTCGAAGTTCCCCGTGCGCGAACGCTCTCGCTCGGCGGCGAGTGTCGCACCTTCTGCGTCGAACGCTTCGACCGCGTCGGCAACCGCCGCCGCATGTACGCATCCGCGACGACGCTGCTGCAGCGCGAGGACGGCGACGCCGCGAGCTACCTCGAGCTCGCCGAGGCGCTCCAGCTCTCAGGCGACCCGCGGCGCATCGAGGCGGACCTGCACCAGCTCTACCGCCGCATCGCGTTCTCGATCCTCATCGCCAACCGCGACGACCACCTGCGCAACCACGGCTTCCTGCGCACGTCCCTCGGCTGGGTGCTCGCTCCCTCGATCGACCTCAATCCCAGCCCGGACAGGCCCGTTCACCTGCTCGCGATCGACGAGGCCGATCCGCGGCCGTCCCTCGCGACCCTGCGCTCGACGGCACGCTTCTACAGATTGACCGACTCGGGCGCCGGACAGGTCGAACGCGAGGTGCGCTCCGCCATCGCGCTCTGGCCCGCGCTCGCGCAGGCGCTCGAGCTCGCCGCGCACGAGCGCGCCGCGTTCGCGTCCTTGCTCGCGTCGCCGCTCTAGGCCTACTTGCCGGCGGGCTCGGGCTGGGGGTGGCGGGCGGTGAGGTGGAAGGAGCCCCCGCGCCAGTCGATGCTCGCGCGGGCGCCGGAAGAGAGGGTGCCGCGCAGGATCGAGTCGGCGAGCAGGTTCTGGATGCGCTTTTGGATCACGCGCTTGAGCGGGCGGGCGCCGTATTCGGGGTCGTAGCCTTCCTTGGCCAGAGCTTCCTTGGCGGCACCGGTGAGCTCGAGGGCGATCTCCTGCTCGGCGAGGTGCTTGTCGAGCCGCGCGAGCTGCACGTCGACGATCTCGCGGATGCGGTCGGGTTCGAGCGCCTTGTAGGTCAGGACCTCGTCGAGGCGGTTGATGAATTCGGGCCGGAAGAAGTCGCGCAACTGCGAGCCTTCGCGCAGGTTGGAGGTCATCAGGACGAGCGACTGCGTGAAGTCGACGGTGCGGCCCTGCCCATCGGTGAGGCGGCCGTCGTCGAGGATCTGCAGCAACACGTTGAAGACGTCGGGGTGCGCCTTCTCGACCTCGTCGAGCAGGATCACGCAGTGCGGCTTGCGGCGCACGGCCTCGGTGAGCGCCCCGCCCTCGTCGTAGCCGACGTAGCCCGGAGGCGCGCCGATCATGCGCGAGACGGAGTGCTTCTCCATGTACTCGGTCATGTCGAGGCGCACGACGGCGCTCTCGTCGTCGAACAGGAACTCCGCCAGCGCCTTGGCGGTCTCGGTCTTGCCGACGCCGGTGGGTCCGAGCAACAGGAACGAGCCGAGCGGCCGCGTGGTTTCCTGCAGGCCCGCGCGCGCACGGCGCACGGCTTCGCTGATCGCTTCGAGCGCGTGGTCTTGGCCCACGACGCGCTCGCGCAGACGCGCTTCCATGTGGAGCAGCTTCTCGCGCTCGGTTTCGAGCAGGCGCGAGGCCGGGATGCCGGTCCAGCGGCTGACGACCTTGGCGATCATCTCCGCGTCGACCTCCTCGGGCAGGAGCGCGCCCTCGCGCTGGCACTCCGCGAGCCGCGCCGCGCTCTCCTTGAGCTGCTTCTCGGCCTGCGGAAGCTCGCCATAGCGCACCTGCGCGACGCGCTCGAAGTTGCCCTCGCGCTCCTTGCGCTCGGCCTCGTTGCGCAGGCTCTCGATCAGCGTCTTGCTCGCGCGCAACGTCGTGATGAGCTCCTTCTCGGCTTGCCAGCGACCGCGCAGCGCGCGTGCCGACTCTTCGAGCTCCGCGAGCTCCTCGCCGATCGCCGCGATGCGCCGCGCCTCGTCGCCGCGGTTCTCCTTCTTGAGCGCCGTGCGCTCGATCTCGAGCTGGCGCACCTTGCGCTCGATCGCGTCGAGCTCCGGCGGCAGCGAGTCGATCGACAGGCGCACCTGCGCGGCCGCCTCGTCGACCAAGTCGATCGCCTTGTCGGGCATGAAGCGCTGCGTGATGTGGCGGTCGGCGAGCCGCGCGGCCGAGACGAGCGCCTCGTCGAGGATGCGCACGCCGTAGTGCACCTCGTAGCGCTCCTTCAGGCCGCGCAGGATCGCGATCGTGTCCTCGATCGACGGCTCGCCGACCTGCACGGGCATGAAGCGGCGCTCGAGCGCCTTGTCCTTCTCGACGTGCTTTCTGTATTCGTCGAGCGTCGTGGCGCCGATGCAGTGCAGCTCGCCGCGCGCGAGCGAGGGCTTGAGCATGTTGGCCGCATCGACCGCGCCCTCCGCGCCGCCCGCGCCGACGAGCGTGTGCAGCTCGTCGATGAACAGGATGATCTCGCCGCCCGCCTCCGCGATCTCGCCGAGCACGGCCTTGAGGCGCTCCTCGAACTCGCCGCGGAACTTCGCGCCCGCGAGCATCGCGCCGAGGTCGAGCGCGAGGATCTTCTTGCCCTTGAGCGGCTCGGGGACGTCGCCGGCGACGATGCGGTTGGCGAGGCCCTCGGCGATGGCGGTCTTGCCGACGCCCGGATCGCCGATCAGCACGGGATTGTTCTTGCGTCGCCGCGAGAGCACCTGCATCACGCGACGGATCTCGGTGTCGCGGCCGATGACCGGATCGAGCTTGCCCGCCAGCGCGTCGGCGGTCAGGTCGCGCGCGTACTTCTTGAGCGCCTCGAAGGTGCTCTCCGGCTCGGGGCTCGTGACGCGCTTGGCTCCGCGCACCTGTGCCAGCGCCGCCTCGATGCGCTCGAAGCTGAGCTTGCGCGCCGCGAGCAGTCCCTTGACCTCCGGCCCGCCCGACTTGGCGAGCCCGAGCAAGAGGTGCTCGGTCGACACGTAGTCGTCCTTCAGGCGCTTGGCCGCCGCGCCCGCTTCGTTGAGTGCCTCGGCGAACGTGTGCCCCGCCTGCAGGTTCGAGCCCGAGGCCTTGGGCAGCTTGTCGAGTTGCAGGACGAATTCGCCCGCGAGCACGCGCGGATCGACGTCGAGCTTCTTCAGCACCGCGGAGGGCACGCCCTCGGTTTCGCGCAGCAGCGCCACCGCGAGGTGTCGCGCAGCAGCGCCACCGCGAGGTGCCCCGCGACCAGCTCGGGATGGCCCGAGTCCGTCGCCAGCTTTCCGGCCGCCTGAAGAACCTCCGCCGCCTTGGTGGTGTAGTTGGTTTGCATGCCCCAGCGCACTGCAATCGCCGTACCACGCTCCCCAAGCCACGGGAACGCAGAAAACGGCCTTCCTGACTACGCCAGATGGGGTATAGCTGCCGATCTGGCGCTGCATAGCGCCAAAACGGCAGTGTCGGGAGCGCCCCGGCGCCACCCTCGCTCGCGCTCCGCGTTCGGCGCGCGTGGCGCCCCTAGGTTCGCGCGGCGGACTCGAGCAGACCGGCTTGCGAGAGCGTGGCGAGCAGGCGCTCGCGGCTTTCGGGCGCGAGCGCCACGAGCGGCAGGCGCACGTCTTCGCGCATCCAGCCCATGCGCGCGAGCGCCGTCTTGACCGGCACGGGGTTGGTCTCGACGAACAGGTCGCGGCACAGCGGCGCGAGCCATGCGACGAGCTCGGCCGTGCGCTGCGCGTCGCCGCCGGGCCGCGCGACGCGGCACAGCTCGGCCACTTCGGCGGGGGCGAGGTTCGCGACGACGCCGATCACGCCGGTGCCGCCGAGCGCCATGAATCCCTCGATCAGCGCGTCTTCACCGGCCACGAGGTCGATCGCGCAGCTCGCGCGCACCTCGCGCGCGCGCTCGAGGTCCCCCGACGCCTCTTTCAGCGCCACGGCGCGCGTCGTGCGCGCGCAGATCGCGGCCACGGTCGCGGGCTTGAGGTCGCAGCCGGTGCGCGACGGCACGTTGTAGAGCACCAACGGTAGTTCGCTCGCCTCCGCGATCGCGCAGAAGTGCGCCACGAGGCCGGCCTGCGTGGGCTTGTTGTAGTACGGCGTGACGACGAGCGCAGCGGCCGCGCCCGCCACCTGCGCGAAGCGCGCGAGCTCGATCGATTGGGCGGTGTTGTTGGTCCCGATGCCCGCCACGACGGGGATGCGCCCGCGCGCGCGAACGATCGTCCGCTCGATCACGGCGCGGCGCTCGCGCTCGGAGAGCGTCGCGCCCTCGCCCGTGGTGCCGACCGCGACGAGGCCGTCCGAGCCCCGCTCGACGTGCCAGTCCACGAGCCGATCGAGCGCGGCGTAGTCGACCTCGGCGCCGGAAAACGGCGTCGGAAGCGCGACGTAGCTGCCACACAGGCGCCAGCTCATCGCGGCCGACTCCCGCTCGCCATCGCGGCGAGCATCTCGCGGATCGCCGCGTCGACGCCGACGAACAGCGAGTGCGCCACGATCGCGAAACCGATGTTGAGCTCCTCGACGCCCGCGATGAGAGCGACGGGCGCGACGTTGCGATAGTCGAGTCCGTGGCCCGCGTTGACGCGCAGTCCGCGTTCGCGCGCGAAGGCCGCGCCAATGACGAGGCGTTCGAGCTCGCGCTCGCGCGCGTCTCCCTGTGCATTCGCGTAGCTGCCGGTGTGCAGCTCGATGAACGGCGCGCCGCTGTCGGCCGCGGCCGCGATCTGCTCGCGATCCGCGTCGATGAACAGGCTCACGGCGCCGCCCTCGGCCGCGAGCTCGCGCGTCACGCGCGCCACGCGCCGTGCTTCCGCGCGCACGTCGAGTCCGCCCTCGGTCGTGATTTCCGCGCGCGTCTCGGGCACGAGGCAGAAGGCCTCGGCTCCGCTCTTGCGCGCGAGCGCGACCATCTCGTCGTCGAGCGAGCACTCGAGGTTGAGGAGCGTGCGGAGCGCGCGCCGCAGCGCGACGACGTCGGCGTCCTGCATGTGTCGGCGATCCTTGCGCAGGTGGCAGGTGATGCCCGCCGCTCCGGCGCGCTCGGCGCGCAGCGCCCACTCGATCGGATCGGGGAAGGCCTCGCGCCGCGCCTGACGCACGGTCGCGACGTGATCGACATTGACGTGCAGTCGGACCATGGCCGGTGCGCCGAATTGTACGCGGGACGCAGGCGTTCCCCACGCACCTGCGCGCGCGGATCCGCGCCCCTGGCTGCGGCGTTTGCGGTGCGGCCGCGGAGATCGCGGCGCGGACGCGGTGTGCGGCGCGCTCGTCGGGGCGCTCGTCGGGGAGCTCGTCGGGGCGCTCGTCGGGGCGCTCGTCGGGGCGGCCTTCTCGCGGCGGCCTTCTCGCGGCGGCGGTCGGGGAGCGTCCGCACGGCCGAGCCATGGGGTCGTGGCGCGCGTGGACGCGAGCGGGAGACTGTCCTAGTGTGGCGGCGCGGAGGTTCTCCATGCTCACCCTGCTGCACGCACTCGCGCTCTCGCTCCCCTCCGCGCCAGGCTCGCTCCCCGCCCGTGAGGAGCCCCAGTCGAACGAGCTGGCGATCGACGTCGACGAGGCTCGCACGCGCGTGGGCCGCGCGGTCGGCTGGCTGCTCGCCGAGCAGCGCGCGGACGGCTCGTGGGGCAGCGGCGCGATCGACTCCGTGCAGTTCACGAGCTTCTCGGTCGAGACCTACTACGTCTTCCAGTACGCGGCCAACTCGCTCGCGTTCCTCGCCCTGCTCTCGGTCGACGCCACGCCGGAGCGCGATGCCGCGGCGACGCGCGCGCTCGAGTGGCTGCTCGGTTCGCGCCTGCCCAAGCGAGGCAACGATTGGGACGTCGATTGCACGTGGGCCGCGCTCTACGGCTTTCAGGCCATGGTCGCCGCGTCGGGCGATCCGCGCTTCCAGACCGAGGCGCTGTGGGAGCGCGTCGATGCGCGCGGCGCGGACCTCTACGCGCTGCTCGAGAGCAATCAAGAGCCGCTCGGCGGCTGGGGCTACTACGAGGGGCCGGTGGTTTCGCGTCGGCCGACGTGGAGCACCTCGTTCGCGACCGCGTGCGTGATTCCAGCGCTCGTGCGCGCGCACGGCATGGGCTGGAAGGTCGATCCGCAGGTCGCCTCGCGCGCGGTGGACTATGTCGGGCGTTGTCGCAGGCCCGATGGCGGCGTGATGTACGACCTGCGGCCGCTCCCGCGTCGGCCGGGCGAGTCGATCGACAACGTCAAGGGCAGTCTCGGTCGCATTCAGGTCTCGAACTGGGCGCTGCGGCGCTCAGGCGTCGCGTCCGTGACGGACGAGCGTCTGCGCGAAGGACTCGAGGCATTCTTCGAGCACCACAAGTTCCTCGACGTCGCGCGCCTGCGCCCGATCCCGCACGAGGCCTACTACGCCAACGCCGCGTACTTCTACCTGTTCGCGCACTGCTACGCCGCGCAGGCGATCAACGAGTTGCCCGAGCCCGAGCGCGCGGGCTGGCACCGCCGACTGCGCGCGCACCTCGCCAAGATCCAGTGGGACGACGGCTCGAGCCTCGACTTTCCCAACCTGAGCTGCATGCGCACGGCCGGCACCGCCTTTTCGATCCTCGCCTTGCAGGCCGGAATTCCCGGCGCGAAGGCCACTCTCTAGCGCCACCGCAAACCAACCATCCCATGAACCAACTCTCGCACCGATTCCTGCCGCTGTGCGCGGCGACGTTCCTCGTCACCGGCTGTGCCGCGAGCTTCGGCGTCAAGACTGCGCACGCACCGACGAACGCGGCGACCGCGGTGGCCGCGAGCGAGGCGACCGCGAGCGCGCCGACGAAGCCAGAGGACGAGCAGGAGCAGCGCAAGAAAGTGCGCGCGGTCGAGGCGGCGAGGCTCGAGCTCGACATCGCCAAGCTCGCGGCGGACAGCGCGCGTGCGAACGCCAAGGCTGCGGTGGGCGCGGCCGAGCGCGAACTCAACGCGGTCAAGGCCGAGCGCGAGCACTTCAAGAAGGTCGGCGTGGCGCTCGAGCTCGACGCGGCGGGACTCGGCGTCGACCGCGCGAAGCAGTCGCTGCAGGAGAGCGAGCAGGAGCTCGAGGAGCTCCAGCGCATGTATGCGGCGGAGTCGTTCGCCGAGGCCACCAAGGAGCTCGTGCTCGCGCGCGGCAAGGCGCGGCTGGAGATGGCCAAGCGCGAGCTCGACCTCGGGCAGCGCAAGCTCGAGCAGCTCAAGGGCTTCGAGCACAAGAAGCGCGAGCGCGAGTTCGGCGAGCGCGAGACCAAGGCCAAGCTGGCGTTCGAGGCCGCCAAGTCGGCCTCCAAGAAGACCGAGCTCGAGCAGCGCCTCGCGCTGACGCGCGCCGAGCAGGCCTTGGAGGACGCCGAGCGCGCCGCGCCGCAGGTGCCCAAGCGGGACGCCAAGCAAGCCCCCCCAGCCGCTTCCAAGGCCGACTCCAAGGCTGATTCCAAGGCCAACTCCAAGGCTGATTCCAAGGCGGCTCCGAAGGTCGACGACAAGCCGGTCGGGAAAGACTCGCGTTCGGGGAGCCTCGACCCGCGGGCAGAAGGGCCCGTCGAGCAGGGCGGCTAGAACCGCTCTGGGGGCGGCGCCGCGCGCTCGCGCGCAGCTTTCGCGGGGCGGAAGCTGACGCGTCGCGCCTCGTTTCTGTAGACTCTTGCACCTGCCATGCGGATCATTGCCGGAGAACACCGCGGACGCCTGCTCAAGACCCCCGATGGCATGGGCACCCGCCCGATGCTCGACCGCGTGCGCGAAGCGGTCTTTTCGACCATCGGGGAGCGCGTGATCGACGCGCGCGTGCTCGACCTGTTCGCGGGCACGGGCAGCCTCGGACTCGAGGCCCTGAGCCGCGGCGCCCTCGAGGGCCGCCTCGTGGAGCGCGACCCGCGCGTGCTCGACCTGCTGCGCCGCAACGTCGAGGATCTCGCCCTCGATGACCGCGCCGAGATCGTCGCGGCCGACGCGCTCGCCACCCGCTCGTGGGGCGGTTCCGACGCGCGCTTCGAGCTGGTGTTCTTCGATTCGCCGTACCCGATGCTCGAGACCGGCAAGACGCGCACGGCGATCTTCGCGGCGCTCGAGAAGCTCGTCACCGAACGGATCGTGGCCAAGGGGCTGGTCGTGTTCCACGCGCCCAAGGACGGCGTGCAGGAAAACGAGTTCGCGCCCAAGATCAAAGTCGAGCTGCGCGAGTACGGCACCAACGCGATCTTCTATCTGGAGCGCAAGTGACCGAGCTCGCCGGGCGACCGCTGGTCGGTCGTCTGTGGACCGGTCGTCTGCTCACGGGCGGGCGGCTGGTTCCGGGGGCGCTGCGAATCGCCGACGGCAAGATCGAGAGCCTCGAGTTGCGCGACGCACGCGCGGGCGATGCGGAACTGCCGATCATCGCGCCCGGGCTGGTCGATCTGCACATCCACGGCTACGGCGGGTGCGATCCCGTCGGAGAGCTGCACGGCATGGCGCGCGCGCTCGCCCTCGCGGGCACCACGGCCTTCCAGCCGACGCTGTTCCCCTGCGGGCCGACGGTGCTCGGCGGCGTGTGCGAGCGCGCGTGGCGTGCGGCGCAGGCGCTGCGCGGACCTGTCGCGCGCGCCGTCGGCCTGCACCTCGAAGGACCGTTCGTGAATCCCGAGCGCGCGGGCGCGCTGCCGCGCCACGACCTCGCCGAGCCTTCGCTCGCGGGGTTGCGCGCGATTCTCGGACCCGCGACGGGCGACGGACGCGGCGTGCGCACGGTGACGCTCGCGCCGGAGCTGCGCGGCTCGTCGGAGCTCGTGGCGGAGCTCGTGCGCTGCGGCGTGCGCGTCTCGCTCGGCCACAGCAAGGCGACCGCGGAGGACTCGCGCGCGGCCGCGCGCGCGGGCGCGAGCGGCGCGACCCACCTCTTCAACGCCATGAACGCCATCCACCATCGCGAGGTCGGCCTCGCGGGGTTCGCACTGCTCGAGCGCGCTCTGTACGCGGAGCTCATCGGCGATCTCGTGCACGTCGGCGGCGAGGCCATCGAGATCGCGCTCGCCGCCCGCGGTCCCACGGGACTGGCGCTCGTCAGCGACGCGCTGCGCGGCGCCGGGACGGGTTGCGACGTGTTTCACTCGCACGGCCGCGAGCACCTGATCGACGACGGCACGGCCTACTACCCGCCGGGGCCCGATCGAGCGGAGCGAGCGCTCGCGGGCACGGCGATGGGGCAGCTCGACATGGTGCGGCGGCTCGTGAAGCGCGGCGTAGTCGGGCTCGAGGACGCGCTCGCGATGGCGAGCGAGACGCCCGCGCGCGCACTCGGGCTCGAACGCGAGATCGGTGTCCTCGCGCCGGGAGCGCGCGCGGACTTGATCGTGCTGCGCGGGCCGGAGCTCGCGCTCGAGGACGTGCTCGTCGGCGGCGAATCCGTGCCGCGCGGCTAGCCCGCCGCTCTCGCGCGCGCACGGCTGCGTTGGGAACGCGCAGGGTCGAAACGACGGCCGCTCGTTAGGCTGTCGCGGCCCCCTCGAGGAATGCCCACCCATGATCGCGATCGCGCTGCTCCTCACGCTCGTCCCGACCTTCGCTCCGCAGGAGCCCGAGCCCAAGAAGAAGCTCCCCAGCGTCGAGTCGGCGGCGAAGAAGGCACACGCGCGGCTCGTCGAGTTGCAGGAGAACCTCGCCGATCCCAAGGGCACCGAGCGCGAGTGGCCCTACGAGGGCGTGTATCGCGAAAAGGGACAGATTCCCATCGGCTATCGCGTGGGCGGCACCGCGATCTCCGCTTGGGCGCTCGTGCAATCGCCGCAGCACGCCAAGTCGCGGGAGTCGCAGGCGGCCGTGGCGCGCGCGGTGGATTTCCTGTTCGAGACGCTCGAGGACCCCGCGATGTCGGCGGGCTTCAGCGGCGGCTACGACGTGCGCGGCTGGGGCCATGCCTACGCGCTGCAGCTGTTCCTGCGGCTGCGCGCGGAGAAGCTCGTCCCCAAGGGCAAGGAAGCGACGCTCGATGCGTGGGTGAAGCGGCTGGTCGAGGTCCTGCACGAGACCGAGATCGTCGAGACGGGCGGCTGGAACTACTCGCGGCCCGGTGGGGGAACCAAGCGCGCTCCGGCGTCGCCGTTCATGACCTCGCCGACGCTGATCGCGCTGTTCGAGGCGCAGCGCCAAGGCGAGCGCGTCGACGCGGCCGTGATCACGCGCGCGCTCGATGCGCTGGAGACCTGTCGCACCGAGGCCGGTGCGATTCCCTACAACACCGGCGCGAAGAAGGACGAGTGGCCGGGCGCGATCGGTCGCTCGCCGATCACCGAGTGCGTGCTCGTGCTCGCCGGCCGCGGCGGGGTCGACCGCGTGCGGCGTTCGCTCGACAACTTCCTCGAACACTGGGAGTGGCTCGAGAAGCGTCGAAAGGGCACGGGCACGCACGTGCCGCCCTACGGCGTCGCGCCCTACTACTTCGTCTACGCGCACGGCTATGCCGCGCAGGCGATCGAGTTCCTGCCCGAGGCCGAGCGCGCGAGCTATCGCCAGCGCTTTCTCGAGCGGCTGTTCCAAGTGCAGGAGGACTCTGGCGGCTGGAACGACCGCGTCTTTCCGCGCAGCGAGAACTACGGCACCGCGATGGGACTGATCGCGCTGCTCGCCCCGACGCTCGCGCGTCCGACCGGCTGGACTCCGCCGCCGCCCGCCACCGGCGGCGAGACGAAGTGACGGTTCGCTAGCGCGGTGCGCGGGCCAACTCGGCCACGCGGGCGCGGATCGCGTCGCGCACGGAGGCGGATGCGTCGGCGTCCATGTGCGGCGCCGCGCGCTGGCTGCGCCAGCGTTGGTTTGGCTCCGCCGACGCGCCGGGCGGGTGCGCGCGCTGACGCCGTCCCGAAAGCGGACGGGCGCTCGCGTCGGCGCTCCAGTGTGAGCCGCCGTGCGTCGAATCGAGCCGTGGTGAAGGCCCTCGCTGCGCTGCTCGTGCTCGTCGTGCTCATCGCGCTCTCGCGCGCCGCGCTGAGCTCGTCGGAGGAGGAACCCTCGCGCGCCGCAGCGGAGTCGTCGCTCGAGGAGCTGCTGGCGGACCCGCAGGCCGCGCTCGGACGGCGCGTGCGACTGCGCTTTCAGCTGCGCGAGGAGTGCGTTCGCTGGAATCCCTTCGTGACGCGCTTCGGCGAGGCCGACTACCGCGCCTTCGACGTCTGGTCCGATCGGCAGTTCCTGTGGGAAGAGCAGCAGTGGAACGCTCCGCTCGCGCGCTTGTTCGTGCGCCGCGGAAGTCCGCCCGAGCAGGCCCTCTCGCCTGCGCGTCGACTCGCGCGCTTCGAGGCCGTCGTCGAAGCGCGACAGCTGTTCCTCGGCCAGCCATGGCTCGAAATCGAGTCAGTCCGACGAATCGAGGACGAGTTGGGCGAGGGCACGCTCCTGCTCGCGACGCGCGGCCGCGAGGCCGCCGACCAAGCGCGCTGGGCCGTCGCGCGCGAGGCATTCGAGCAGGCACTGCTCGGCGCGATGCCACCGGCGCTGCGCGAGGAGCTGCGGAGGCTGCGGGAGATCGCGGCCCATCCGCCGCGCGATCCCGCGCGGCACGAACGGCGCTAGCTAGTCGCCGTGGGCGCGAGCGCAGACGCTCGCGATGGTGAGCAGTCGCTCGCCTTCGAGCAGCGCGCAACGCTCGGCGAGGTTGACCATCGGGCAGACGTGGCGTGGCTCGAGTTCGAGCAAGTCGCCGAGCTGCGGCGGCGCGAGGGAGCGGACGTCGAGCGGCAAGTGCTCTTCGCTCGGACGCGTCGCGACGAGTTCCGGCCGTCCGGCGACCTGCACGCACGGGTCGGACACGGAGGCGTCGATGGACTTCGAGCCGGCGTCGACGGTCACGCGGTCCGAGCGCGGACGCGAGATCACGCGCGTGAGCACGCTGGCGGCGCAGCGGAATCCCGCTAGCCCCAGCGCCGCGCTGTTGTGGTCCCAGTACACGACGATGCCCGGAGAGATCGAGTGCTGGAGTGCGGCGAGGCCGCGGTGCTCGAGCGCTTCGACGAACGTCGGAGTGCCGCTGGTGATCGTTTCGTGCTCGCGCGATCCGAGCGACAGCGCGAGGTCGGCGAGTGCGTCGAAGAGCGGCGCGCAGGCCGCGCGGCGTTGGGGTGCGGTCGGTGCGCGCACGTGTCCCTCGTAGGCGTGCCAGCCGCGCAGCGCGGTCTCGGCCGCGAGCGCGACTTCGCGGATTCGCGCGCGCTGGTCGAGGGCGATTCCACTGCGTCCCATGTGGGGATCGAGGTCGATGAACACGCCGAGCGAGTGCTCGCGGAGCGATCGTGCGTGCGCGGCGTCCTCGCTCAGCATCGAGACGCGCTGTCGGGGATGGCGCTGCGCGAGCTCGACGACGCGCGCGAGGTTCGCACCGCGGTGCGCGAACGCGACGAGCAGGTCGATCGATGCTCCGCGCCGCTCGGCGAGCTCGAGCAGCACGCGAGCTTCGCGCGTCGTGGCGCACTTGAAGCGCCGCAGGCCGCGGTCGAGCAACAGATCGAGCACTTGCGGCACCTTGGCCGTCTTCACGTGGGGTCGCCAGCGCGCGAGGCCGCCGTGAGCCGCGAGCAACTCCTCCATGCGCGCCAAGTTCGCGCGCACGCGATCGAGGCGCACGAGCAGCAGCGGAGTCGGCAGGTGTTCGAGCGCGGTCACGTCCATCGAGTCACGCCTCGTGCGCGCGAGGCGGCGGGACCGGACGCTCCTCGAACGCGGCGCAGTCTTGCCCGCTCGCCACGCGGATCTCCATCGAAGGCAGGCGCAGGGAGAGGATCCCGTAGGCTCGGCAGCCGTGCGGCGTCGACGGCTGGTGCGTGATCCAGTAGTGGCGGCAGCGAGCGCAGGCGGGTGCGGGGCGCGATTCCACGTCGCGGGTTAGCATGGCGTCCCACGCCGTGCGCGGGAAGTCCGCGCGCGGCGACCGGAGATTCCCCGCCGTGATCCGCACGCTGCTCCTCACGACCTGCTCGACGCTCGGCGCGGTGGCGTGGCTGGCTCAGCGGGAGCCGACGCCGATGCGCGCGGCCGCGCAGGCGTTGGTGGCGGCGCTCGACCGAGAGGACCGAGCGCGAGCCGTGTTTCCGTTTCACTGTGCGCAGCGGCTCGACTGGCACTATGTGCCGCGCGAGCGCGCGGGCGTGCCGCTGCGATCGCTCGACGAGCGCGAGCGAGGCGCGCTGCGAGCTCTGCTGCGCACGGTCCTCAGTGCCGAGGGTGAGCGCGTCGTCGACGAGATCGTCGCGCTCGAGAGCGTGCTCAAGGAGCGCGAGTCGACGCCCGAGCGTCCGGCCACGTGGCGTGACGCCGAGGCTTACAGCGTCGCGATTTTCGGCGACGTCGACTCGGGCGATCCGTGGGGCTGGCGCTTCGAGGGTCATCACGTCGTGCTGCAGTTTTCCGAGGTGGACGGGAAGCTCGCGTTCACTCCGCACTTTCTCGGCACCAACCCCGCTCGGCACGAAGTGGGCGGCCGCGTCGTCGAGCCGCTCGCCGGAGAGCAGTCGTTGGCGCGCGAGCTGGCCGCGGCGTTTCAGGGGACGCTCGCGCGCCGCTCGCGCGGCCTTGGAGCGGTGCCGGCGGACGTCGTCCACGGACCGGGGCGCGACGAGCGCTTCGATGCGACCGAGGGCGTGGCGCTCGCGGAGCTGCCGGAAGCGCTCCGTGGCCGCGTGGCCGACCTGCTCGGCACCTACGTGGGCCGCTTCGACGGCCCGGCGCGGGCGCGGGCGAGCGAACTCGTCGCCGATCTGGGCGCGGTGCGTTTTCTATGGGTGGGTTCGACCGAGGCGGGCAAGCCGCACTACTATCGGCTGCACTCGCCGCGCTTCACGCTCGAGTATCACAACGGCCAGAACGACGTGAACCACGTGCACACGCTGTGGCGCGAGCGCGCGGGCGACTTCGGCGTGAGCGACACCGCGACGTCGGACGGGCGCTGAGCCGCGAGCTGCATTTCCGGGCCGCGCGCGGGGCTCGGCCTGAGAGACTGGGCCGGGGGCTCAAATTTCTGCCGGATTCCCCGCTGACGAACGGGTCCGCCGAGAGTCCATAATGACGCCGCATGCTGGTCGAGCTCGAGATCTCGGATTTGGCGTTGATCGAACGGGCGGAGCTCTCGTTCGGCCCGGGGCTCAACGTCATCACCGGCGAGACCGGCGCGGGCAAGAGCCTGCTCGTCGGAGCGCTCGAGCTGCTGTTGGGCGAGAAGCCCAAGACCGCGATCGTGCGCTCTGGCGCCGCGCGCGCGACGGTCGAGGGGCGTTTTCGCGTGTCGGCTGGGGCGACGAGCGTGCAGCGTTGGGCGCGCAAGCATGCGCCGGAGCTGCTCGAGGACTGGGACGGCGATCCGAAGGCGCCGGAGCGCGAGCTGGCGCTGGTGCGGACGGTGTCGGCCGACGGGCGCACGCGCGCCTATGTGAATGCGCGCCCCGTGACGCGCGAGGCGCTCGCGGAGCTCGCGCCGCGGCTGTTCGAGATCCACGGGCAGAACGACCACCAGCGGCTGCACGATCCATCCGAGCAACTGCGTCTGCTCGACGGCTTCGGGAAGCTCGATGCGCAGGTCGCGCAGTACAAGGCGGCGCGCGAGGCGTGGAGCAAGCTCGTCGACGAGGCCCTGCGGCTCGAGCGCGAGGCGAGCGAGCGGCGCGATCGCCTCGATCTCGCGCGCTTTCAATGGCAGGAGCTGGTGGCGGCCAATCCCGAGGCGGAGGAGCGCGCGCGACTCGAGCCGGAGCGCGAGCTCCTGCGCCACGCAGCGGGCATGAAGCAGGGCCTGGGCGAGCTGCTCGAGGGGCTCGCGGACGGTGACGGCGCGGCGCTCGACCGCGTGCGTCATGCGAGCCGGTTCCTCGACGCGTGGCGCACGCGCGTGGCCGCGCTCGAGGGCGCCGCGACGGACCTCGAGGCGGCCTACGCGCACCTCGACCTCGCGGTGCGCTCGCTGCGCTCGCTCGGCGACGCGCTGGAAGTCGATCCACGGCGACTCGAGGAGATCGAGGAGCGCCTCGCCGAGCTCGAACGGCTCGAGCGCAAGTATCGCACGGATGCCGTGGGCCTCGTCGAACGCCGGGCGGAGCTCGCGGCGGAGATCGCGCGGCTCGAGCGCGATGAGCAACACTCGCAGGGGCTCGGGGAGGACATCGCGAAGGCGCGCGCGACGCTGCTCGCGCGCGCGAGCGACCTGCGGCGCGCGCGCAAGGCGCTGCGCGAGAAGCTCGTGAAGGCGGTGCACAAGGCGCTCAAGGAGCTCGGGCTTGCGAACGCGGCCTTCGATGTGCGCATCGGCCAGCGCAGCGACGACGAAGGCGGTGGCGGCGATCCCTCGGCGCGCCCCGAGATCGAAGCGGACTTGCAGCGCTTCGGCGAGCGCGGCATGGATCGCATCGAGTTCCTGCTCGCGGCGAATCCTGGCGAGTCGATGAATCGCCTGCGCGAGGTCGCCTCGGGCGGCGAGACGGCGCGCCTCATGCTCGCGCTGCGCGGCGTGCTCGCGGAAGCGGGCGAGCGGCGGTCGCTGCTGTTCGACGAGATCGACTCGGGCGTCGGCGGACGGCTCGGCCCGACGGTGGGAGCGCACCTGCGCAAGCTCGGGGAGCACCATCAGGTGCTGTGCGTGACGCACTTGCCCGCGATCGCGGCGATGGCGTCGGTGCACCAGCGCGTCGAGAAGAAGATCGAGGCCGGGCGCACGCGCACGCGTGTCGAGGCGCTCGACGGCGAGCGGCGCGTGCGCGAGATCGCGGACATGATCGCGGGCGGCAAGGACCAGGAGACGGCGCGCGCGGAGGCGCGGCGCCTGATGGAGCTCTCGACGTGAACGTCGTCGGCGGCGACGACTCGAATCCCTATCGCGCGCCGGAGACGAGCAGCGTCGTGCGGAGCGGGCCGCGCTCGCGGCAGCGCCTCGCCGGACGTTTCGAGCGCCTGCTCGCATCGCTCTTGGACTCGTTGCTGTACGTCCCATCGTTCCTGTGGCTCGCGCTCGGAAACGCCGCGGCGTTCCTGACGGACGACGAGACGGCGCTCCCGGACGCGCGCGGCGCGATCGGCGTGTCGCTGTTCGTGTTGTCGATGCTGTTCGTCCTTGCCCTGCAGGCGTTCCTGCTCTGCACGCGCGGCTGGACGGTTGGCAAGCGCGTGTTCAAGCTGCGCGTCGAGAGCGTGCACGGCGGACCGGCGAGCGCCGTGCAGCTCGTGGTGTTGCGCACTCTGCTTCCCGCGGGCATCGGCTGGTGTTGTGGGCTCTTCTCCCTGATCGACGCGCTGTTCATTTTCGGCGAGGAGCGGCGCTGCTTGCACGACCTCCTCGCCGGCACGGTCGTGGTGAACGCGTGAGAGAGCGGCTCGACACACTCGCGACCGTCGAGGCTCCCGAGGGCGTCGAGCTCTCGCTGCGCGTGGCAGGCCTCAGCGCGCGCGCACTCGCCTTCGGCCTCGACTTGCTCGTGCGGCTCGCGATCTTCTCCGCGCTCGGCTGGCTCGCGCTGTTCGGAGACATCGGTCAGGCGTTGCTGCTGCTGGCGCTGTTCGCCGTCGAGTGGTTCTATCCGGTGGTCTTCGAGGTGTTCTGGAACGGGCAGACTCTGGGCAAGCGCGTGCTCGGACTCGCGGTGGTACGCGACGATGGCACGAGCGTGGGCTGGTCAGCCTCCGTGCTGCGCAACTTCCTGCGCGTGGTGGACTTTCTTCCCGGGCTCTACGGCGCGGCGGTGGTCTCGACGTTGCTCTCACGCGACGGCAAGCGCATCGGCGATCACGTCGCCGGTACCTTGGTCGTGCACGTCGATGGGCGCGCCAAGCTGTGCGCGCTGCCGAAGGCGGAGCCGTGTGCGCCGCCGATTCCGCTCGCTCCCGAAGAGCAGGCTGCGGTGATCGAGTTCGCGGTCCGCTCCGGGGACTGGAGTCCGGCGCGTCGCGAGGAGCTCGCCGCGCAACTGGCGCCGCTCACGGGCGCGAGTGAGCACGGTCACAGTGCGCGCGTGCTCGGCATGGCTCGTTGGCTCGAGGGAGCGCGGTGAAGCGCGAGGCCTTCATCGCCGCGCGCCACGAGCGCTGGCAGAGGTTCGAGTCGCTCCTCGAAGCACTGCGCTCGGGGCGCAAGGACGCGCAGGCGCTCGAAGCGCTGCCCGAGTTGCCGCGGCTGTATCGCCACGTCTGTCAGGACCTCGCGCTCGCGCGGCGGCGCATGTACGGCCGCGAGTTGGTAGAGCGGCTGAATCTGATGGCGTTGCGCGGACGCGAGCAGCTCTATCGAGCGCAGTCGAGCTACCTCGCGCAAGTTCGGCAGTTCTTCGGCGCCGATTTCCCGCGGCTCGTGCGCGAAGAGTGGCGGCTCTTCTGGATCTGCTCGGCCCTGTTCCTGCTGCCGCTCGTCGGAGTGGCGCTGCTCGCGCACTCGCGACCGGACCTGCTCTACGCGGTGGTGGATGCCGAGTCGATCGAGCAGTTCGAGGCGATGTACGACCCAGCGGGGAAGCTCGCGGAGAAACGCGGCGCGGCCGCGAACGTGCGCATGTTCGCCTTCTACATCCGCAACAACGTCGGCATCGACTTCAGGATCTTCGCCAGCGGTCTGGCGTTCGGCATCGGCTCGATCCTCGCGCTCATTTACAACGGAGTGCACTTCGGAGCGGTCGCGGGGCACTTTCTCGCCATTGGCTACGAGGAGGAGCTGTTCGTGTTCGTGGCCGGGCACAGCTCGTGGGAGCTCGTCGCGATGGTGATCTCGGCGGTGGCGGGCATGCGGCTGGGTTCGCTGCTCGTGGCTCCGCTCGCTCGCTCGCGCTCGCGTGCGCTGGTCGAGGATGCGCCGCGCTGCCTGCGGCTGCTGCTCGGCGCCGCGGCGATGACGACCCTCGCCGCGTTGATCGAGGGCTTCTGGTCCGCGCAGCCGCTGCCAGCGTCCATCAAGTACGCGGTGGGCGCGCTGATGTGGTTGCTCATGATCGTCTACCTGTGGCTCGGAGGGCGTCGACGTGCAGCTTGAGCGCATCTCGCTCGCGCTGCGGCCTCGCACGGGCCACGAGTGCCTCGATCTCGCGGCCGCCATGCTGCGCAGTTGGGGCGGAGCCATCTTCGCCGCGTGGAGCGTGCTCGTGCTGCCGGTGTGCCTGTTGTTCCTGCTGGCAGTGGAGCGCGCATGGCTGGCGCTGTTCCTGTTGTGGATGCTGCGTCCGCTGTTCGAGCTCGTACCGGTGTTCGTCGCCTCGCGCGCGGCTTTTGGCGCCGTTCCGAGCCTGCAGGTCACGCTGCGCGACTTGCCGCGCAGTCTGTGGCGGCTCGCGCTCGTGTGCGTCGTCCGCTATCGCTGGATGCCGTGGCGCGCGCTCGTGACACCGGCCGCGCTGCTCGAAGGCAGCACGGGGCGCAAGCGAGCCGTACGCGAACGCGAGCTGCGGCGCTCGGGTTCGGGCGATGCCGTGCTGGCGGCGTGCTGCTTTCTGGCGCTGGAAGTCGGGCTGTTCGTGCAGGGTGTGTTGTTGCTGTGGTTCTTCACGCCGGGCGAGTTGGCGCCCGATCTCGCGCCGTTCGAGGCCGGGGATTTCGGTGAGGTTCGGCTCGGCTGGTTCGCGGTGGGGATGAAGCTCGTGTGGCTTGCGAGCTACTCGGTCTGCGGAGTCTTGCACGCGCTGGCCGGTTTCGCGCTCTACCTGAACCAGCGCTCGCGGCTCGAAGGTTGGGATGTCGAGCTGGCGTTCCGCAGGCTCGGGGCGCGCGCCGCGCAGGTCCTGCGACGAGTCCCCGTCGTCGCGGTGCTCGCGTTCGCGCTGCTCGTGACGCTCGCTCGCTCGCAGGAAACAACGGAGCGAACCCCGGAGTCCTCCCGCGAGCCCGCCGCCGTCGCGCCGTCGCGGCAGGACGCCGCCGAGATCGCTCGCGAGGTCTTGGCCCATGCGGACTTCGACACGACCGAGACGCGCACGCGTTTCAGGTTTCCGCGCGCTGGCGGTCGGGGCGACAACGGAGCGCTCGACCTCGACGTGCTGGCCTACGTCTTGCAGTTTCTGGGCTGGGCACTGCTCGTGGCACTGCTGGTCGGTGTCGTGGTCATGATCCTGCGCATGGCGGGGTTGATCGAGTGGCGGGTCGCGAGCCGTCCGAAGCTCGCTCCGCCGCGCACGCATGTGTTCGGGCTGGACGTACGGCCCGAGTCCCTGCCGGAGGACATCGGTGCGCGCGCGAGGGAGCTGTGGCTTGCTGGAGATGCCGCCGGTGCGATGGGATTGCTCTATCGCGGCGCGCTCTCGCGGCTCATCGCGACGGGCGCGCTCGCGCCGGACCCAGGAGACACGGAGCGCGATTGCGTGGAGCACGTGCGGCGCCTCGACTCCGTGGAGCGCTTCGGTTTCTTCGCGTCCGTCACGAGCGCGTGGCTCGTGTGCGCCTACTCGCGCAGGCGTCCCGACGACGCCACGGCGCTCGCGTTGTGCGACGCATGGGGACAGCACTTCCGGCGGGAGGCGACGTGAGTCCGCGCGCTGTCCGCAGGATCTTCGTTATCGGGGTCGCGCTCGCGCTCGCGCTGGTGGCGTACGTGATCTTCGGCGTGATCGGCTTCGAGGAGGTCGAGGATGACGTCGGATATCGCGGCCGAGCGCGCGAGAATCCGATGCTGGCCGCGGAGCGCACGCTGGAGCGACTCGCTCGCGCGGTCGAGACCACGAACTACCTCGGCGAGTTGCCGCCCACCGACGCGTTGCTCGTGCTGCGGCAATCGGGGCGCTTGCTCTCGCCCGTCGACTTGGAGCGATTGCTCGCGTGGGTGGAAGCTGGCGGAGCGCTGGTCGTGCTCCTCCCGGGAGACGACTTCGAGAGTGCCATCGAGAACGACCTCGACGAACAGCGATTTTCCCACCCGCTGCTCGATGCGCTGCAGCTCGACGTGCGGCTCGATGCTGATGCGGAGCGCGAGGTGCAAGTGGAACTCGGCCGCGGCTTGCGGCGCGTCGCCTTCGACGGACGGCTCACGTTCGTCGACTCCAACGCGCTGTGCGACGTCGACACCGGCGATCCGATGCGCTCTCGCGTGCTCGGGCTCGAGCACGGTTACGGACGCATCACGTTGTTCGCGGATGACGACTGGGCGCTCAACGCGGACTTCGGTGAGCTCGATCATCCGTACGTGCTCGACGACCTCGCCAGCTTCGACGGCGAGCGTCGCGAAGTGCGATTCGTGCTCGGAGAACGACCTCCGGGCCTGCTCGCGCTCCTGTGGAAGCACGGGTGGCCGGCGATCTGTTCCGCGGCGCTGCTGCTCGCGCTCGTGCTCTGGCGTCGGGCGTTCGTCGCGGGCCCCAAGCTCGGCGAGCTCGGGCGAGAGCGGCGCGACTTCTCGGAGCATGTGCGCGCGAGCGGCGAGTTCCTGTGGCGTTCGCGGCAGTCCGAGCGCCTGCTCGACGCGCCGCGCGCCGAGCTGCGGCGACGCATCGGGGTGGTGCGCTCGCAGTGGCTGGCGCACGACGAAGAGGCGCTGGCGCGCGCGTTGGCGGAGCAGTCCTCGATCGGCGTCGAGCGCGTTCGGACGGCACTTGGTGCGCGCAGGGTCGACAAGGCGGAATTCAGCGAGATCGTGCGCGATCTCGAGACGGTCAGGAGATCCCTATGAACGAAGTTCAGGCAGTCGTGGTGACGGACGAGGAGCTCGCGCGGGCCTCCGAGCGCGTGGTTCGCATGCGAACCGAGGTCGGGCGCGTCGTGATCGGCCAAGCGGAGGAGGTCGAGCAGGTGCTGCTCGCGTTCCTCGCCGGAGGGCACGTGCTCATCGAAGGCGTTCCGGGACTCGGCAAGACGCTGCTCGTGCTCGCGCTCGCGCGCACGTTCGGCGGCAAGTTCGCGCGCGTGCAGTTCACGCCCGACCTCATGCCGAGCGACGTGACGGGCCACGTGGTGTACGAAGGCGCGTCGGGGACGTTCCGGTTGCGCAGAGGACCGGCGTTCACGAACTTGCTGCTGGCCGACGAGATCAATCGCGCGTCGGCGAAGACGCAGTCGGCGCTGCTCGAAGTCAT
Source organism: Planctomycetota bacterium (assembly GCA_016872715.1). Taxonomy (GTDB): domain Bacteria; phylum Planctomycetota; class UBA1135; order UBA1135; genus F1-120-MAGs118. Next base: position 52,544 of record VGZD01000001.1, read on the forward strand.
GCAGGAAGGGCAGATCACGATCGAGGGCGAGGCGACGGCGCTCACGCCGCCGTTCATGACGCTCGCCACGCAGAATCCGATCGAACAGGAGGGCACCTATCCGCTGCCCGAGGCCCAGCTCGACCGCTTCCTGCTCAAGATCGTCGTCGACTATCCCAGCCTCGACGAGGAGACGCGCATCGTGGAGCTCGTCACGGCCGGTCGCACCGGAGGCCAGCTCGAAGTGTCGGCCGTTCAGCGCGTCTGCACGGCGGAAGACGTGCTCGCGCTGCAGGCCACGGTCGCGCGCTTGACCGTGCTGGAGCGCGTGCGCGAGTACGCGGTGCGCATCGTGCGCGAGACGCGCACGTGGCGCGGAGTCGCCATGGGAGCGGGTCCGCGCGGCGGCATCTCGCTCGTGCGCGTCGCGCGCGCGAAGGCGTTGCTCGAGGGGCGCGGCTTCGTGACGCCGGATGACATCAAGGCGGTTGCGCTGCCGGTTCTGCGCCATCGACTGACACTCGCGCCGGAGCTCGAGCTCGAAGGCGTGACGACCGACGATGTGCTGCGCTCGATCCTTCAGAAGGTGGAAGCGCCCCGCGAATGAGGCCGCGTCGGCGAGCGCTGGGGCTGGTGGCGGCGTGGGCCTTGCTCGGGCTCGCGGCTTGCTTCGTGCCCGCATGGCTCGCCGCGTGGCAAGTGTGCACAGCGGCGCTCGTGCTCACGCTGGCGCTCGACCTCGCGGTCGCCGGGCGTCGCGCGCCGCTCGTGGTCGAGCGCCTTGTGCCGCATTCGCTCGCGCTCGGGACGTGGTCGACCGTGCGCCTGCGCCTGCGCAATCCCTCGGCGCGCTCCGAGCGCGTCACGGTGTTCGACGGCCATCCGCTCGCGGTCGAGGTCGAGGCTCTGCCGCGCGAGGTCGAGGTCCCCGCGGAGCGCGGCGTCGAGTTCGACTATCGGCTGCGCGGGCGCGAGCGCGGCGAGGGTCGCTTCGGTCCGTGCGAGGTCGTGCGCGCGTCTCGGCTGGGACTGTGGGACCTGCGCGAGCGCACGGCGCTCGACACCCGCGTGCGCATCTATCCGAACTTCGCGGCCGTGGCCGGTTTCGCGCTCCACGCGCTCGAGAATCGCATCCAACTGATGGGCATCCGGCGTCGCCAACGTCGCGGGGACGGCTTGGAGTTCCGCCAACTGCGCGACTACCAAGCGGGCGACGCCCTGCGCCAGATCGATTGGAAGGCGACCGCGCGGCGACGAAAGACGATCTCGCGCGAGTACCAAGAGGAGCGCGACCAGCAGGTCGTGTTCCTGCTCGACTGCGGGCGCCGCATGCGCGCCATCGACGGTGAGCTGTCGCACTTCGACCACTGCCTGAACGCGCTCCTGCTCGTGGCCTATGTGGCGCTGCGGCAGGGGGATGCGGTGTCCTTGCTCACCTTCGGCGGGGTCGACCGGCGACTTCCGCCGGTCAAGGGCCGTCAGGGGATGACGCCCTTGCTCAACGCCGTCTACGACCTCGAACCGACCCTCGAGCCGCCCGACTATTTGGAGGCCGCCGCGCGCCTGCGCGCCTTCCAGCGCCGTCGCGCGCTGGTGGTCGTGGTGACCAACCAGCGGGACGAGGACGAGGACGAGCTCGGCCCGGCGCTCGAACTGCTGCGCACGCGGCATCTCGTCGTTCTCGCCAGCCTGCGCGAGACCTCGGTCGAAGCGCTGCGCAACGCCCCGGTGGGGGGCTTTGGCGATGCGCTCGCCACCTGCGCGGCCTTGGAGTACGCGCAGGCTCGCCGCCGCGCCCTCGAACGCCATGCGGGTCGGGGTGTGTTGACCCTCGACATCGCTCCGTCCGAGCTGCAGGTCGCCCTCGCGGAAAAGTACCTCGAGGTCAAGCGCTCGGGCCGCCTGTAGAGCGCGGGGTGCCGGTCGAGGCCCGCAGTGCATTCCGGCGCTGGAAGTGCGTCCTTCGGAGCGCTATCTCTAGAGCCTTCGATTCAGCTCCTCGAACTCGTTGCACCCACCATGAAGTCCGCGCTCAAGGTCACCCTCGCCGCCGTCGTCCTGCTCGCCCCCTCCTGTGGCACCCTCAAGCAGAAGATCCGCGGTCCTGTCGACGCCGTCGTCACGCTGCCCTCCTCGACTCCCGGTCAGCTCGAGCAGTGCATCGTTTCGGCCTCGCCGAACTCGCACGCGGAAGCCGGAGTCAGAGCGCTGCGCGCCGGCGACTGGGAACTCGCGAAGACGGGTTTCTCACAGGCGCTCGTCGACGACTCGCACGACCACGCCTCGCACTACGGCAAGGGTCTCGCCTACGAGCTCTCGGGCGACCTGCCCATGGCGCTCGCCTGCTACGAGATTGCCGTGCGCTTCTCTCCCGCACAGCCCAACCCGGACTACGCCGCGGCGATCGAGCGCGTGAAGGCCAAGCTCACGCGCGGCTAAGTCCGAGTCTCTCGAAGCGACGGCGCCTCGAAACAACCTCGAAACAACCTCGAAACAACCAACTCCAAAACACCGCGGGGCGGCGCGACCGATGAGGTCGCGCCGCCCCGCGTGCTCGCGCTCGAGCGCGCGCATGGCTCAGCGACCGCCGCGCCGCGCAGGCGTTCCTTCAGTTCGTTCAGGAACTCGTCGGCCTGTTTTCCGGCGCAATTGCCTGCGTTGGCCTTGGAGAGTTTGGCGAGGTCCGCCATGGCGGCCTCGAGCTCCTTGCGCTTGGAAAGCTCGCTCGCGCGCAGCTTCGCGATCTGTTTTTGCGCCTTCATCACGGCTCCGGCGTCCTTGTTGGCCGCGAGCTCGGCGAGCACCGCGTCCACGGCCTCCCTGTCGGGAAGTCCGGCCAGTTCCTTGGCGAGCGCGGTGCCCGCGGTCTCGGTCCCGAGGTAGTCGCCCGACGCGTAGGTCGCCTTGAGACCCGCCACGCGGCTCTCGACGATGCCGCGAATCGCCGCAGTGATGCCCGGACCGCCATCGGCTTCGGTCAGCTTGGCCGCTTCGTCGAGGGCCGATTTGTACTGGCGCTTGAGCAACGCGGCCTTGACCGCCTTGGTCGAGGTCGGCCACTCCCACTGGGGCTTGGGCAGCGCACCTGCGACAGCCTTCTCGATCAGCGCGTCGGTCACTCCCGCGGGGTGACCCTGCCACACCACGATGCCCTTGGCGTCGACCAGCACGGCGGCGGGGATGCCCGACACCTTGAAATAGCTCGAGAGCTTGCCGCCACGGTCATAGCCATAGGCGTACTTCGCGCCCTGCTCCTCGACCCACTTGACCGTCTCCGCTTCGCCTTCGTCGGTCACGCCGACGATCGACAGGCCGCGCTCACCCCACTTCTTCTGAAGCTCGTTGAGGTGCGAGACCTGCCCTCGGCAGGGGCCTCACCAGTAGGCGAAGAACTCGAGCAGCACCGCGCGGCCCATGAAGTCATCGAACGTCTTGGCGCCCGTCTGGGCGAGACCTTCGAGCCTGACCGGCGGCAGCGGCGTGCCCGGCGCCTGCGCCCGTGCGGGCGCGGAGGTGGAGGCCATGCAGAGGGCGAGCAGGCCAGCGAGGAACGCGTGTTGGATTCGCATGGTTGCCTTTCTTCGAGTCGCGGGAGGCTGAATGCCGCCCGTTTTCGAGTTGCTCAGAGGATAGCGCGATTCCTGCCCCTCCCAAGGGGGCTCGCGGACGAGCCCGATGGGGACGTCTCGTGAAGGCTCTTGGGGCGTGCTCGGGGCGCGATGGGGGGGAAGCGCGCTCGCGGACGCTACTCTGTGCGGTCCGATGAGCCCCGACGACGACGATTTCCGCGACCCCGAGGACGACGCACCGGATTCCGGCCGCCTCATCCGCCTCAACAAGTACCTCGCCGACCACGGCATCGCCTCGCGCCGCAAGTGCGACGAGCTGATCGCCAAGGGCAAGGTGACGATCGACGGCGAGATCGTGACCGAGCTCGGCACGAAGGTCGATCCGAACGTCCAGCAGATCGACGTCGATGGCGTGGTGCTCAAGCCCGAGCGCACGGAGCTGCGCTACTACTTGCTGCACAAGCCGCGCGGCGTGGTCTGCACCAACGAGCGGCGCGAAGCGCGCATGCGCGCCATCGACCTCGTCACCGATCCCGCCAAGGGCCGCATCTACACCGTCGGTCGCCTCGACGAAGACTCGACTGGCCTGATCCTGCTCACCAACGACGGCGAGTTCTCCAACCGCATCGCTCACCCGCGCTACGGCGTCACCAAGACCTACTCGGTCAAGCTGCGCGGCCGCATCGAGGGCGAGGCGATCGAGAAGGTGCAGAAGGGCGTGCGGCTCGCCGAGGGCTGGACCGCGCCGGCGTTCGTCAAGGTGCTCAAGCGCACCAACGAGTGGTCGCTGCTCACTTGCACGCTCAACGAAGGCAAGAACCGCGAAGTGCGCCGCATGTTCGCCGCCGTGGGCTACAACGTGCTCACGCTTCGCCGCACCCACATCGGCACGCTCTCGGATCGCTCGCTGCACGAAGGCCAGTGGCGCGCGTTGCTGCGCGCCGAGGTCGCCGAGCTGCTCGGCCAATCGAAGGCCAGCGGCCGCGCCGCGCCGCTGGACGACAAGCGCAAGGACCCGCGCACGCGCTTCTTCGCGACGCAGGCGCCGCAGGGCCCTGGCCCCGAGCGCCGCGGCGTGCGTTCTGGGGACAAGTACCGTCGCGACCGCCGTCGCAGTCTCGAGCGGGTACAGCCGCGTGAGGACCAAGGCCGTCGCGGCCGCGGCGATCGCCGCCGCAAGCTGCGCGAGATCGGCCGCGATCCGGCGCCGCTCGGGCCGAAGGGACCGCCCAAGAAGACCGGCGGCAAGTGGAAGAAGTGGGGGAGCTCGTGAGCGCCGTGCCCGCACCGCTCGCGCGGCTTCAGAAGAACGGCACGAAGGTCGGCGAGCATCGACTCACCAACGGCATGAGCGTGCTGCTCGTCGAGCGTCACGCCGATCCCGTCGTCGCCGTGATGCTCTGGTACAAGGTCGGCGCGCGCAACGAGCGCGAGCACGAGGCCGGCGTCTCGCACTTTCTCGAGCACATGATGTTCAAGGGCTCGCCGCGCTTCGCGAAGGGCGAGATCGATCGGCTGACGACCACGCTCGGCGGCAGCAACAACGCCTTCACGAGCTCGGATCACACGGCCTACTGGTTCGAGCTCGCCAGCGATCGCTGGGAGCAGGCGCTGGAGATCGAAGCCGATCGCATGCGCGCGGTGCTGCTCGATGCCAAGGAGTTCGACAGCGAGCGCGCGGTCGTGCTCGAGGAACTCGCCATGGGCCTCGACGAACCGTGGCGGCGGCTCACGGACCTCGTGCAAGGCACGCTGTTCCTGCGCCATCCCTACCGCCGCCCGGTGATCGGGCACGCCGATGCGCTCAAGCGCATGAGCGTCGAGGACATGCGGGACTACCACCGCCGCTTCTACCACCCCGGCAATGCGACGCTGGTGATCTGCGGCGACATCGATCCGGCGGATGCGCTGGCGAAGGTGCGCGCGCATTTCGAGCCGATTCCCGCCGGAATACCGCATGTCGAGGCCGACCCGTTCCGGCCCTCGGAGGAGCCGTGGAGCGGCGAGCGCCGCGTGCAGGTCAAGTGGGACGACGAGGGCAAGCGACTGTGCATGGCGTGGCCCACCGCCAAAGTCGGCAGCGCAGACGACGCTGCGCTCGACGTGCTCTCGACTCTGCTCACGGGCGGCCGCCTGTCGCGTCTGCACCGCCGTCTGGTGGTCGAGACCGAGCTCGCGTCGAGCGTCTCGTCGCACAACGATGCACGCGTCGAAGGCGGAGTGTTCTGGATCTTCGCGGAGTGCGCGCAGGGTGCGAGCCCGGAGCGTCTCGAGAAGGAAATCGACCGCGAACTCGCGCGCGTCGTCGAGGACAAGGTTCCCGCGCGCGAGCTCGCGCGTGTGCGCTCGCTGCTCGAGGCCGCCGAGGCCTACGACCATGAGACGACCAGCGACATCGCGGAGCAGATCGGCGAGGCCGCCGTCGATGCGCATTGGAAGCTGGCGTTCGAATCGCTCGGCAACGCGCTCGGCGTCGACGCGGCGCGGCTGCGCGACTGCGCGCGACGCCTGCTCGGCAGCGAGCGGCGCGTCGTGGGCTGGTGCATGCCGGCGAAGGCCCCCTTGGCGCGCAAGTCCGCGCGCGGGAGAGCGCGCCGTTGAGGCCCGCACTCGCGGTTCACCTCGGCATCGAGCGCTTCACGCTGCGCTGCGGCGCGCGCCTGCTCGTGTCCGCACGTCCGGGCGCGCCCGTCACGGCGATCCAGATGCACTTGCGCGGCGGCCACTCGCTCGACCCCGCCCGTCGCGAGGGCACCGCGCTGCTCGCCGGCGGCCTGCTCGACCAAGGCACCGCCAAGCACAGCGAAGAGCAGATCGCCGATGCGCTCGAGACCCACGGCGGCACGCTCTCGGGCGAGTCGAACGGCGTCAGTGGCACGATCGCGGCTCCGCACTGGAAGCTCTTGCTCGAGCTCTTCGGCGAGCTCGTCACCAGCCCGTCCTATCCGAGCACGGAGTTTCGCCGTCAGAAGACGCGCCTGCTCGATCGGCTCCTGCTCGAGCGCGACGATCCGCGCGCGCAGGGCGACCAGCTCTTTCGGCAGCTGGTGTTCGGCGATCACTGGCTAGGCAAGTCCGCCAGCGGCACGATCGAGAGCGTGGGGCGCATCGAGCGCGGTCACGTGCAGCGCTTCCATCGCGAGCATTGGCTCGCGCGCCGCGCCGTGATCGCGGTGTGCGGCGACGTCGATCCGCAGGCCGTGCGCAGGGTGCTCGATCGTGCGCTCGCCAAGTGGACCGCGGGCGAGGACCTGCCCTATCCCGAGCTGGACCTGCCGCCGCTCGCCCCGCGCAAGGGCGTGTTCCACGCCAAGCGCGAGCAGGTGCACGTGTTCCTCGGACACCTCGGCGTTCGCCGTTCGGATCCCGACTACCACGCACTGGTCGTGATGGACCACGTGCTCGGCACGGGGCCGGGCTTCACGAATCGCGTCGCGATGCGACTGCGCGACGAGCTCGGGCTCGCCTACACGGTCAGCGCGAACATTCACGGCTCCGCCGGCAGCTATCCGGGCACGTTCAAGGCCTACATCGGGACGAGCCCCGACAAGGTGCGCACCGCGATCGACGGTTTTCGCGCGGAAATGCGGCGCTTGCAGGACGAGCGCGTCGGCGACGCGGAACTGTGCGTCGCGAAGGACTACGTCGTCGGCTCGTTTGCATTGTCGTTCCAGCGCGCGTCGCGGCGGGTCGAGTACATGATCGGCGCCGAGCGCTTCGCGCTGCCGGACGACAACCTCGAGAGCGCTCCGCGACTCTACGCGGCCGTGACTTCCGAGGACCTGCTGCGCGTCGCGCGCAAGCACCTGCATCCCGAACGCTGCTGCATCGTTGCCGCCGGTCCCGTGCGCGAGTCTGACTTCGGCTGATCCGCGCCCGTCCGACCGCGCGAAATCGACTCGAGCGTGAACGGGCGCCCGGACGCGGCCGGGCGGAGCCAACTCGGCCGGAGCCTCGAGCGGAGAGTGCTCCAAGGCGCTGCGCGAGCGCAACGAGGCGCGCGCAGTATTCTCGTGCTCCCATGTCGCGTCCCGCCGCGTTGCTCCTCCCGCTCCTCACCGCGCTCTTCGGGAGCGCCTGTGCCACCATGTCCAACGCTACTGCCGCCCGTGCCATCGCGCGTGACCCGCACTCCCATGCCGAGCCGGAGCGCGTGCGCGTGAAACACGTCGCGCTCGACCTCACGCTCGACTTCGGCGCGCGGCGCGCGGAGGGGACGGCGCGCCTCGAGCTCGAGCGGCGCGACGCCGCGGCGCCGCTGGTACTCGATGCGGTCGCGCTCGACATCACCGCCGTGATGGGCAGCTCGGGCGGAGCGCGACGGTTCAAGGTGGGGGAAGCGGATCCGACGAGGGGCTCGCGGTTGGAGATCGAGCTCTCGCCCCGCGACACGGCGGTCATCGTCCACTACCGCACGACCGAGGGCGCGCAGGCGATGCAGTGGCTCGAGCCAGAGCAGACCGCCGGCGGAAAGCAGCCGTTCCTGTTCACTCAGGGCCAGTCGATCCTCACGCGCAGTTGGATTCCGCTGCAGGACTCGCCGGGCGTGCGCGTGACCTACGAGGCGACGATCCGTGCGCCGGCCGGGCTCGTGGCGGTGATGAGCGCGGAACAACTCGGCCGCGGCGCGGACGGCGCGTGGCGCTTTGGCATGAGCGAGCCGATTCCGCCGTACCTGATCGCGCTCGCCTGCGGAGAGCTCGAATTCCGCGCGATTTCCAGCCGCACGGGCGTGTGGGCCGAGCCATCGGTGGTCGGACTCGCGCGCGAGGAGCTCGACGACACCGAGCGCATGGTGCAGCACGCGGAGGCACTCTTCGGGCCCTACCGCTGGGGGCGCTACGACCTGATCGTGCTGCCGCCGTCGTTCCCGTTCGGCGGCATGGAGAATCCGCGCCTGACCTTCGCGACGCCGACGATCCTCGCCGGTGATCGCTCGCTCGTCGGACTCGTCGCCCACGAGCTCGCTCACTCGTGGTCGGGCAACCTCGTCACGAACGCGACTTGGCGCGACTTCTGGCTCAACGAGGGCTTCACCGTCTACTTCGAGCAGCGCATCATGGAGCGCGTCTTCGGAGCGGAGCGCAGCGCCATGGAGAAGGTGCTCGCGCGCCGCGACCTCGAGCTCGAGCTGGCCGAGCTCGCGCCGTGGCAGCAAGTGCTGCACTGCGATCTGGCGGGCCATCATCCCGACGACGGCTTCAGCGCCGTGCCCTATGAGAAGGGCGCTCTGTTCTTGCGCCGCATCGAGCAGCTCGTCGGCCGCGACGAGTTCGATCGTTTCCTGCGCGGCTGGTTCGACGGACATGCCTTCGAGAGCGTCACGACCGAGGAGTTCCTCGTGTCGCTCGATCGCGAACTGCTCGCGCGCCACCCCGAGGCAGCCGCGCAGCTCGACCTGCAAGCTTGGTTGTACGCGCCGGGCTTGCCCTCCGATGCACCGCGCACCCAGTCCACGCTGCTCGCTGCCGTCGACCGCGAGGTCGAGCGCTGGAATGGCCAGACGAAGGCGAGCGAGCTCGACACGCACGGCTGGGTCACGCAGCAGTGGCTGCGCTTTCTCGATGCGCTGCCCGACGAGCTGCACGTCACGCAGCTCGCCGAGCTCGATCGCACGTTCCGCTTCACTCAGTCGGGCAACAGCGAGATCCTGTGTGCTTGGCTCGTGATCTGCGCGCACAATCGCTACACGGCCGCGGACAAGGCGACGGCCGAGTTCCTGCTGCGGGTCGGGCGCCGCAAGTTCCTCAAGCCCCTCTACGCCGAGCTGGCGAAGACGCCCGGAGGGCTGAGGCGCGCCAAGGAGATCTACCTGATGGCTCGGCCGCGCTACCACGCGGTGGCGACGCGCACGCTCGATGAGCTACTCTCGTGGGGGAATGTGCGATGAAGCGCGTCTGGGAATACAAGGGCGTGGCGTTCGAGAGCGACGGCGTCTTCGAGGCGTCGTTCGATCGCCGCGCGCTCGAGCAGAAGCTCAATGCGCTCGGCCACGAGGGCTGGGACCTCGTCAGCCTGATCGCCACGGCCGACTCCGGCGGCGAGACGGGCGGCCTGCTCGCGGTGCTCGAGCGCGAAGCCTGAGCGCGCGCTACTTCAGGCGCGCGAGCTTCGTGATGCGCCCGAGGTAGTTCCAGTCGAGCACGTACACGTCGCCGTTGGGCGCGATGTGCGCGCAGTGGGGCGAGAGAAACTCGCCGTCCTTCCACTGTTCGCGCGGGATGCCATTCTGCGCGCGCTTCGCGGGGTCGGGGTTGTCGCCAAGGTGGGCGAGCACCTCGAGCTTGCGGTTCATCACGGTGATGCGGCCCGCGAGGTCGGCGATCACCGTGCGATCGCCCTGTTGGTGCAGGTGGCAAGGCCGTCGCACGTCCGTGGCGACGACTCCGAGCGGCTGGCCGTCGAGTGAGAACGCCTGCACGCGCTGGTTCTCGCGGTCGGCGACGAGCAGCACCGGGTCCTTGCCGCTCGCGTCGATCCAGATGCCGTGCGGCGTGCGCAGTTTTCCGAGCTCGCTGCCCGGACCTCCAAACGTGCGCACGTAGTTGCGCTCACGGTCGTACTGGTGGATGTACGAGCGCCCGTACCCGTCGGCGACGTAGAGCGTGCCGTCGGCCGCGACCGCGACGCTCGTCGGCGCGTACTGCCCCGCGTGCTCGTAGACCTTGGCTTGTTCGGGCCACGGCAGCGTCCACAGGATTTCGCCATCGAGCGTGCTCTTGTGCACCTCGTGGCGTCCGGTGTGCGCGAGGTACAGGAACTCGCCGTCGCCTTCCCTGACGAGGCACATGCCGTGCAAACCGCCCGCGAGCTCCTTGCCCCAGCTCTTCACGAACGTCCCGTCCGCCTCGAACACGATCACGGCGTGTTCCGTATCGGTGTTGAGGTACACGCGTCCCTTCGAGTCGACGACCACGCAGCCGTGCGTGTTGCCCAAGCTCATGCCGTCGGGCAGCTTGCCCCAGCCCGGCTTCCATTCGTAGCTGACGTGCTCGCTCGAGAGCACGACGCGCTCGTCCCGCGGCGCGCGCGAGGCGGCCAGTGCGAGCAGGGCGGAGCATGCGACGGCGAGGGCGAGGCGCGGGTGCTTCATGTGCGCAGGCTACCAGCGCGCCGCGTCCCCGCGCGCGGGTTGACGTTGCCGCGGCGCGCCCCGATGCTCGTCCCGCGATGGCCCCGCCGCTCGACACGGTCCTGTTCGACCTCGATGGCACGCTGATCGACTCGATCGAGCTCATTCGCCAGAGCTACGTGTACACCCTCGAGGCCCACGGCTTGGCGCAGTCCGATCCGGCCTTCTGGCTCGCGGGGCTCGGCCGCCCGCTGCGCTGGCAGTTTGCGCAGTTCACCTCCGATCCGGCCGAGATCGAACGCATGATCGCGACCTACCGCGTCCACAACCGCGCGCACCACGACGCCCTCGTCTCCGCCTTCCCCGGCGCCGTCGAGGCCGTGGCCGAGCTCCACGCCCGCGGCCTGCGGCTGGGGATCGTCACGAGCAAGATGCGCGACGGCGCCTACCGCGGCCTGCGCTCGTGCGGCTTTCGCGACCAGTGGTTCAGCGCCGTGATCGGCGCCGACGACGTCAGCGAGCACAAGCCGCACCCCGAGCCCGTCGAACGCGCGCTCGCCCGCCTCGGGAGCCAAGCCGCGCGCTCCGTGATGGTCGGCGACTCGCCCCACGACCTCTCCTCCGGCCGCTCCGCCGGCACCCGCACCGCCGCCGTCGCCTGGGGCCCCTTCCCGCACGCCACCCTGCGCGCCACCGCCCCCGATCACTGGCTCGCCACCCCCGCCGACATCGCCACCCTCGCCTGACACGCCCCCAACTCGACGCCTCGACTGTTCGACGCGACGGCTCGACGCGACGGCTCGACGCGACGGCTCGACGCGACGGCTCGCCGGTAGGGGATCCCCCGAGGACGAGCGCAGCGAGTCCGCTGGCTGAAGCTCGCCGCAACAACGCCTTCGAGTTCAGGCTCGGCCCTGTGAGTAGGCGAATGAGAAAAACACAGCGGGCGGCCCGTGTGGACCGCCCGCCGTGGTGGGGACTTCACCGGCTGGTGCCGGTGGTTCCGCGATCGTTCAGCTCACGGAACGTAAGTCATCTCGAGACCGTTGGAGAGGTTCGTCGACTTGCCAGCCGGCGGGTCGCGGAAGGTAAGTCCGTCTTTTTCTGGCCGCTGCCTTGTTTCTCCTGCGGCCAGAAAAAGCTCAGGAGACGCCTTGGCGTCTCCTGAGAGGAAGGCCCCCAAGCCGCGCCTTAGCGCGGCGCGGCTGAGGTGGTTCCGCGATCGTTCAGATCACGGAACGTAAGTCATCTCGAGGCCGTTGGAGAGGTTCGTCGACTTGCCGGCCGGCGGGTCGCGGAAGGTAAGTCCGTCTTTTTCTGGCCGCTGCCTTGTTTCTCCTGCGGCCAGAAAAAGCTCAGGAGACGCCTTGGCGTCTCCTGAGAGGAAGGCCCCCAAGCCGCGCCTTAGCGCGGCGCGGCTGAGGTGGTTCCGCGATCGTTCAGATCACGGAACGTAAGTCATCTCGAGACCGTTGGAGAGGTTCGTCGACTTGCCGGCCGGCGGGTCGCGGAACCACGCTTGGGCCTGAGCAAGGCTACCCGCGGCCCACGGGTTGCCGAGGGCCGTCGGGTTGGCGGCTTGGAAAGCGTTCCAATCCAGCGTGAGCAAGCCGTCGCAGGCGGCGACGGTGCCGCCGGAGTTCTGCGTCGTCGTGCGTTGGGTCGGAGCCTTCACGCACAGGAAGCTGCTGGCGTTCCACGGCGCGGCCTGACGGCCCGAGATCGAGTAGAAGATCAGGCCCGACTTCTGGCCTTCGACGTTCGACACGTTGATGGTGCAGGGCACCGCAGCCGTGACGCTCGGGTTGGCCGTGGCCGAGATCGAAGCGTTGCAGCCGTTCGTCGTCGTGCCAGCGGTGCAGTACGCGACCGGGAGCGCCGGGCCGGTGTCGAAGCAGATCTTCCAGTCGTCGAGCTGGCCCGTGTCACCGCCGACCCAGTCATAGATCGTCAGTTCCCAGATGCCGCTCGAGACCGGGATCGCGCCCAGCGGCGTGTTGTCGACGAGGCTAGTGCCCGTCGGCCACGCGCTCGCGCCCGTGCCGAAGTGCTGAATGTAGTCACCCGGCGGAATGTCACCGGAGGCCGGGCAGGCCGGCCAAGCGGGAGCCGCTTCGTAGATCGAGTAGATGCCGTTCAGGTCGCACCCGCCGTCAGGACGGCACATGACGTTGTGCAACGTGCCAGTGGGGGTCTTGAGGACAACCTGAAGGTCGTTGATCCAGGTGTGCTGGACGGTGCTGAAGTTCAGCTCGACCTTGACGATCTGCGTCGCGCCCGGGGGCAGCGTGACGTTGTAGCTGCTGACGTACGGCGAAGGCGGGAAGGTCGTCGGGAAGAACGTACCCGTGCCGCCACCCGTACCCGATGCCGGGACCAGACCCACGAACGTGCCGTTGGCGACGCAGTTCGACGACGGCACGGCGCCGAGGTCGTTGAACGTGCGCGCGAGAGCGTAGGCGCTGAAGACCGTGTTGCCGACGTACTTCGCGCGGACCGTCCACAGGTGGGCACCCGGCGTCGAGGCCGAGAACACGTAGCTGTTTGTGGTGACCGGGTACACGGTGCCGTCGATGTCCACGTCATAGCCCGAGGCCGTGGTGATGTTGTTCCACGTCAGGGTGACGACGGGGCCGAAGATGAACGAGCCGTCCGCCGGCGTAGCCAGCGTCGGGACCGTCGGTCCGAGGTCGTTGAACACGCGCGCGGCCGAGTAGTTGCCGACGAGCGGGATCGTCGCCCAGTTGGCGCGCACCTTCCAAGTGTGCGATCCGGTGGCCGAGGTGTAGACGAAGCTGGGGACGGTCGTGTTGTAGGTGATGGTGTCGACATCGACGTCATAGCTCGTCGCACCGGCGACCGCGCCCCAGGTCAAGGTGATGAGGGGGCCGTTGACGTTCGCGTTGTTCGCCGGAGCCGTCAGGGCCGGAACGGCCGTGCCGGAGACGGTGAACGTGCGCGAGGCCGAGAACGCACCGTTGCCCGCGCCGTTCTTTGCGCGGACGCGCCAAGAGTGGGCGCCGAGGGCAACCTGCGCCGGGTAGGGGCTGGCGACGACGCTGATGAGCGTGCCGTCGAGCTCGACGTCGTAGCCCGTCGCGCAAGCCACGGCGTTCCACGTCAGGTTGACGAACGGGCCCGTCACCGTCGCGGCGTTGGCCGGAGCGGTGAGCGCGGGGGCCGCGGCCGGCGTAGCCGTCGGAACCGGCGGCGTGCCGAAGCAGAGGTCCCAGCTCGTGATGGAGCCGATGTCGCCACCGACCCAGTCATAGCCGATCAGGTTCCACGTTCCGGTGGCGGCCGGAATCGTCGACATGACCGTGTTGGTGATGCCGAGGTTGCCGTTCGGCCAGGTGCCGAAGTTCTGGTCGTACATTCCCGAGGCGATCGGACCCGTGCAGGGCGTGACCGTCGCGGTGCCGCCGGTGCAGGGCGGAACGAAGGTGTAATCGCCGGCGTAGTCGCAGGCGCCGCCTTGGCGGTTGAACACGTTGAACTTGTTGCCCGCGGGATCCTGCAGGATCCACTGGACGTCGCCGGTGTACGTGTGTGTCGCGCCGACGATCTTGACCGAGGTGACGTGCGTCGCGCCCGAGGGGATCGACGTGACGGTCAGCGGCACCGTCATCGGGAACGACGGGGCGACCGTCGGGTAGGTGCCGTTGCCGGTGCCGGACGTCGGCACGTTGCCGCCGTTGCCGGCGCCGATTTCGCAGCCGATCGTCTGTGCGTTGGCGCCCGCGGCGAGCGCGAGCGTCACCGCTGCGACACCGAGGCCACGCTGGAAGAAGTTGTGGAAGGACATGGCGAGAGAGCTCCTGAGTTGCTCCAAGGGAGAGGGTGGACCGTCGGCCCGAACAGCACGGCGGAGCAGGCTGCACCATGGTGCGCAGGCTACTTCCTCCAAAAGTACTCCCTCGAGCGCGTCTTGGGGAGACGGGTCGCGGGCAAAAAAAGGCCGTCGGTCGTCTGAAAGTTGGGCGCGGGCCACGGGTGGGAGCTCCGCGGCGGCCCGCCCGACGGGAAGGGGCGCGCGTCGGGGTGGCGAGCGTCGGGGGGCCAGCGGGCGGAAACCGGTCAGGCGCTCGGGTTCCTAGCCCCTTCGCCGAGCGAGCACGCGCAGCCGTGGGCCGAGACGCTCGAGGCGGAACAGCACGTCGAGGGCGGGGGCCTCGCCGATCCCGAACATCTGCTCGGTCCGGGCTTGGGTCCGCAGCTCTTCGCGCTGGCGTTCCTCGGACTCGTCGCCAGAGGGCGCGAACAGCTCGACCTCCACTCCGCCCGCCCGCCAGCGCTTGAGCTCGGCCTCGAACTCTGGCCCGTGGGTGCGCAGCACGGCGGTGTTGAGCACCACGAAGTCGAACTCCCACTCGAGCGGCTGGCCGTCCTCGCGCAGGAGGTCGCGGTCGCGTGTGAGGTCGAAGCGCGGCGATGAGAATTCGTGCGGGAGCAGTCCACGCTGGAAGCGCGTCCAGTCCGCGGTGTCGGCCCCATCGAGCCGCGCGAGCGACTCGGGCGAGTAGAAGAACGGCAGCTCGAGGTTGAGCGAGGAGATCAGCACCTTGCGCCGGTCGTCGCTCGCGCGGCGCTCGATCCAGCGCGCGGCGAGTTCGAGCGTGTCCGGACGCGAGCGCAGCTCCCCGAGTCTCCAGCACGCCGCGACGGGCAGCGCGAGCAGCGCCAGCGCTGCGCACGCGAGAGCGACGCGCCGCTCGCCGAGCAGCGCGCGTCCCCACAGCCCCAGTCCCCACGCCGCGGCGATCGCCGCGAAGGGCAGCAGCGGCAAGGCGAAGCGCTCGAAGGTCCCGCCGAAGAGCGCGAAGAAACCTCCGTAGGGGAGCACGAAGCCCAGGCACGTGAGCATGTCATCGCGCCGCTCTCGATCCCACTCGGCGCGGCGTCGCAACGCGGGAAGCAGCGCGGCGGCGAGCGCCGCGACGACTCCGAGCAGCAGCACGGGCTCGTAGAAGATCAGTGCGCGCGCGAGCACCCACAGCCCGAGCCCTGGCGTCGACGACCACCAGATCACGTGCCGTCCGGTGATGCCGCCCTGCGCGAATTCTGGGTCCGAATAGGCCCAGCGCAGCGCGAGTCCGACGAGCGCGAGCGCGGCGAGGAGCGCGAGCGCTTCCCGCCACCGCGCGCGCCGCTCGCGCCGCAGGATCCACGCGAGTCCCCAAGCCGGAAGCACGGCGAAGCCGCTCTGGAGGGTCGAAGCACTCGCGGCGAAGCCGAGCGCCCCGGCGAGCTGTGCCGCGAACCGCGCCCGTCGCCGCGCCCAGAGGATCGCGAACAGTGCCCACGCGATCACGCTGGCGAACAGCGCGTGCGGTCGCTGCGCCGACGAGAAGGTCACGTGCAGCAGACTCGCCGAGACCAGCGCCGCCGCGAAGAGCGCGCTCCAGCGGCCGACGAAGCGTCGCGCGAGCGCATAGGTCGCGATCACGGCGCCGAGCGCGATCCACGCCGACGTTCTCCGCAGGTGCAGCCACGGCGCGCGCGCGAGCTCCAGCGCACGCTCGAGCGGCGCGAGCCCCTCGACGTCGGGCTCGCGGCTCGGCACCACGGCCATCACCGCCGCCGACAGCAACGGGTAGTAGCCCCCCGACGCGGGCACGTCGCTGTGCGCTCCCTCCGCCCGCGGACCTTGGAACTCGCGGCGCAGATGCGCGGTCTGATTGCGCAGCACGTTGCCATCCGAGTGCGTCCACTGCGGCAGCTGCCAGTCCAGGCCGCGCGCGCGCGCCGCCCATCCCGCGATCACGATCAGCGCCAGCAGGCACCACGCCGTGCGAGCGCGGAGCGCGGGCCGCTCCGCGTGCGCACGCGCACTCGGCGGCGGAACTGGTTGCGAGGAAGCGTCGGACTGCATGGATCTCGCCGAGCGCGCGAGGCCGTGCGCGAGAGCGTCGGCCAGCGCGAGTCGTCCATGCTAGCGGGTGAGTCGACGCCGCATCGCACGCGACGTGGCGTCGGCAGCGTCGAGCTCTGGGGGTCGGCGTCGCGCCGCCAGACCGCTTCGCTCGCGCTGGAGCTCCCAAGGGCGCGGGCCGCCCGGCGCGCTTGCGCTGGACGGCCCGCGGGTGCTCGAGGGAGCGGCGCGACTACTTCTTGTCGCTCTTGTCTTCCTCGGACATGTCGCTGACGAGCGCGTCGGTCGTCAGCAGCAGGCTCGCGACCGAGGCCGCGTTTTGCAGCGCGGTGCGGGTGACCTTGGCCGGGTCGATGACGCCCGAGGCAACCATGTCCTCGTAGCTGTCGGTGGCGGCGTTGTAGCCCCAGTTCGAGTTCTTCTTGCCGCGCACGTTTTGCACGATCACGGCGCCGTCTTGACCGGCGTTGGCCGAGATCTGGCGCATGGGGGCCTCGAGCGAGCGGCGGATGATCATCGCGCCGACCTTCTCGTCGCCTTCGAGCTGGAGCTTCTCCACCACGTCGATGCAGTTGATGAGGGCCACACCGCCGCCGGGGACGATGCCTTCCTCGACCGCAGCGCGCGTGGCGTGCAGCGCGTCCTCGACGCGGGCCTTCTTCTCCTTCATCTCGGCTTCGGTCGCGGCGCCGACGTTGATCTGCGCGACGCCGCCCGAGAGCTTGGCGAGACGCTCTTGGAGCTTCTCCTTGTCGTAGTCGCTCTTGGTGCCCTCGATCTCCGCGCGAATCTGGGCGATGCGGCCCTGAATCGCGTCCTTGGAGCCCGAGCCCTCGACGATGGTGGTGTTTTCCTTCTCCACCACGACCTTGCGCGCCGTGCCGAGGTCCTTGAGCGTGACGCTCTCGAGGTTCTTGCCGGTGGCTTCCATGATCGGGTTCGCGTTGGTCAGGATCGCGAGGTCTTCGAGCATCGCCTTGCGACGATCGCCGAAGCCCGGCGCCTTCACGGCCACGCAGGGGAACGAGCCGCGCAGGCGGTTGACGACCAGCGTCGCGAGCGCCTCGCCCTCGACGTCCTCGGCGATGATCACCAGCGGACGACCCGACTGCGCGATCTGCTCGAGCAGCGGGATCAGCTCCTTGATCGAGGTGAGCTTCTTCTCGTAGACGAGGATGTAGGGCTTCTCGAACTCGGTCGTCATGGCCTTCGTGTTGGTCACGAAGTGCGGCGAGATGTAGCCCTTGTCGAACTGCATGCCCTCGACCCACTGGACCTCGGTCTTGAGGCTCTTGCCTTCCTCGACCGTGATCACGCCGTCGCGCCCGACCTTCTCCATGGCCTGCGCGATCATGTCGCCGATTTCCTTGTCGTTGTTGGCGGCGACGGTGCCGACCTGCGCGACGTCCTTGGAACCGGAGACCTTGTTCGAGATCTTCCTCAGGTGCGCGACGCAGGCCTCGACGGCCTTGTCGATGCCGCGCTTGAGCGCGACCGGGTTGGCGCCGGCGGTGACGTTCTTGAGGCCTTCCTCGAAGATCGCCTCGGCGAGCACGGTGGCGGTCGTGGTGCCGTCGCCGGCGAGGTCGCTGGTCTTCGAAGCGACTTCCTTCACGAGCTGCGCGCCCATGTTCTCGTAGGGGTTCTCGAGCTCGATCTCCTTCGAGACCGTGACGCCGTCCTTGGTGACGGTCGGCGACCCGAAGGACTTCTGGATGATCACGTTGCGGCCGCGGGGGCCGAGGGTGACCTTGACGGCGCGGGCGAGGCGGCGCACGCCATTGCGGATGTGCTCGCGTGCCTCGGCGTCGTAGGTGATTTGCTTGGCGCTCATGGTGCTGGGGCTTTCGTGAGGGGTTGGAACCGAATCAGCCCTCGACCACGCCGAGGATGTCTTCCTCGCGCATGATCAGGTACTCGGTGCCGCCGAACTTCACTTCCGTGCCGGCGTAGGACGTGAACAGGATGCGGTCGCCGACCTTGACCGAGAACGTCGAGCGCGTGCCGTCGTCGAGGCTCTTGCCGTTGCCGATGGCGACGATCTTGCCTTCCTTGGGCTTCTCCTTGGCGGTGTCGGGGAGCAGGATGCCGCCGGCGGTCTTCTCTTCCGCTTCGACGCGCTGGACGAGCACGCGGTCGCCGAGGGGACGGATCATGCCGGACTTCTGAGTGGTGGTCTTCGTGGCCATGGTGGTGATGTGAGAGAGGGGGTTGCTTGCTACTAGGGGTGTGACGTTGACGAAGGGGACCGCGCCTCGAGTGCGGCGGCGGTTGGACTGGGGTGGGGGCGTCAGCCGGCGCTCTCGAGCGCGCGCAGCACTTCGCCGCGCAGGGCGTGGGGGGCGACGGGCTTGCGCAGGAAGGCCCAAGCGCCGAGGGCGAGCGCGCGGCTGCGCAGCTCTTCCGAGGCCTCGGCGGAGTACAGGATGCAGGGCGGGATGCGCGACGGGCGCGGGCGGCGCCCCCCGATCTCGCCGCGCAGCGGCGTCAGCCCATCGAGCTCGCCGCGCAGCGGCGTCAGCCCATCGAGCTCGCCGCGCAGCGACGTCAACACGTCGAGGCCGGTCATGCCGGGCATGTGCAGGTCGAGCAGCAACAGGTGCAGGTCGTGGAGCCGCTCGCGCGCGATCTCAAAGGCCTGCGAGCCGCTGTCGGCGTGCACGATCTCGAGTCCGAGCGGCGAGAGCAGCTCCTCGACGCCCGAACGCACGTTCAGGTCATCGTCGGCGAGCAGGACGCGGCGCGGCTGGAGCATGGGAGGGGTGCCGGGGCAGGGCCCGGAGCAGGGAGCGGAAGGCAAACCGCGTGCCTTGAGCACGAATTCCTTCTGGGGCGCGCCGCGGGGGGCTGCGGGGGCCACCGGACTGCTGAAATGGCAGGGGCGAGGGGCCTCGGCGAGGGGGGCTGTCAGCTTGGCAGACGAAGGGGCGGGGCGAGACCGGTCCGCGGCAGCGCGCGAGGGAGGGCGCGCGGGGGCGTGCGGGAGGGAGGGTGCAAGCGAGTGCGCGAGGGAAGGCGCGCGGGGGCGCGCAGGCCGCCCCCGCGCGGACGTCCGCTAGCATCCCGCCCGTGCTCGACCTGACTCGACTTGCGGCCTCGCGCCCGGTCTTCGACGCCCACGCGGACTCGCTCCAACTCGCCCTCGACCTCGGCCGCGACCTCGGCGTCGCTGGGCCGGGGCACCTCGACCTCGTGCGCGGGCGCGCGGGCGGGCTCGGAGCGCTGGTGTTCGTCGCGTGGTGCGATCCCAAGTTCATCGCGGCGGGCGAGCACGGTGCGCGCGAACGCACGCGCGGCCTGCTGCGCGAGTTCCACCGTCTCGCGCGCCGTCACCCCGAGCAGCTTGGCTTCGCGGGCAACGCGGCGGCGCTCGACGCGGCCGCGCGGCGCGGCGCGGTGGCGGGGATCCCGGGCATCGAGGGCGGTCATTCGATCGAGGAATCGCTCGACGAGCTCGAGTGGTTTTTCGCGCGCGGCGTGCGCGTGATGACGCTGGTGTGGAACAACCACCTGCGCTGGATTCGCTCGTGCCAAGACGGCGCCGGAGCGGACATTCCCGAGGGCTTGAGCGCGTTCGGCCGCGCAGTCGTGCGGCGCATGAACGAGCTCGGGATGGTGGTCGATCTCTCGCACGCGGGGCGCCGCTCGTTCTTCGACGCGCTCGACGCGACGACGAAACCGCTGATCGCGAGCCATTCGGGCTGCATGGCCATCAACCCGCACCCGCGCAACCTCGACGACGAGCAACTGCGCGCGCTCGCTCGCAACGGCGGCGTGGTCGGCATCGTGTTCTGCACGCCGTTCCTCGACGGCGCGGCGCGCGCGGAGGAGCAACGCTGGCGCGAGACGTCGGAGTACGCGGCGCTGCGCGGCGCGAACGACACCGAGCTGTTCCTCGCTCAGTGCGAGTTCCTGCAGCGCT
The DNA here is from genome assembly GCA_016872715.1 of Planctomycetota bacterium. Taxonomy (GTDB): domain Bacteria; phylum Planctomycetota; class UBA1135; order UBA1135; genus F1-120-MAGs118. Next base: position 72,958 of record VGZD01000001.1, read on the forward strand.
CGGCGACGCCGCTGCCGCTCGAGCGCGTGCTCGACCACCTCTGCCACGCGGTCGAAGTCGCCGGAGTCGAGCACGTCGGCATCGGCTCGGACTTCGACGGCATCCAGCGCACTCCGCAGGGCCTCGAGGACGCCTCGACCTACCTCGCGCTGGCCGCGGGGCTGGAGCGGCGCGGTTTTTCTCTCGCCGACGTCGAGGCGGTGCTCGGCGGCAACCTGCGCCGCGTCTACGCCGCCGTCACCGCCGCGGGCACGGCGGCCGCGACTTCCACCCTCGTACCGGTGGACTGAGCGGCGATTTCGGCCACAATGTCGACCCCGCAACCGCTGCGCGCCCCGCGCCGCCGACGCGGGCCCATCTCAGACCATCCATGAGCAGCCCCAGCGAACACACGGTCGATCGACGTCAAGTTCTCGCCGGCTCCCTCGCGGGCGCGAGCGCGCTGGCGCTGGGCTGCAAATCCCCGTCGTCCCCTACCCCCGCCGTTCTCGCGGCACCCCTCGCCATGACCACCCAAGCCGTTCCGTTCACCCTTCCCGCGCTCCCCTACGCGGACACCGCGCTCGAACCGGTGATGAGCGCCAAGACCTTCAGCTTCCACTACGCCAAGCACCACAAGGCGTACGTCGACAACCTCAACAACCTCGTCAAGGACAACGCCGAGCTCGCGTCGATGTCGCTCGAGGCGCTGGTCAAGAAGGTCGCCCTCGACAGCACCAAGGCCGGTGTGTTCAACAACGCCGCGCAGGTTTGGAACCACACCTTCTTCTGGCATTCGATGCGCCCGGGCGGCGGCGGCGCGCCGACGGGCCGCATGCTCGAGAAGATCAACGCTTCGTTCGGCGACTACGAGAAGTTCAAGACCGCTTTCAGCGACGCCGCCAAGACGCAGTTCGGTTCGGGCTGGGCGTGGCTCGTGGAAGACGGCGGCAAGCTCGCCGTGCAGAAGACCGCCAACGCCGAGACGCCGATGACCGCGGGCAAGAAGTGTCTGCTGACCATCGACGTGTGGGAGCACGCCTACTACCTCGACTTCCAAAACCGCCGTCCCGACTACATCACGGCCTTCCTCGACAAGCTCGTGAACTGGGAGTTCGCCGAGCGCAACCTCGGCTGATCCGCTCGCCGGCGTCGTCCGCACCGCAGGCCCGCGCGCGCCGAACACGGCGTGCGCGGGCCTGCGCCGTCGCTCCGCGCCGCTGGTCGAGCGGAAAGTTTTTCGAGCCCGCCGCGCCGCTCGTGTCGGCCGTCGAGAAGGAGCGCGCCAACGCCCGAAAACAGGCGTGGAAGCGTGCTCCCGAGCGGAGCGCGCTGCTCCCCACATGGCCGACAGCGCGTTCTGGGATTACTTCGGATTCTCTGCCTGCGTGCTGCTGTGCATCGCGCTCGCGGTGCGGGAGCTGCGCAACTTCGGCGTGCGCTACATGGGCGCGGCGACGATCCTCGGAGCGACCGCGATCGCGGCCGTGACCGGCGGGCTGTGGGTGCGCGCGGCGGCGCGCGCGGAGAGCGCCCGCACGGCGCGCACGATCGAGGGCAGCGGGCCGATGTACGCCGCCGAGATCGAGCACCTCGGGCATGCGCACGTGCGCGAGGGTTCGGAGCAGCACGACGCGCGCTACCTGACGATCCTCGATGCGCAGCGACGCTGGCTCGCGGCGAATCCGCAGTTGGGCGAGATGGCGACCCTGCGGCGCGACGCGGACGCAAGCGTGCGCGTGGCGATCGATGCGGAGACGGATCTCGATCGCGACGGACGCTGCGTCGGCGCGCTCGAGGCGCGCGTGGCACCCCGCGAGCGCCTCGAGAGTGGGCGCGTGACTCCGGCCTTGCTCGCGGCGTTCGAGGGCGTGTCGGGCTTCGACGCGACGGTGGTGGAGGATCGTCGCGGACGTTGGGTGTGCGCGTACTACCCGCTGCGCGATGACTCCGGCGCGGTCGAGGCGGTGCTGGTGCTCGACGTGAGGGCGGACGAATGGCAGCGCGCCGTGGGGCGCGAACGGCGCGTGCGCGCGGTGCAGGCGATCGCGGTGCTGCTCGTGCTGCTCGGGACGACGCTGTGGGTCGCGCGCGGCGGCGCCCGGCTGCTCGCGCTCGCGGAGAGCGCCAATCGCGCGAAGTCGGAGTTTCTCGCGAACATGAGCCACGAGATTCGCACTCCGCTCAACGGCATCGTCGGCATGACCGACCTGCTCGCGGAGACGCGGCTCGACGCGGAGCAGCGCGGCCAGCTCGAGGCGACGCGCGCTTCGGCGCAGCATCTGCTGGCCTTGATCAGCGACATTCTCGATGTCTCGAAGATCGAGGCGGGCAAGCTGACGCTCGAGAGCGTGCCGTTCGACGTGCGCGAGACGGTCGCGCAGGTGTCGAGCATGGTGCAGCCGCTCGTCGGTGAGAAGCCGCTGCGCGTCGAGTCCCGCGTGGCGGAGAACGTGCCCGCGCGCGTGCTCGGCGATCCGACGCGCGTGCGACAGGTGCTGATCAACCTGGTCGGCAATGCGATCAAGTTCACCGAGCAGGGCCGCGTGTCGGTCGACGTCGCGTGCACCAACGGCGGCGTGCTCGCGTTCGAGGTCAGCGACTCGGGGCTCGGCATCCCCTCCGACAAGCTCGCGCTGGTGTTCGAGAAGTTCGAGCAGGTCGACACGGCGACCACGCGGCGCTTCGGCGGCACGGGGCTGGGGCTCTCGATCGTGCGCGACCTGACGGTGCTCATGGGCGGTGCCGTGAGCGTGTCGAGTCGCCCCGGCGCTGGCAGCACGTTCCGCGTCGAGCTGCCGTTGGCGGTCGAGCGCGGCGCGGCGCCGACGCGGGCCGCGGCGCCCTGGCACGAGCTGCGCGCGGGACTGCGCGTGCTCGTCGCCGAGGACAACCCCGTCAACTGGCGCCTCCTTGAAGTGCAGCTCGCGCGGCTGGGCGCCTGTGCCGTGCACGCCAGCGACGGCGTGCGCGCCGTCGAGCTCGCGGCGACGCACGACTTCGACGTCATCTTGATGGACTGCCAGATGCCCGACGTCGATGGCTTCGAGGCCACGCGGCGCATCCGCGCGCTCGGCGGGCCGCGCGCCAAGGTGCCGATCGTCGCCGTCACCGCCAACGCGCTGACCGGCGATCGCGAGCGTTGTCTGGCCGCTGGGATGGACCGCTACCTCGCCAAGCCCGTGCGCCGCGAGGAGCTCGCCCTGCTGCTCGCGGCCGTCACGTCGACCGCGCTCGCCGCCTGACGCGGCTCAGGGCTGGTAGTTGAACAGGTCCGGCAGCTCGTAGGTCGACTCGGCGGCGGCGTTGAGTGCCCGCAGCACCTTGCCCATGGTGTTGCCCGAGAGCTGGCGACCCTTGGTGGCGCGCGCCACCATTTTGTGCGTCAGTTGTTCGCGCGAGGCGCGCACGAGGTCGGTGGGGGAGAGCTCGTGGCGCGCGAGCAGCGCTGCGAGGGGCTGGGGACCGCGATCGCGAGTGGGGTCGTTCATGGGCTGGCGTCGTTCATGGGCTGAACTCGGAGTGTACTCGGGCCTGACATTCGCGTGCGCCACCGGATTCGCCCGCGCCGCTAGGATGGAGTCCTCGGCGACGGGCCTTGGCCCGACGATTCCCGATGGACACTCGCACCCTGCGCCTTGTGTTGGCCGCGTCCTGCGCGCTCGCGCCGCTCGCGCCGCTCGCGTCGGCCCAGAGCATCGCCGACGAGACGGGTCTCACCGCGCTGCGGCGACGACTGGGCAGCGCGGCTCCGAGCGGCGCGGGAGTGATCGTGGGACAAGTCGAGGCGAGCGCGCCGGGCTGGACGCCGGATGCGAGCTTCTCTGAGTTCGCCGGCAAGAGCTTCTCGTTTGCGAGCCCTTCGCCCGCGCCGAGCGGCCACGCGACGGTCGTCGGCCAGTTCTTCTATGGCAGCGCCACGAGCCTCGCGCCCGCGATCTCGTCGATCCACTGTTGGGAGGCCTCGAACTGGCTGGGCGGCGGCTTCATCAACGGCACCGGCACCACGCCGCCGCTGCTCTCGCCGGCCAAGATCCAAAACCACTCGTGGATCGGCGGCGGGAGCGGGCCGAACTTCGTGCACCGCAAGCTCGATTCCGCGATCGACGCGCAGGGGCTGCTCGTGTGCGTCGGCGTGAACAATGGCGCTGGGCCGCTCGACGTGCCGCTGCTCAGCCACTCGTTCAACTCGATTTCCTGCGGGCGCAGCGATGGTCAGCATCGCGCGGGGTTCACGCTCACCGGCTACGACCGGCCCGGGCGGCAGAAGCCCGAGCTCGTCGCGCCCGCCGGTGCCACGAGCTTCTCGACGCCGCTCGTCTCCGGCGCCTGCGCCCTGCTCGTGCAGGCGGCGCGCACGAGCCTGCCGGGCAATCCGGACGCGGAGCGCCCCGAGGTCGTGAAGGCGGCGCTGATGGCGGGCGCGACGCATCGCGCGGGCTGGAACAACGCCGCGCCGGTGTCGGGCACGAGTCGCGGCGCGACAGCCACGCCGCTCGACATGACCTACGGCGCCGACCAGATCCACGTCGATCGCTCGCACTGGATCCTGACCGCGGGCGAGCAGACCGGCGCCGCGAGCGCCGCCGCCGCGCCGCTCGTCGATCCGCAGGGCTGGGAGCGCGCGCAGCTCGCGACCGGCACCTCGCGCTACTGGCGCTTCACGGTCGAGTCGCAGAAGGAGCACGCGTCCGTGCTCGCGACGTGGAACCGCCAAGTCACGTCGACCTTCAACGGCTGGAGTCAGCCCAACTTCGATCTGGAGCTGTGGAGCGTCGACGCGCAGGGCGCGCTCGGGACGCTCGTCGGTCCGCTCGGCCAAGCGCGCTTCGGCGGCGGCAACGTGCTCTCGCAGAGTTCGGTCGACAACCTCGAGCACCTCTACGTGCGCGACCTCGCGCCCGGCGAGTACGTGCTCGAGCTGCGCCGCGGCGCCGATGCCCTCGCGCCGTGGAACGTGGCACTGGCGTGGGAATTCGCCTGCGATGCGCCGGCGGTGTTCGGTACCGGCAAGGTCGGTTCGAGCGGCAACGAAGCGCGGATCGACTTTCGCGGCATCCCATCGCGCTCGGGCGGCGGCTTTCACCTCGAGGTGCGCGGCGGCACGCCCAACGCCAACGGAGTGCTGTTCCACGGCGTGACTCAGACGGCCATTCCGTTCTACGGCGGAACGCGCTACGTCGGCACGCCGCTCGTGCGCAGCGGAGTGTTGCCGCTCGACGCGCAGGGTGCGCTCGACCTACCGCTCGCCATCGACCCCGCCTGGGTGGGCAGCTCGCGCGTGTTCCAGTTCTGGTTCCGCGACGCCGCCGCTCCCGATGGAACGGGTGTCGGGCTCACCAACGCGGTGCGCGTCTCGTTCTGTCGCTAGCGCCGCGCGGGAAAACTCGGAAATGCCCCGCGACCAAGGGGCAGTCGAAGCGACGAGGAGCCCGTGGAGGAGGCGGGCGCGTGCTCGCTCCAGAGCATCTTCAGCGAGGACAACGCCGTGAATTTCGACTTCAGCCAGATCGAGGACATCGAGTCCTTCGTTTCGATTCCCGAGGGACCGTACTACTGCCGCGTGGCCGAGGTGCGCTCCGGCGTCGCTCGCGATGGCAGCGTGCGTTGGAACCTGCGACTGGAAGTGTCGCGCGGCGAGTACGCCGGTCGCACCGCGGGCTGGGACAGCCTGACGTGGAGCGAGCGCGGCATTCGACGCGTGAAGCGCGTGCTCGGGGCGCTCGGGCTCGACGTGCGCGGCGCGCTGGAGGTCGAGCCGGCGGATCTCGTCGACCGCGAGGCTCACGTGCTGTTCGAGCCCGAGGAACGCGAGGACCAGCTCACCGGACGCCGCTCCGTGAGGCTGCGCGTGCCCTACGCCGGGTTCACGGCCATCGACGCGAGTCGCGCCAGCGGCTCGGGCGAAGCGACCCCTTGACGGTCGCTGCGGTTGAACTCCGCTCGCGTCGGCGCGACACTCCGCACCAGCATGAGCGCGCAGGATCGATCGGCATTCCGTCAGGACGAAATCGAAGATTGGATGCGCGTGGCGCACGCGGCGGCGGAGCTCGCCTATTCGCCCTACTCGCGCATCAAGGTCGGCGCGGCGCTCGTCGCTCTCGACGGCACGGTCTACTCCGGCTGCAACGTCGAGAACGCGAGCTTTGGGCTCACGATCTGCGCGGAGCGCAACGCACTGTGCCGCGCCGTGGCGGCGGGCGAGCGGCGCTTCAAGGCCGTCGCCATCGCGACCGACCGGCCCGGTGCGCTGTTCCCCTGCGGTGCCTGCCGTCAGGTGCTGGCCGAGTTCGCTCCGGAGCTGCCGGTCTTCACGCAGGGCCGCAAGAGCGAGATCGCGCGCTCGAGCATCGCGGAGCTCTTGCCCAAGGCCTTCTTGCCCAAGGACCTCGAGTCCTGACGAGCGATGGCACGGGCCTCGACACCCGCGGCGCGCGCCGCCGAGCTGCGCGTCGAGCTCGCCCGCCACGACTATCTCTACTACGTGCTCGCGCAGCCCGCGATCAGCGACGCGGAGTACGACCGGCTGTTCCGCGAGCTGCGCGATCTCGAGGCCGCGCACCCCGAGCTCGCCGTGCCCGACAGCCCGACACGGCGCGTCGGCGCGCCACTCCCCGAGGGCCAAGGCTTCGAGAAGCGGCGCCACGAGGTGCCGATGCTCTCGATCGACAGCTTGTTCTCGATCGAGGAGGTGCGCGACTTCGAGGCCAGGATCCGGCGCTTCCTGCTGCTCCCAGCGTCCGAGGCGCTCGAGTGGGTGGTCGAGCCCAAGTTCGATGGCGCGAGCGCGTCGCTGACCTACGTCGAGGGTGCGCTCGTGCGCGGGCTCACGCGCGGCGATGGCGAGTTCGGCGAGGATGTCACCGCGAACCTGCGCACGCTGCGCAACGTTCCGCTGCGGCTCCACGAGGGGACGCGCAAGGCTCCGCGCGTGCTCGAAGTGCGCGGTGAGGTGCTGATCGAGCGCTCCGCCTTCCGCGCCTTCAACGAGGGCCGCATCGCCGCCGGCGAGGCCCCGCTCGCCAACCCGCGCAACGCTGCCGCGGGGGCGATTCGACGCAGCGATCCCTCGGAGGTCGCGCGCTATCCGCTGGTATTCCAGCCGTGGGCCGTCGCGCGGGTCGAAGGCGAGGAATTCGCGACCTACACACAGGCGCGCAGCGCGCTCGATGAATGGCACTTCCCCGTCAATCGCTGGGCCGAGCGCGCCCACGGGCTCGAGGAATGCCTCGCCTACCACGCACGGCTCGAGCTCGGCCGCGCGGACTTGCCCTTCGACGTCGACGGCGTGGTCGCGAAGCTCGATCGCCTCGACTTGCGCGAGCGACTGGGCACCACGGCGCGCGCGACGCGTTGGCAGTACGCGCACAAGTTCCCCGCGCACGAGGCCACTAGCCAGCTGCGCGCGATCGAGCTGCAGGTCGGCGCCCTCGGTCGCATCACGCCGCGGGCGCATGTCGATCCGGTCGAGATCGGTGGCGTCGTCGTGCGCCACAGCACGCTGCACAACGCGGATCACGTCAGCGCGCTCGGCCTGCGCATCGGCGACCGCGTGTTCCTGCACCGCGCCGGTGACGTCATCCCGCAGGTGATGGGCGTGGCCGAGGCGGCGAGCGGAACGGCTCCCGGCGGCTGGGACGCGGCGCTGCCCGAGTCGCTGCGCGCGGGGGAGGGAGTCCGCGCGGGCGTGATCTGGCAGTGGGGGGCGTCCTTCGCCATGGCGAGCGAGTGCCCCGATTGCGCCAGCGCCCTCGTGCAGGAAGGCAAGTTCTGGCGCTGCCCCAACGTGTACGGGTGCCGACCGCAGATCGTCGGTCGCACGCTGCTCGGCACGCGCCGCGGCGCGCTGGAGATCGACGGCCTCGGCGAGAAGATGGTCGAGCAACTGCACGACGCTGGCCTGCTGCGCGGGCTCGCCGACCTGTTCCACCTCGACGCGCGTCGCCCCGAGCTCGTCGCGCTCGAACGCTGGGGAGAGAAGACCGTGGCGAACCTGCTGGCGCAGATCGAACAGGCACGGCGCCCGACGTTCGAGCGCTTCCTCACCTGCCTGGGCATCCCCGACGTCGGCGCGGCGACGGCGCGTTCGCTCGCGCTGCACATCGGCACGCTCGATGAGCTGCGCGTGGCGAGCGAGGCGGAGCTCCAGCACGTGGAGGGCATCGGACCCGAGAGCGCCGCCAGCCTGCGCGCGTGGTTCGCCCAGCCCCAGAATCAGGCCCTGCTCGAGCGCTTCTTCGCCGGCGGCGTGACGCTCGAGTACCCGCGGCACGAGGTGGCGACCGACGGTCCGTTCTCGGGCAAGACGGTGGTCTTCACCGGCACGCTGGTGGCGATGGGACGCGCGGAGGCCAAGAAGCTCGTCGAGAGCCTCGGCGGCAAGGTGGCGTCCTCGATCAGCGCCAAGACCGAGTTTCTCGTCACGGGCGAAGGCGGTGGCTCGAAGCGCGCCAAGGCCGCGGAGCTCGGCATCACGGTGCTCGACGAGCCCGAGTTCCTCACGCTCGCCGGTCGCGCAACGTCGTGAGCGCGGAGCGGCATCGCGCATCTGTCGCCGACGGCTCGCACGGAGTACGCTGCTCTGGCAACGCGATGGACTCCGACCAACAAGCAGCGGGCGCGGGCGGTGGCGAAGACCTATCGAAGCTCGACGCCGGCGAACTCGTGACGCGTGCGCAGGCGGGCAATGCCGACGCACTCGGCGAGTTGTTCGCGCGCTACTACGCGGTGATGGTCGAGTCCGCGCGCCGCAAGCTCGGACCGCGCCTGCGCCAGCGCGAGGATCCCGACGATCTCGCGCAGACCACCTTCCGCGAGGCCACGCGGGATTTTTCTCGCTACGAGCACCGTGGCGAGGCTGCCTTGCTGCGCTGGCTGATGCAGATCTTGCAGCCTTGCTGCGCTGGCTGATGCAGATCTTGCAGAACAAGATCCGTGATCGCGCCGAGCACTGGAGCGCGTCGAAGCGCGACACCAGCAAGGAAGTTTCGTTGCAGGCAGGCAGCTCGGACGAGGATGGCAGCTCGGCGATCCACGATCAGGCCTCGCGCGATCTCTCGGTCACCGGCTTCGTGCAGCGCAAGGAACGCGCGGGCCGACTCGAGGAGGCGCTGGCCGAGCTTCCCGACGAGTATCGCGAGGCGATCACGCTGGTGTTCTTTCAGGGCAAGTCGCTGCGCGAGGCTGGCGAGCAGTTGGGCGGTCGCACCGAGGACGCCCTGCGCATGATGCTGCGCCGCGCCGAGGCCAAGCTGCGCGACAAGCTGAAGGGCAGCGTCGGCAAGGACTTCGACGGCGGTGGCCCGTTGGGCGCCCCGTGATGGTTGCGCGGGATGACGGTTGCGCGGGATGACGGCTGCGCGGGATGACGGCTGCGCGGGATGGCAGCCGCACAGGACGCGCCGAGCGACGTGAGTCGGCTCGCATCGCCTTCGGTGGGGCGTCGAGGCGAGCAAACCTGAGGTGGACGCGGGCTCGATCCGTCTCGCATACGACCGCCGTGGGGCTTGCCGCCCGCTGGGTCGCCCGCTATCCTCCGCGCCCCATCAAGGGCCGCTAACTCAATCGGCAGAGTGCCATGTTCACAGCGTGGAAGTTACTGGTTCAAATCCAGTGCGGCCCACCACCTCCCCGCGCCGCGGGATCGCCCCGCGGCGGGGTCAGAGATTCGACCGACCCTGAGCTCGATCGACCCTGAGCTCGATCGACCCTGAGCTCGATCGGCCCTGAGCTCGATCGGCCCTGAGCTCGCCCGACCCTGAGCTCGATTGGCGCCGTGTCGGCGACTCCGGGGCCGGTGCGAGAGGCGCGGGGATGACGCGCCGAGCGTTTGCCGTCGCGCCGCTCAGTTGGCGGCCTTGGCCTGCTTCACGGCCTCGGTGAGCGCCGGGAGAATCTCGAACGCGTCGCCCACGATGCCGTAGTCCGCGACCTTGAAGATCGGGGCCGCCGCGTCCTTGTTGATCGCGACGATCACCTTGGAGGTGCGCATTCCGGCGAGGTGCTGGATCGCGCCCGAGATGCCGACGGCGAAGTACAGCTGCGGCGCCACGGTCTTGCCGGTCTGTCCGACCTGTTCGCTGTGCGGCCGCCAGTGCGAGTCGACCACCGCGCGCGAGGCTCCGACGGCCGCGTTGCCGAAGGCCGCGGCGAGGTCCTCGACGATCTTGAAGCCCGCGGCCTCGCGCAGCCCGCGACCGCCGGAGACGACGACGGCCGCTTCCTTCACGTCGAGCTTCGCGTCGCCCTTGGCCGTCACGCCGGTGACCTTGACCTTGCCGCCTCGCGTGGCGAGTGTCGTGACCTCGGCCGCGCCGTCGCGCGTTGCGACCGCGAAGGTGTTCGAGCGCAGCGTGGCGCAGCACACCTTGCTCTGGCTCTGCGCCGTCACCAACGCCTTGCCGGCCAAGATCGGGCGCTGAACGGTGAACACGCCACCCGAGCAGGTGAAGCTCGTGCAGTCCGCGAGCGGTGCGCTGTCGAGCAGGCCCGCCACGCGCCCGAGCAAGTCCTTGCCAGCGGAGCTGGCGGCGGCGATGAAGGCCACGGCGGCGTGGGCTTCGACGGCGGCAGCGATGTCGGCCGCCGTGCCGTCGGGGCTGTAGTGATCGGCGCCGGTGATGACGACGAGCTTCCTCGCGCCCGCGGCCGAGAGCGGCGCGGCCGCATTGGCGGCACCCGGACCGGTGACGAGAGCGATGGGGGTCACGCCGGTGGCGGCCGCGGCACCGAGCGCCTCGAGGCTGGCGCGACGCGGAGTGCCGTCTCGGTGTTCGACGAAAACGAGGATCGAGGTCATGGCTGAGTCCCTGCTTTCTTCCTAGAGGACCTTGGCTTCGTTGCGCAGCGCGTCCATGAGCGCCGGAACCGCGGCCGCGCCCTCACCGACGATGCGGCCGGCCTTGCGGGCCGAGGGCAGCTCGACCTTCAGCACCTTCACGGCGCTCTCGACGTCGAGGGGCTTGGTCTCGTCGATGGTCTTCTTCTTGGCGGCCATGATGCCCTTGAGGCCGGCGAGGCGCGGCTCGTTCAGGCCCTTGTCGCAGGTGATCACGGCGGGGAGCGAGAAGGCGAGCGTCTCGATGCCCGCCTCGGTCTCGCGCTGGGCGGTGCCGCCGGTGGCCGTGAGTTCGAGCTTGGTGACGTCGGTCACGCAGGACCAGCCCAAGTAGGACGAGAGCATGGTGCCGACCGCGCTCTGGTCGCGGTCCGTGGCCACGCGTCCGCAGAACACCAGCTCGGCGCCGAGCTCCACGATGCGTGCGGCGAGCGCCTTGGCGGTCGAGCGCGCGTCGCGGGCAGCCCAAGCGGGATCGAGCAGGATGCTCGCGTTGTCCGCACCCTTGGCCAAGCACTCGCGCAGCTCCTTGCTCGCGTCGGACGCTCCGAGCGTGAGCACCGTCACCTCGCCGCCGAGCTTCTCCTTGGTCTTGAGCGCTTCTTCGACAGCGAGTTCGTCATAGAACGACAGGCTGTAGACCAGACCGGTGGGGTCGATGCTGGCGCCGTCGGCGCCGACCTTGACCTGCGCGTCCGTGAGCGGCACGCGCTTGACGCAGGCGATGATTTTCATGTCGGTGTGTCTCGATTGCGAGTGGATCCGCGACGCTTCGCGCGGCGGACGATCCAACACGGGAGGTTAGCGGTCGGCGTTTCGGGCGGTCAAGGCGTGCGAGCCGCCCGCGGATTGTCTCGATGCGCATCGTCTCGCGCCGACGTGCGGGGCCGACGTGCAGGGCCGACGTGCGGGATCTCGGGCCTGCTCCCGCTCGCCTGCTCCCGCTCGCGAAGGGCGCGCACACACGCGGGCGGCGAGCTCGGCCGAGGCGTTCGCCACACCGATGCAATCGTGGGAGGGCTCGACGCGAGCCGCGGACTCGCTCACAGCGCGCGCAGGCTCTGCCCGTCGAGCTCATGGCCGCCGGTGAACTCGTGCAGGCGGCACTCCAGCCCCAGCTCGGCGAGCCGCACGCGGTCGCGCTCGGCCCACTCCGAGGTGTGGTAGCCGTCCTCGACGCCGCGCGCGAATTCGATCCGCACCTGCGCGAGCCGCTCGCGCGCGGCGGCGAGGTCGAGATCGGGCGGGATTCCAGCGCCGAAGGCGATCAAGCGCCGCGGCCGCACTGCGCCGAGCACGGTCCACCGCCAGGCGGTCGCGACGCCCTGCGAGAAACCGAGCACGGTGGGGGCGAGCTCGCACCGCAGCTCGCGCCGAATCCAGAGTTGGACCTGATCGAGGTAGGCGACGTAATCCGCGATCTCCCTCTCGCGCGCTTCGCGCGTCATCCAACTGGCGCCGATCGGCCCCGAGGATCCGCGGCGATAGAAGCGCGAGAGCGCCTCGGGCGCGACGAGCACGCGGCCCTCGCGCGCGAGCGGTTCGCAGGAGCCGAGCATCTCGGCCGCGGTCTGCGCGTAGCCGTGGACCACGATCCACAGCTCCCGCGCCGAAAGCGGGTCGCCCGCGACCTCGACGCGCGCCGTGCGCCGCACGTGCAGCTCGTGGCTCCTCCGCGCCGCCACGCTCGCTAGGCCCCGTTGCCTGTCAGAACCGACGTGCCGAACGTGTTGCCGAGATACACCTCGCGCACCTTCGCATCCGCGATGATCTCCATCGGCGTGCCGTCCTTGATGCGCTCGCCCTTCGCGATCACGTACGCGCGGTCGCACAGCTGCAGCGTCTCGCGCACGTTGTGATCGGTGATCAGGATGCCGAGGTTGCGCTGCTTCATCCTGCGGATCAGGCCCTGAATCTCCGCCACCGCGAGCGGGTCGACGCCGGCGAACGGCTCGTCGAGCAGCAGGATCAGGGGCTTGGTCGCGAGCGCGCGCGCGAGCTCGAGGCGGCGTTGCTCACCGCCCGAGAGCGTGTTCGCGATGCTCTTCTCGAGCCGCAGGATCTCGAGCTCGTTGAGCAGGCTCGTCGCCTCCGCTTCGCGCTGTGCGCGCGTGTACGGCATCGTCTCGAGCACCGCGAGCACGTTGTCGCGCACGCTGAGCGTCTGAAAAATGCTGCGATCCTGCGGCAAGTAGCCCATTCCCAGACGCGCACGCTCGAACATCGCGAGCTTCGAGCACTCGGTGCCGCGCAGCGCCACCTCACCGCCGTCGGGTCGCGTCAGGCCGACCGTCATGCGAAAGCTCGTGGTCTTGCCCGCGCCATTTGCGCCGAGCAGGCCCACGATTTCTCCCGCGCGCACGAGGAAGGACACGCCGTTCACGACGCGTCGACCTTGGAACGACTTCACGAGAGCGCGGACTTCGAGCAGTGTCTCGCCCGCGACGGGTTCGGTGCGCTGAGTCATGGTGAGCAGGAGTCTAGAGGGCGAGGTCGCGAAGTCCGATGCGCCAACGATGCAGTTTCCCCACCGCTGCAAGTCTCCCGACAATGCAAGCTCCCCAACAATGCAAGTTCCTAAAGATGCAAGTTGCTAAGGGCGCCGACCTCGCGCGCAGGGCTCGCGCGGGCGTTGGGACGTGTGCCCCTGAGACGTGCCGAGGGGCGGCCGAGGGCCCGCATTGCGATTTCCAGCCCACTTGGGGAGCAACCGGTGGAGGACTCGGCGGTCGGTTGGCAAGTCCCGCGCGCCAAATTTCCGCTGTGGATAAGTTGTGGAGGGCCAGCGCGCCGCCGCGCCGACCGCGCGGCTCGAAGCGGGGATTTCGGTGGCTCCTCCGCGGAGGGCTCCGCGCTGGCCAGTCTTGCCCGCATTCCGTGCGTCTGGGAGCCAATTGTGAGCATGCTGAGCCAGTTCGGCCCATCATGACTGGGGGCGCTCCGCGCGGTCGGACCGGAGCTCGATCTTCCTCGACCCGGCTCACCGTTGGCCTTGTCGATGTTGAAAACTCGAGCGCGCGGCCCCTCACGGCGCGTGCGGCCGACTTCATTTTCGCCCGTCAAACGCCCGCGAACGCCTGTTCGAGGCGCGGCGCGCGCCCCCAACGCGGCACGGGCCGCTCGCGCGCGGCTAGCGAATCCACTTCACGCGGTAGGTGTCGAACGCGAAGGAGAGCGGCCAGAACACGGCCAACGCGCGCCCCGTGATCAGCTCTCGCGGCACGAACGGAACCGCCGCGTACTGCGCGTCGGCGGCCAGCGGCTGCTCGGCGCTGCGGGGGAACACGTGCAACTCGCCGTACACATCGCGGAAGAACGTCGTCGAGCCCGCGCTGGTCAGCTCGCGGATCGGGTTCGAATCGGGGCGATAGCGGCCATCGGCGAGCCCCTCGCGCGCGTTGCCGAGCACGGGTCCACCCTCGGGCCCGCCGCTCCACGCCAGCGCGATGGCGCGCCACTCGCGCCCATCGCTCGAGTCTTGGGTGTTGTCGCCCAGCATGAAGTAGTGTCCCGCGGGGATCGTCCACTCCGAGGCGAAGCTGCCTTCGGTGTAGAAGATGTCGCGCCAGACTTGCAGGTCCGCCATGCGTGCGCCGCCGCCCGTGAGCGCGAGCTTCACGCTCGAGCTCTGGTCCGCCGCCGGCGGAACCTCCAGCGTCGCGATGCGCTCGCCGTCGAGCTCGAGCGCCAGCAGGTCGTCGAGGTTCTGGGCGGCGAAGTGGTACGTGCGTCCCGCTTCGAGCGCCAACGTGAGCTCGGCGCGCGAGGGCGGATAGGACTCGTTGCGCGCCCACTCGACGCGCACCGAGCCCGACGCCTGCGCAGCGGGCCCCGGCAACTCGAAGCGATAGCGACGCGCGCCCTCGCCGAGCTCGATCGTGAACAGCGCGAGGCTCGCGCTCGGCGTGATCTCGCCCGTGACGCGCAGGTCTCCGACCGTGTTGGCATTGGAGCGGCGGAACTCCGGATAGCGCCGCATCGCGTCCTGCATGCCCGCGGGATAGCCGTGCTGGTAGCTGTCGAGGATCGAGCCACCGCCGTGGGCCGCGAAGGTGAGCTGAGTCGCGCCCGCGGCGTCGAACTCGCGCGCGCTGATCGAGCGGTTGCCATCCGCCATCCAGTGCACTCCGCGCGAGGGCTCGCCGACGTCGATCGCCTTCCAGTGCTCGTCCATCACGCCCTCTGGGCGGCGCAGGACCTTCCACGGCTGCGTGCTGTCGGCGCGCTGCCACAGGTCGCCGTACTGGATGCGGAATTGCTCGCCCGGCATGCCGACGAGGCGTTTGACGAAGTTCTGGGCGCGGTTGAGCGGGTACTTGAAGATCACGACCTCGAAGCGCTCGGGGTCGCGCAGGTGGAATGAGAGCTTGTCGACGAGGATGCGGTCCTTGACTTCGCCCACGAGTGCGCCGCGCTCGCGGAACTCGGAGCCCATCAGCGTGGGCTGCATCGAGCCGGTGGGAATCTGGTACGCCTCGACGGCGAAGTACTTGAGCATCACCGCCATCACGATCGCGACGGTGAAGGCCTCGAGGTTCTCGCGCCAGCGCTGCGGCGACCTGTGGTTCGGCGGCGTTCCCAAGGCGCGGCATCACAATGGCGCGGCGCGAGCGCGTCAAGGTGCGGCCGTGAAATGGCCATGGCGAGCGCGCGGGATGCTCGACATGATGCGCGCGCTCCACCATGCACGTCCTGTTCCTCGCGCCCGACACACACGCCTACAACCACGGCTTTCTGCGCGGGCTGCGCTCGCTCGGAGCGCGCATCTCCGCGCTCGGCCCCCAGCCGCCGGAGCGGCTCTCGGACGCGGTGCGACCGCTGATCGACGTCTACAAGAGGTGTGAGCGCATCCTCGAGGGCGAGTGCGTGCTGGCGGTCGCGCGCGAGCTCCCCGACCTCGGGACGATCGAGCGCATCGAGACCATCGACGAGCCGCTGGTCGAAACCGCGGCGTGGCTGCGCGGCGAGCTGGGAGTGGCGGGCCTCTCGCTCGCGACGGCGCGAGTGTGCCGCGACAAGGTCGCGATGAAGGCCGTGCTGCGCGAGCGCGGCATCCCGTGCGCGCGTTCTGCGGCGGTGGCGAGCGAGCGCGAGCTGCGCGACTTCATCGCGCGCGAGGGCTTCCCCGTGATCGTCAAGCCGCTCGCCGGCTTCAACTCGCTCGACACCTACAAGCTCTCGTCCGAGGCCGAGCTCGCGGACGTGCTCCCGCGGCTGGCCTTCGCCCCCGACCGACCGCTCGCGGTCGAGGAGTTCATCGAGGGCCACGAGGGCTTTTTCGACACGGTCACCGGCCCCGAGGGCGTGCGCCACGACTTCGTCGGCCACTACTTTCCCGGCTGCCTCGAAGCCAATCGCACGCGCTGGATCTCGCCGCAGATCGCGATCTCCAACCGCATCGAGCTTCCGTCCTACGCCGAGCTGCGCTCCACGGCGCGCGCGGTGATCGACGCTCTGGGCCTGCGTTCGACCGCCACGCACATGGAGTGGTTCTTCGGACGCAAGGGCCTCGTGTTCTCCGAGATCGGCGCGCGGCCCGCCGGCGAGAAGATCTGGGACATGTACCGCGAGGGCGACGACCTCGACATCTACCGCGAGTGGGCCCTCGCCGTGCTCGGCCTGCCGTCGCAGGCCCGTCCGACCCGCCGCCGCGCCGTCGGCTCGATCCAGATTCGCCCCGATCGCGACGGCACCGTCTCCGAGCACGTCGGCATCGACGCCGCCTTCGCGCGCTGCGGCGCTCAAATCTACGAACACGCGCTCCCCGCCCCCGGCACTCCCACCGCCGCCCTCGACCGCGGCTGGCTGTGCAACACCTGGTTCCGGCTCGCCCACGAAGACTACGACGAGCTCCGCCGCTCGATGACCTTCCTCGGCGAGACCGTCAAGACGCGCGCCCGCTGACGTGTTGCTCGCGCGGCTGGAAAAAGCTCGGGAGACGCCGAAGCGTCTCCCGAAAAACGTGTCGCTCTGCCGCGCGCTGGCGCGGCGCGGCTGGGTTGGTTGTGAAACGAGCTGGTCGTGAGATCCGCTCGGCCTGCGGCCCTACGGAATGCCTGAGCCCTACGGAATGCCTGAGCCCTACGGAATGAAGGTGACTTCGAGACCGTCGGAGAGCATCGTCGTCTTGGGCGACGGCGGATCGCGGAACCAGCACTGGAACCAAGCCTGATTGCCCGGCGCGAACGGCGTGCCGAGCGCGACCGGGTTGAGGGTCGTGATGTAGTCGAAGAAGTCGAGCGAGATCGAGCCGTCGCAGGCGCCGGCGATGCCGCCGGTGCCGAGCGTGGTGGTGCGCTGTTGCGGCGACTTCACGCACAGGAAGGCCGTGCTGCCGCCCCACTGGTAGTCGAGTCGGCCGGTGACGCTGTAGAAGATCAGGCCGGTCTTGGCGCCTTCGATGCTGGTGCAGTTGACCGTGAAGCCGCCGGCGCCGAGCGCGAGGCTCGGCAGGCCGGTGTAGCCCATCACAGCGTTGCAGCCGTTGGTGGTCGTGCCCGAGGTGCAGTAGTTGACGATCTGCACCGCGCTCGGGCAGACCGAGTTGAGCGCGCCCGGAGTGCGGGGCTCGAGGGCGTTGGCGGCTTCGTTGAAGTCGAGGTAGTCGGCGCACCACGGGGCGGGGGCGCCGATGCCGCGGAAGACGCCGCCGGGCAGGAAGGCCGTCGTGCCGACGCCTTCGGGGCCGAGCTGGATGGCGCCGTCGTAGATGCGGTCGGGGAAGTTCGGGGCGACCTGATTGATGCCACCATCGACGACCGCGCAGTGGTCGAGGATCGTGGAGAGGGTCGGGATGACCGTGATGCCGTCGTTGTCCGGATCGACGTCTTGGTTGAGCTTGGCCAAGAGAGCGGCGACGTTGGCGGGGGAGCCGGCGTCGACGAGGTAGAACGTGTTCGAGCCGTTCTCGAGGCGGTCCTGCGTTCCGAAGTTGTAGTTGGCCGTGAACTGCGCGCCGACCCCAGACTGTAGGCCCGACGTGCCGAGCACGAACAGGCCGCTCGCCGGAACGGTGTAGCCCGTGAGGTCCCACGCGCGGTCGAGGGTGCCCTCGTTGCCCGTGGATGACCAGTCGCCTTCGACGACCAGCACGACGATGTTGTCGAGCGAGCGACCGGGGGCGGTCTTGAGCTCGATGAACTCGTAGAGGTCGGTGCCCGAGTGCGAGATGTACAGCTCGTTCAGGTAGATCTGCTGAGCGAACGCGCCGACCTGCGTGGCGACGAGCGCGGCGGCGGCGGTGAGAGTGGTCCTGAGGAGGTTCTTCATGGGGTTGGGGCGTGAGTCCGCTTGACGGGCGGCGGGGTGACGGTGCGTTCCGGAGGGGGCGGAGGGAATGGAGGCTGGTACGACGACAGCGCTCGGCGCCGAGTTCACCTGAACTCGCGCCGAAGCTCGCCGATGAAACAAGACTACCGGACCGGGCCTGACCTGTGGGGGGTGCAGGGTGCGTAGGGAACGTGGTCGGGGCGGCCGGTCGGGTCCCTCGAGGAGATTGCAAAGCTCTGTCCAGCATGGACTTACAGCTGCGGCGCCGGTGCGCGAAGGCTCGTCATCGAACGGCTCGGGAAGTTCGAGAAACTTCGCTCGAGTCCGCGGCGACCGCAGACAGCCCAGTGCGGCCAGCCCCGTGCTGCCAGCCCAGTGTGGCCAACCCGTTGCGGCCAGCGGCCGCTGCGGGGGGCCTTCAGCGGCCCGCGCCCAACTGCGCGATGCGCTTGCGGAACACCTGCATCCGCAGAGCCGCCGAGGCGGAGTGCGCGACCAGCCACTGCGCGTTGGCGAACGCATGGGGCGAAGTCTCCGCGCGCAGGCGTGCGAGGTGGGGCTCGACCTTCGCGAACAGGAACAGGCCCTCGCCCGAGTTTTCCGCGAGGAAGTCGGGATGCATCACGCCGTGGCGGGCGAAGCTGTAGGCCATCTCGAAGTAGCTCGACACCTGCCGCCAGGCCGCGTTGTGCGGATGCTCGAGCTTGGTGATCGCGAGGAGCTCCTCGCAGCTCTTCGGGAAAAACCTCGCGATCGTGTCGCGCGAGGCGCGCATCACGGCCTCGCGGCGCAAGTCGTAGAGCTTGAGCACGAGCTCCGCATCGTGATGGTCCGCGACCTGCTTGGGCTGCGCGCCCTCCGCGAGCACCACCGCCGCCTGCTGGTCGCGCCGCTCGCCGCTGTGCTCGTGCTGCTTGGCCTGCTTCATGGTGCGGCGAGTCTAGCCCGACCTGAACGGCTCGGATTCTCGTTGCGGGATTTGCGGCGGCCCCTATCGGGCGCGTTCCCGTCCTCGGCCCGGCCGCGACCGTCCACGCGTTCTGGGTGCTTGCGCTGGAACGCGCAGAGGTCGAGCTCGTCGACCGTGTCCGAGGTGAAGCGTGTCCGAGGTGAAGTGGGCCGGGTGCTCGTCCGGCAGCCAATCCCGCCGCGACGGCGGGAGAAGCAGCGGCTGATCGGGCTCGTAGGGATGGAACGTCCGTGCCACGATCTGGAGAGCCGTGGCGCAGGCTCCGAGAGCGGGTGGCGACTACTCCAGTGGCGTGAGCGCCACCGCTCGGAATTCGATCACGCCGCCCTCGGACTGCAGGCAGATCCGGCCCGCGACTTCATCGGCCCACTGCACACGGTTCTGCAACTCGCCGTTGACCTCGAGCGTCACTTCGCCTTCGCGCGCCGTGATGCGGTAGTGATTCCACTCGCCGACAGGACGCTCGTTCGTCGGTGCGAGCCGCGCGCAGCGCTCGCCGCTCGTGCGCGCCGGCTCGGTTGTGACGGGGAAGTCACCGATGATCCAGATGTCGCCCGCGTTGCGGTGCATGAGCTGCGCTTCGAGACTGCGCGGCCAGATCTGGTCGGGTCCGGTCTTGCGCAGCAGCACGCCCGAGTTGCCCGGCGTGCCCTCGGGTGCCCAGCGCCACTCGAGCTCGAGCACGAAATCGGTGAACGTCTCGCGCGTCTGCAGGTAGCCCGAGGGCGAGCCTTCGCAGCGCAGGACGCCGTCGCGCACGCTCCACACGTCCTCGCGTCGAGCGGGCGCGGAGAGGTAGTGCTCCCAGTCGTCGAGATCGACGCCGTTGAAGAGCATGCGTCGCGTGCCGCTCGCGCGAGGACGCGACGGATCGTGCCGCAGGAACGCGAGCAAGTCCGCTTGGTCCTGCGACGTCAGCCCGAGCAGCACGCCGTCGGGCATCACGCTCGTCTCGTGCCTGCGCGCCGATTCGATCGCGCTCTCCTCGAGCGCGATGCGGCGCCCATCGGTGCCCTTCAGCACCACCACGCCGGTTCCGGGTGCGAGCGGACTGCCCGCCTGCAGGAAACCGGTGTGCACGAGTCCGTCGCGCGTCTCGATCGTCCAGGACTGGTAGCCGAGCGCGAGCGCGCGGCTGGGAGCGAGGAGCTCCTCGAGCAGCTGCTCGCGCGAGTACTTCGAACCGATGTCCGACAACTCTGGGCCGACATCCGCGCCGCGTCCGCGCAACGCGTGGCAGCGCGAGCACGCCGCGCGCTCTCCGAAGAACACCAGCGCTCCGCGCCGACGGTCGCCCTCGAGCGCGAGCACTTCCGCGCGCGAGGGCGCGTTCGTCGTCGCCGCAGGCCACTGCGCCGCGGCGAGCGCGCGCACCGCGGGATCGGCGTGCGAGAGCAGCGGCCCGCGCACAGCAGCGACGAGTTCCTCGCTCAAGCGCGCGGTGGCCGCGAGATGCAACAACGTCTGCGCGCCCTGCGGCGTCGCGAGCAACTCGAGCGCGGCGGCGAGACGATCCGCGGACGCTGCGGACGGGTCGAGCACGACTCCCCGCGCGTTCGCGAACCCGCTCGAGTCCGGTGCGCTGTCGAGCCAGACCTCGAACTCGAGGCTCGTGGTCGAGCCCGCGCGCCGTGGGCCGTTGTCGTCGGGCGAGCAGCGCGCGACGAGCCGCTGCATGCCGTCGGGGATGCGGAACACGATCTCGCTCGCCGCGTGAGTGCCGATGCCATCGGTGTAGGTCGTGCCGTCGACGACGAGCGGACCGCCTTCGCAGCTCTTGCCGACGTGCGTCGAGCCGAAGCCGCTCGAGGCGCGCACCCACGGCAAGCTCGCGAGCGAGATTTCGCCCGCGGGGCCGACGAAGCGCGCGCCGATCCAGTCCGCCCAGTCGTAGGAGATGCCGTCGCCCGCGGGAGTCACGGCGAGCAGCACGTGGCGCGCGAGGGCGAGGTCGACGTCGAGTTCGACGAGGCGGCTCTCGCGCAGCACGCCGCTCGCCCACGCCCTGCGCGCGCCGTCGCGGTGAACATCGCCGAGCTCGCGCGCGAGACCGAAGCCGCGCCAGTCGTTGCTGTCGCGCTGGCGCACCCACCACGCGGCTTTTGGGCGCAGCTCGCTCGGGCCCGCGAGGGCGAGCTGCAACATCGCGTCCGCGGCGGCGCGCGACTTCGAAAAAGCGAGCCCGTCGAGCGCGCGCGCGCGGCGCTCCGCGCTCCGCGACTCGAACGCCTCGCGGCGCAGGTCCTCGAGCGCGCCGTCTGGATGCAGGCGCCACGCGAGCACACTGCGGCGCTCCGCGAGCTCTCCGTTCGCGCGCTCGGAGTCTCGCGCCGCAAGCTCCGCGTAGAGCGCTTCCTCGCGCCCTTGCGCTCCGATGCCGATGGCTTCGACGAACGCGCGGTCGCCGGCGGGCCACGGCTCGCACAGCGCCGCCAAGAGCGGCACCGCGCGCGCCGCATCCACATCGCGCAACGCGACCGCGAGCTCGCGCTTGAGCGCGAGCGAGTCGTCCCTCACCACGAACTTCGCGAGCTCCGTGACGTCGGAGCCCACGGCTCGCAGCGCGCGGAAAGCGGTGACGCGCAGATCGGCGTTGGGATGTCCGAGGTACTCGCGCACCACGCCGCGGCCGGAATCGCCGCGGCGCGCGAGCAGCCACAGCGCGCGCGCCGCAAGCCGCGGCTGCGGCGCCGTCGCCACTTGCTCCAGTCGCGATTGCGCGGCAGCGCCGAGCGCATCGAGGGTTTCGAAGGCCTGCCAGCGCACGTTCACCGCTGGGTTGAGCAGCGCCGCGAGGCACGACTCGACGCGTTCGAAGCTCATGCGCGGGTTGATGTTGCGCGACGACTGGCTCGCGACGCGCAGGATGCGGCCGTAGCCCTGCGTGTCCGCCATGGCATGTCCGCCGACGAGCGGATCGAACCAGTCCGCGACGTACACGGAACCGTCGAGCCCGACGGCGACGTCGCTCGGGCGAAAGTGCTGCGCGTCGCTGTCGCCCTGCTTCGGTCGCAGGAACAGCCCGTGCTCGAGCGCGATGCCCGCACCGCGCTGGACGGGTTTGTGCGCGTACACGGCGCTCGCGCCCGCATCCGCGTCGAGGATCCAGCCCTCGAACTGCTTCAGCTGCGAGCCTTCGTAGACCACGAGCCCCGTGGGACCGCCGTGGCCGTGGACGCAGCCGCTTGGCGCGACGCCGGGATCGTCGGCGTGCCAGTGCGCACAGAGCGTGTCCTGACCCGGGCGCTGGTCGGCGCTCCACAGGCGCGAGCCGTCGGGCGAGAAGAACCCGTGGTTGGCGCCTTCGAGGCACCACAGCGTGCGCGAGGCGCTCGGGCCGTCGTCGTTGTCGGTCTGGAAGACGTTGCCGAACGAGTCGAGCGCGAGCTCGTAGTTGTTGCGGAAGTTGTGCGCGCGCACTTCGAGCCGCGAGCCGTCGCTGTGCACGCGCAGCGCGAGACCACCGGTCCACACGCGGCCGTCGTCGGACACCAGTGCGGGGCGATTGTCGACCAGCGCGGGACCGCCGTCGTTGTAGATCGAGCCGGAGCGCAGCCAGCGGCCGAGCGCGTCCTGCACGCGGTGTGGACCGGCGTTGCCGACGTTGAACCACCACGCGCCATCGGGGCCGCCGACGAAGGAGTGCAGGCCGTGGTCGTGGTCGAAGCCGCCGAATCCCGTCAGAAACGGCTCGTGGCGATCGGCGACGTCGTCGCCGTCGTCATCGTGGAAGATCCACGCCGTCGGAGAGCACGACACGATCACGCGCGAGCCGAGCACGGCGATGCCGAGCGGCGCGACGAGGTCCGGGGACTGCGCGAAGAGCTTGGAGCTGTCCGCGATGCCATCGCCGTCGGTGTCCGCGAGGATCACGATGCGGTCGCCCGCCGCGTGCGCGAGGCCGGGGTTGCGGCCGTTCCACTTGCGGTAGTTCACCGCCTCCGCGACCCACACGCGTCCGCGCGCGTCGATGTCGATCGCGGTCGGGTTGTAGAGCGCGGGCGAGCTCGCCCACAGCGTCACGCGCGCGTTGCGCGGGCCGTCGAAGCGCTCGGTGAGGTCGGACGTGGAGGCGGCGAGGAGCAGCAGCGTGAGCATGGGGCGCGGGGCGAGTGGGGAACCCCATCTTGCCTGAGCGCCCGATGCTTCACACGCGCCAGAAACCCGTGAATTGCAGGGCCGAGCGGTCCTCGCCCTCGAGGAAGGCCGCGATTTCGTCCATGCGCTTGTGTGTGTCTTCCTCGCCCATGGCGACGAGCTCGCTGGTGTAGGGGCGCTCGAACAGCACCATCGAGAGCGATTCGGGCGTGCGCGTTTCCTTCGTGCCCGTGCCGCGCATGAGGAAGCGGTAGGGCTGCGGCAGGCGGAACTCGTGCGCGGCGGCGAGCGCGGCGATGTTGCGCGAGGGGCGCAGCATCAGCAGGCGCACGGGGTGCAGGCCGGCTCGGCGATCCTCGGGCAGCGCCGCGATCAGCTCGTTGAGGCGCTCGAGATTGAGCGCGTCCTGATCGAGCAGGTCGAGGAAGATCGCGTTCATGAGCAGGCCGATGACCTGCGCGGGCGGTGGGTAGCCCGTGGGCGGCGGCAACGGGTCGCGCGACGAGCGCTCGTAGCGCGTCGAGATCGCGAGGATGCGGTTCGCACCGAGGTGCACCGCTGGAGCGAGTGGCGCGGTGAGCCCCACCCCGCCGTCGCCGTGCCAGCTCGCACCGAGCTGAACCGCCGGAAAGAACAGCGGCAGCGCCGCGCTCGCCATGACGTGCTCGACGCTGAGCTCCGCGCGCACGCCGACGCGATAGGGGCGCGACCAGCCGCACGGCGCGCGCGATTGCACGTGAGTGACCGACGCTCCGTTGGCGTAGTCGGTGGTCGTGATCGCGACGGCCTCGAGGTCCGCTCGCAGGTTGCGTGCGATGCCCGGAAGCGCGAGCGATTCGGCGCGCAGGGCCTCGGTCAAGAGCTCGCGCAGCGGCTGCGTGTCGACCAGCGCGCGCGGACGCGGCGCGAGGCTGCTCGAGCCGGTCGACAGACGCAGCGCCCAGCGCGCGGCGGTCTTGAACAACGTCAGCGCGTCGCTGCGCAGGACGCGCTCGGTCGAGAGGCCGCGCCACAGATCCTCCAACTCGCGAACGCGCTCGCCGAAGCTGCCTTCGCGCGAGGCGAGGAAGGCGGTGTTGATGGCGCCCGCGGAGACGCCGGTGAGGATCGGCAGCTGCAGCTTGGGAAAGCGCTGAGCGATGGCGCGCAGCACGCCGGCCTGATACGCCGCGCGCGCTCCACCTCCGCCCATCACCAGCGCGAGCTTGGAGTCGTTCATGGCGCTCGCTCCACGCCGACGAGCGGCCGCGGCTCCGCAGCGGAAAGCCGTGCCGCGTCCTTCGAGCGTCGCTGGCTGCTTTGCATCGGCTCGCGCCTTGCGGGCAACATCGGCTCTCGCGGAGCCAAGCCCAAGCGGATCCAAGGATTGCACTTGCGACGTCTCGCCGCGAGGAACTCGGGCGCGGGGGGGCTATCGCGCGCGCGCGGCGGCCCCTATAGGGAGCGACCATGGACCTCTCGACCCACCCGCTCTGGGCGCTGTTCGGACTGCTGCTCGGGCCTGCGCTGTGCGCTGGTGGCGCGTGCCTGTGGAGCGCGCGGCGAGGACGGCACGGCGCCCTCGGGGTGCTCGGTGTCGTGCTCGGGTACCTCGCAGGGCACGCCTGGAGCCTCGGCGAGTGGCCGTCGCTGCCGCCGGCCACGTCCAGCGAGGCGCTGTGGTGGACCGGCGCGATCGGCGGCCTGTGCGCGCTGGTGTCGCTGCGGCCGCGGCGGACTTGGATGGTGGCGGCGCTGGCGAGCGCGGGTGCGGCGGCGCTGCTCTTGCGCGCGCGGCTGGGCGACATGGGCGCGGGCGAACTCGCGCTGGAGCTCGGTGGCAGCGCGTTGGCGGCGGGGAGTGGTGTGCTCTCGCTCGAGCGCGTGGCCGAGCGCGCGCGCGGTGTCGAGGCGGTCGGCTTGTCCGCGCTGGTGGTGATCGCGACGCTCGCCTGCGTCGGTCTCACGGGTTCCTTTCTCTACGCGCAGTTTGGCGCCTCTCTCGCGGCGGTGCTCCTCGGCGCGTTCGTTGCGGGGACGCCTCCGCGCGGCGTGGATGTCTCCCGCGCGCTGGTGCCGATGGCGGTGGTGCAGGTGCTCGCTCTGTCGCTCGCGGCGAGCCACTTTTCGAGCCTGCCGAGTCCCGCTCGCCTGGCGCTCGCCTGCGCTCCCGCGTGCCTGTCGCTGATCGGCGGCGCGGCGACGCGCTGGCGCGTGGCGGTGCTCGCCGTGCCGCTGGGCGTCGCGCTCGCGCTCGCCTGGCAGCAGCACGAGGCGAGCATGAGCTCGTCCTACCCCTAGCCTCGGAAGCCCGTGCGGTCGTGGCGAGCTCGGGCGCGCCGCACGCACGGTGCCGAGGCTGGGAAGGCGCGTATCGACACATCGCGTGCGCGCGCGGCCGCTCAGGCTGCGCGCAGCGAGCGGCCGAAGTCCGCAGCCCCGGGTCGATAGGGGCGCACGAGCCCCGGCCCCGGTTGATCACCTCGCGGAGATCGGGGACACTTCGACCCGTATCCCGCTCCACCCCCTTCACTCACTACAGAGCCCATCGCCATGTCGTTTGAACAGCAGCTCACCAAGGTCGTCTCTCAGGATGGCTTTCTCGCCGCGCTCGACCAGTCCGGCGGCAGCACGCCCAAGGCGCTCAAGCTCTACGGCGTGCCCGAGAGCGCCTACTCGGGCGAAGAGGCGATGTACACCAAGGTGCACGAGATGCGCACGCGCATCGTGACCTCGCCGTCCTTCAACGGCGATCGCATCCTCGGCGCGATCCTGTTCGAGAACAC
Source organism: Planctomycetota bacterium (assembly GCA_016872715.1). Classification (GTDB taxonomy): domain Bacteria; phylum Planctomycetota; class UBA1135; order UBA1135; genus F1-120-MAGs118. The sequence continues at coordinate 98,876 of VGZD01000001.1, forward strand.
CATGGACCGCCAAGTGCGCGGCAAGGGCTCGGCCCAGTACCTGTGGGAAGAGAAGCGCGTCGTGCCGTTCCTGAAGGTCGACAAGGGCCTCGCGGCGGAGGCCGACGGCGTGCAGTTGATGAAGGACATGCCCGGGCTCGAGAAGCTGCTCGAGCGCGCCGCGAAGAACATGGTCTTCGGCACCAAGATGCGTTCGGTGATCAAGCAGGCCAACGAGGCGGGCATCGAGCAGGTCGTGGCCCAGCAGTTCGAGGTCGGCAAGCGCATCTGCGCGGCTGGGCTCGTGCCGATCATCGAGCCCGAGGTCGACATCGACTGCCCGGACAAGCTGGCCGCCGAGGACATGCTCGAGCAGGCGCTGTGCGCGCACTTGGACGAGCTCGGTTCCGACGCGACGGTGATGCTCAAGCTGACCTTGCCGGAGATCGACGACTCCTACGCGCGCCTGATCGAGCATCCCAACGTGGCGCGCGTGGTGGCGCTCTCGGGCGGCTACTCGCGCGTGCGCAGCAACCAGAAGCTCGCCCGCAATCACGGCATGATCGCGAGCTTCAGCCGCGCGCTCACCGAGGGTCTCTCGGCCCAGCAGTCGGACGCCGAGTTCAACGCGGCCCTCGACGACGCGATCCAGTCGATCTTCGAGGCCTCGCGCACCTAGGCGTTGGCCATCTCGACCCCGAGGGCGGCCCGGCGCGCTGCGGTTGTCTCGTGACAAACGGGGAGGCACGTGCCGTGACGTGAAGTTGCCGCGCGGGGGGGGAACCGCCCCTCGGTCCAACCCGTCCTATGCTCTCCGGGCGCGTTCTGCGAAGCCCTCGCCGCCGGAAGCGTTCGCACATCGGCGCGTTGCGCTAGGCCGGGCCGTCGCCGAGACTCCGATCGCACCTCCACGCGCTCGTGTCCCCCCCCCCTCACCTGCCTGACCACCATGCAGACCCAGCAGACCCCGGCTGAACTCGACCACGTGCTCCATCCCGAGCGGCGGCGGGCGAACAGGTCGGCGCCGATTTTCGTGCTCGGGAGCGTGCGCTCCGGCACGAGCGCCATGGGGTACGCGCTCACCCGCGGAGCTGGCATCCCGGGCCACAACGAAGGGCACGTCAGCACCCTGCTGCAGGCGATGCTCAACGCGGCCGACTTGGTGGCGAGCAACTTCCCCGGGAGCGGCGGCTGCTACCTGCTCGACCAGTTCGACACGCCCGCGCTGCGGACGCACGTGATCAACTACTTTCAGGCGTTCTTCGAGCAGCGCTACCCCGACGGACGCTGGTGCGACAAGTCGCCGAGCGACTTCGAGGGCGCTCCCGCGGTGCGCGTCGCGCCGCTCCTGCTCGAGATGTTCCCCAACGCGCGCTTCATCTACTGCCAGCGCCGCGGCATCGAGAACGTGCTCTCGCGCGTGACGAAGTTCCCGCAGACGCCGTTCTGGTACCACTGCCGCAGCTGGGCGACCACGATCCTTGCGTGGCACGAGGTGCGTGCCCAGCTCGGCGACCGCTGGATCGAGGTGCGACAGGAGCAGATGGCGCTCGAGCCCGAAAAGGTCTCCGACCAACTGGCGGCATTCCTCGGCCTGAGCGCCGAGCAGCGCGACGGCGTGCTGCGGACCTTCCTGAAGGACCGGCCGGAGCAGTCCCGGCCCGCGGACGAGGGACACGAGCTCAGCATGAAGGAGACGGGCTGGGATTCCCAGATGCAAGGCATGTTCCTGAGCGAGTGCGCGACCGCGATGGCGCTCGCGGGCTACTCCATCGAGGCCAGCCAGCCGTCGGCCGAGCACGGGCTCCGGCTGTTCTGGTCGACTTCCGCGGGCGCGCAGGGCTCTTCGCTCAAGGGGCTCCCACGCGAGGCCCACGTCGCCCGCAGTCGCGACGAGTTCACCCTCGGACCCAGCCTCGAGAGCACTCGCGGCGTCCTGCGCTACCACGACTTCCGACTGGCCGGTCGCCGACACTTCCGTTCGCGCGTGCTGCTCGAGGGGCCCGCGGACCTCGACGTCGAATTCGGGATCGAGATCCACAACGGCGTCGGCCAGCGCATCCTGCACGCCAAGACCACCGCTCGTTCCCAGCAGGGGCCTGTCGCGCTCGAGTGCTCACTGCCCGCGGGCGACCTTGGAGTCTGCAGCGTGAACCTCTACACCGAGGTCATCCGAGGCCGTCCAGACGCCACCCACGCCGCGGTCTGGCGGACGCCCGCCTTCTACGTCTGAGCGAGTCCTGCCGTACGCTGTCGCGCGACGAGCGCTCGAGCCTCCTCACTCCGACCCTTTCATGCGCATCCTCCACGTCACCAACGAGTTCTCGCCCCACGGCCACGGCGGTGTGGCCGAGCATGTGTGGGCCATCGCGCGCGCGCAGTCGCAGCGCCACGACGTCGCGATCTTCACGCGCTTCGGCGATCCGTCGCTGCCGGATGGCCACGTGTACACCGAGCGCCGCGGCCGCGTGACGATCCGCTTCTTCAACCGCGGTGCGCTCGAGTGGACGCCGTTCGAGCGCTCCTACGTGCACCACGATGTCGAGGCCGAGTTCAAGCTGTTCTTGGGCGAGCTGCGCTCCGACGTCGTGCACTTCCACGATCTCGAGACGCTCGGCATCGGCCTGCTCGAGATCGTGCGCTCGCTCAACATCAAGTCGGTGATGACGGCGCGCGACTTCTGGCCGATGTGCCCGCTCAAGCACCGCGTGTGCCGCACGGATGGCAGCACGTGCGACACGATCGACCTCGCGAAGTGCGGACCGTGCCTGCACGGCGAGCACTGGAATGAGCTGCGCGACGCGGAGGTCGCGGAGCACGAGGCGCGCCGCCCCGCTCCGCCGGAGACGTTCTCGCAGTCGTGGAAGCGGCTCTACCGGCAACGCTACGACGCCACGCGCGGCGTCAAGGGCCGTCGTCCGTTGGCGGCGGTTCACGCGACGCGCACCGCGCTGCGCGAAGCGAAGTGGAAGGCGCAGGAGCAGTTCCACGAGCAGTTCGGCGACTCGATCGAGCGCCGCATGGATCGCTTCACGCGCCGCATGCGCGACCTCGACCTCCTGCTCGCGCCCAGCGAGTTCGTCCGCGACCAGTACATCGCCCGTTTCGGCCTCTCGCCCGCGAAGGCGCTGTTCAGCGCCGCGAGCATCGACGTCGGTGCCGTGCGCGTCGCCGCGCGCACGCCTTCCAAGTCGTTGCGCGTCGGCTTCTGCGGCAGCGCGTCGCGCGCCGACGGCCTGCGCGTGCTCGTCGATGCTTTCCTCGAGGCCGCCGAGCAGTCGCAAGTGCTCGAGCTGCACGTGCACGTCCGCTGCGCGGACGTCGATCGAGGCGAGCTCGAAGCCCTGCGCGAGCGCGTGCTCGCAAGCCCCGTGGCCGTGCGCGTGCACTGGCACGAGGACTACGAGTTCGGCCGGTTCGACGCGGCCTGTGCAGCGCTCGACCTGCTGGTCGTGCCCACGCTCGGGCTGGGCAACCCGTCCTTCGAGCTCGAGCGCGCGAGCTTGCACGGACTTCCCGTGCTGGCCTCGGACAGCGCTGGAAACGCCGAGTTCTGCGGGGCGCACCGGATCGGGCGGACCTTCGCCCGCGGCGCTGCCCACGAGCTCGCCACGGAGCTGCTCTCGCTCGCGATCGATCCGGCGGCGCTCGCGGCGCTCGCGAGCGAGCCTCCGGCGATCAAGTCGCCCGAGTACGAGGGCGCGCTGCTGGCGCTGACGTACCACCAACTCCTCTACGGCACGTTTCAGGCGCCGACCGCGGCCGAACAGGCGGCCGCGCGCTCGGGCGAGCCCGAGCCGCAGGCCTGATCAGGCGCCGCGCGTCGCGGCCGACTGCGTCGGCGTCGGAAACGTCGCGTCGGAGTTGTGGAAGGTGTGGCAGCGCTCGCGCGTGAGCAGGCAAGCGTGCCAGGCATCGTGCTTGACCAGGGACCAGCGCAGCATGAGCTCGCCCTCGAGCCCGCGATTGGCCACCTCGCCCACCAGGCGCGTCGAGGGTCCCTTGCGCAGTTCGAGCATGCGCTGGAGCTCCTCGCGCACGATGCTGCCCGTGTTGACGAAGCCGTGGTTCGCGATGGCGTAGGCCTTTGCGCGCGCCTTGATCGCATCGAGCTCCTGCGGCTTGCGCGCCCGGGTCTCGACCAGCCAACGCAGGGCCGACTCGATGTCGGCCACGTCCTCGGGCTCGACCAGCTTGCCGCGCACGCCGTCGAGCACGACCTCGGGAATGCCGTGCACGCGCGAGGAGATCACGAACGTCTCGAGTAGCATCGACTCGATGTTGACGAGCGGCGAACACTCGTTCGTCGAAACGAGCACCTGACAGTCGGCCGCGACCATGATCGGGAAGCCGCTCGGGCGCGGGCCGGTGATGTGGACCTGCGCGGCGAACTCCGGCTCGATCGCGGCGAGGATCTCGGAGTGGAAGCTCTTGGGCCCGAGGTTGTCCGGGTCGAGGCGTCCGACGAGTGCGAGATGATGCTTGCCGCGCTCCGCTTCGGGGAGCGAGCGCAGGAGGTTTTGGAAGGCCTCGACGAGGCGCTTTTGGTTCTTGCGGCGCTCGAGGCTGCCGACGCAGGCGAACAGCACGCCGTCGTCGGGAATCTCGAACTCCGCGCGCAGTTCCGCGCGCTCGGCGCGCAGGCGTTCGCCCTCGCGCAGGATCGCGTCGACGTCGAAGCCGTAGGGCACCATGCCCACACGGCCCTCGATCGGCGGGCAGAAGAGCTCGATCTGGCGCACCGTGTCGTGAGACGCGGTGAGCACGCGATCGGAGCTGTGCAGCGCGTAGCGATGGAACGCTTCGAGCGCGCTCTGGCTGAACAGGTGGCCGTCGCGCTTTGCCACGTTGATCCCGTCGTGGAACCACCACACCACCGGAATGCCCTTCCAGCGCAGCAGCGGCGCATGGGCGTACACCGGCGAGGCGTTCAGGAACACGATTTCCGGATCGATGGCATCGTAGGCGGCGAGGATCTCGCCGTAGTGGGGGAAGTCGTCTTGGAAGTGCGCCTTTCGGAAGCGCTCCACGCCGACCTCCTCGACGAACAGCTCTTCCATCGGGCCATCGCCGATGCCGAGCACCCAGGGTTCGAAGCTCGTGCCGAGCTCGCGCATGCCGCGCAGCGCCCACAGCATGGCCGTCGGTGCGCCGGTCTTGGAGAGCTCGTGGGAAACGAAAAGAACGCGCGGCTTGCGCCCGGGATTGGCGAGCGTGGGACGCGTGCGCGTCGACTTGAACTCGGCCCCTGGCATGCGGAAGCAGCGCTGCCAGTTGCGTTCCTGCACCGTGAGCGCCTCGGCCTCGATGTCGCCGCTCGCGATCGTCCGCCACAGCTCGAGCTCGGCGCACACCTGCCAGAAGGTCGACACGCCCCACGGCGGCTGTGACGTGGTGTCGAGGATCTTGTCCGCGAGCATGAGCACGTGGTGTAGATCGACCGAGGCGAGATCGCCGGCGATGTAGCTCGTCGTCCACGCGTGGTTCTCGTCCGTCGCAACGCGCAAGGGGCGATCGACGCCGAGGCCGAGCACGAGGTGCGCATGAAACGGTGCCGCGACGCGCGGATCGCGCCAGTCGCCGAGTCGAGCGCCCGCGAGGTCCTCGCGGCGCAGCGCGAGGATCACGCGCAGCCCGAGCAGGCGCGCTCCCAACACGGCCTCGGGGCACACGAGTCCGGCGAACAGCACCACGCGCGTTCCGAGCTCGATGAGCTCGCGCAGTACGGGCTCGGCCGCCGAGCCGGGGTCGATCTGGAGCGCGCGGAACGGGTGGCCGTGGGGCGGCGTCGCGTGCCAGCGCTCGAGGTCGCGTCGGGACAGCAGCGGCGGGAGGTCTCCCGCGAGGACGAACGTGTTGTTCTGGGGGGCCATGGAGCTCGTGGGCGACCGATGGGGGGCGCGCGAAGCGGTCTTCTTCGGCCAGCGCGGGCTCGGTTCCTTGAAGGGCGCGGGTGGCCGCGCGCGCCAAGCGTGATCCGCTCTGGTTCGACGCGTGAGATTCTAGCGTGCTTTCGCCCGATGCTCGGGCTCGCCCTCCTGATGAGGGAGGGGCAAGCGCGCGACGCCGCCCGGGGTTGCCCGGACGGCGTCGCGCAGCAAGCTTGGGCTCTGGGAGCCTCTCAGTTGCCCACGATCTCGTGCGCACCCATGTCGGCGCGCGAGCCGTCGTCGTCCACGCTACCCACATCGCCACCGTCTTGCGCGGGCGAGCCGCTCTGGACGTTGTGGTTGCCGGTCGCGGCGTCGACGAACAGCGGATCCGCGCGCAGGTAGGTCTGCGATTCGAAGCCGCCCCAGTCGACGATCGAGTAGTTGACCGAACCGGGCAACGCCGACTGGAGGTTGGAGGCCACGGCGTCGCCGATGCCCGAACCCCAGACGATGCTGCTCACGATCGAGATGCTCATCGAGTTCATCAGGTAGAGTTGAGTGCCCGAGTTCGTCGCCACCGTCGCGTGCACGAGGTCGAGCACGCCGCCGTCCACGAACAGGCCGCCCACGCCGCCATTCTGGACGTCGTTGTTGGCCACCTTGAGGCCTCGGGCGATCAAGTTGGCGGAGTTGATCACGAGCATGCCGCCGACCTGCTGGTTGGCCGAGTTGAAGCTCACCGACAGGTTGTGGATGTTCGCGCTGCCGCCGTTCACGAACAGACCGCCCGCGCGCTGGCCAGCGCTGTTGCGCAGGATCAGGCCGCCGTCGATCGCGAGCTGCGCGGAGTTCATCACGAGCACGCCGCCACCGTCGCCATGGGCGCTGTTGTCCCACACGATCGAGTTCGTGAGCGACAGGCTGCCGCCGTCGATCAACACGCCGCCACCTTGCTGCTGCGCGACGTTGCGCTCGACCACGGCATCGACCACCTGCAGGTGCGAACTGTTGCGCACGTAGATGCCGCCGCCCTGCTGGCCCTGACTGTCGGAGAGCACGCAGCCATCGACCAGCACGCTCGTGCTGTCGGAGACGAACAGCGCTCCGGCCTGCGAGTTCTGGCCACCGCCGTGGATCAGGTTGAGACCGCGCAGCACCGTTCCGTGGGTCGCGGCCCCGAAGACCGTCACGCACGGACCGGCCATGCCGCCGTCGATCGTCGCACCCCAGCCGTCGATCGTCACGTCGCGACCCTGCACGAGCACGTTCTCGTGGTACGTGCCCGGAGCGACGTGGATCACGGCGCCTTCCTCCGCGCAGGCGAGAGCATCGTTCACGCGCAGGTAGGGGGCCGCGATGCTGCCATTGGGGTGCGCGGCGGAAGAGGCCACATCGACGTAGAGCTGGTTGTCGACCGAAGTCGTGTCGAGGACTTGGATCGTCACGTCCGCGACCGCCAGACCGTCGTAGCGCAAGTCCGTGCTGTGCGCGTTCGACGTCACGAGGGTCACCGTCGTCGTGCCATCGAACTCGCCATCCCTCACGCCCTTGATCTTGATCGCGTGCGGGTGGAACCAGTCGCTTCTCGTGAACACCAACTGCGAGGGTTCGATCTCGATCTCGCTCGAGTCGCTGACCGAGATGTCGATCGTGACCGTGTCCGTCGGCCGGTTCGTCAAGTAGATGCGGACTGCGCCCTCCGAGTCGGAGATCTTCGCCAGCGGGCCGCAGCCGTGCACGACCTCCTCTTCGACGCGCACCACGGGGTCGTGCACCACGTTGATGCCACCGGCGAGCATGTCGGCGAAGCCGCGGAACGCCGGACCACCGGCCGCACCCGTCTGGGGCAGCTCGTTGATCGTCGGCACCGCCTCGCCGAGGTCGTTGTCGACCACGAACAACTCGTTGCCGTCGTAGCCGTCCTTCAGCGGGAGCGACGGCGTGCAGAACACGCCCGAGCGCGTTGCCACGCGCGGGTCGAGCAGCGCGTCGCGGAGGAACGCCACCAGCGCCGCCTGCTTCGCGGGCTTGTTGCGGAGCGAGCCGACGCCGTCCACGTCCTCGTCGAGGTCCTGAGCATTGACTTCCGCGAAGTCCGAGCCTCGAGAATAGAACTGGATCACTTGCTCCAGCGTGCCGGCCCCCCCGTTGTGGAAGTACGGGCCGGTCAGAGCGACGTTGCGCAGCGACGGCGTCTTGAACGTGCCGTTGACGATGGCGTACTCGCTCCCGCTCACGCCGCCCGGAGGCGCCCACTGGGCCACCGTCGGGTCACCGGCCTGCAGGCGCTTGGAGATCGAGAGCGGCCCGAAGGGACCGTTCGCGCCGCCGCCGATGTCCTCGTACGAGGGGCGCACGCCGAGGTTGTAGTAGCCGACATCGTAGATGCCGTCCGGCGCCGCCGTGCCCATGTCGAGCGCGCCGATCTGTGTGCCGTTCACGAGCACGGGGTAGAGGCCCGCCGGGAGTGAGGGGTTGTTGCCCCACTCCATGAAGACCGTGAGGTTGACGTAGCACAGCCCAGAGGGGAGTCGCTGGCCGAGCGACTCGACCGTCACTGCCGACTCGAAGGCGATTTCGAGCTGGTCCCCGCCCGGGATGATCGGAGCGGCGGGACCGGGCTGCAGGTTGACCTCGAGCTCCTCGGTGACGCAGTTCTGAATCGAACCCGGGACGGTGCCGAACGCGACCACCGATCCGCCGGGCGTGAGGATCTGGATTTGCCCGCCGCGCGGGTCGAACGACAGAACGTTGCGCGAGAAATCTGGGAACGTGGTGAAGGCGAGCTGGTCGAAGGCCTGCGAGCCGACGGTCGCCATGTGCTCGACCAGGCCTTCGTGCTCGACTTGCGACCACGTCGCGCCCGCGAACTCGGAACCGGAGTGGCACGCCAGGCAGGCTGCACCACCGGAGGTGAAGATCTTCAGACCCTCCTTCTCCTCGGGCGTCATCGCCGTCTCGTCGCCCGCGGCGTAGCGGTCGAAGGGCGCCTGATCGGACACGAGCTGCGACTCGTAGCACAGGATCGCGATGCCCCAGTAGAGCGAGAAGTTCTGCTCCATTTGGGTGAAGCCGCCGACGTTGCCCGTGCCGTCGTGCCAACGATCGTGGAACGCGGCATCGATCAGGTCCGCGTACGTGGTCGTGCCTGTCACGCCGCGCAGGGGAAAGGCGCTGTACTGGCCGAGGTGCACGTCCGTCGGATCGATGAACTGATCGCGCAACGGCATCGCGCTGATCATCTTGCGACCGAGGAGGGGGAACGACTTGCCCGCGTAGCTCATCTCGAAGTCCGAGAGCGCCGGACCGACGGCCTGACTCGCGAGCGCGGCCTTGTCGAGCAGCACGGCCGTCCACACGAGGTTGCCATTCGCGTCGAGCTCGAGCACGCGCGCACTGGGGTCGAGATCGCCCCAGATGTTCACGCCGTTGAACTTCTCCTGTGCGCGGCCGTCCCAGAAGCTGCGCACGTTGAAGATGGAGTTGATCACCGTGGGCGTGTTGCGCGGCTCGACACGGCCGACGTTGGATCCGTTCAGATTGAACGGCGGATCCTGCACGACGATGCCAGCCTCCTGACCCACACCCGGCGTGACACCCGTGGACAGGCGGTGCGGGATGCCCAGAGAAGACACGCGATCGTTGATGTCGCGCACCAGCGGCGAGTCGTGGTCGTTGGGATTCGCGCGCTCGGTGAACGGGAAGTCGCCCGACTTGAGTTCGTAGTTTACGCCACCGGCGCCCGCGGGCAACGGCTGGTAGACGCCGTCATGGCCGGGCGAGAGCTGGCTCTTGGCGCGCACGTCCGCACCCGCGTGCCAGTGGCACGAGGCACAGGCCGTCAAGCCGTCCGAGCCGACCTGCACGTCCCAAAACAGCGCCTTGCCGAGCCGCACGGCCGCGTCGAAGTCGGACACGAAGTCCATCAGGTTCGACGGGAGCGGCACGTCGGTGGAGCTCAGCGAGCCGGGGACCTTCGTCGACCGCGCCGTGGGGTTCGATGCGACGCCTCCGCCGACGCCACCACCGGCGTTCGCGGAGTTGCCCTGATTGCCCGCTCCTACGTTGCGTTGCTGGGCGTCGGAGAGGGGAGCGACGAGGAGCGCGGCCGCGAGCAAGGCCGCGGCGCGGCGCAGACCGGGCTTCGATGCGACGTCGTGTAGGCGCTGGGCTTCGAGTCGTCGGTGGAGGGAGTCACGGAACATGAGCGGGGGGTCCTTGAAGAGGGTTGGGAATCGCAACGGCCACCCCACGCATGCGCGAGAGGGTGCCATGCAACCGTATCCCCATGTCGCTCCTTGGGCGGCGCGGACCTGACAACAAAAAAAACCGCGCGCCGTCGCGTCTCTCGCGCGTGGAACTCCGTTCCGCCAACCGCAATTTCTTCCATGGCGCCGAGCACGGCACGAGCGCCGAGAGTCGCTTGCAAGCGCGGCGCCCTCGCGGATGCGCGTGCATCCGCGAGGGCGCGTGGAACTCGGCCGTTGCGCGCTATTGGCGCAGCGCGCGGCGAGCGACTTCGCTCGAACGTTCCGGGATCAAGCCCGCGTAGAGCGCATCGGCACGGCGGTACTCGCCGAGCTCGTGCAGGGCGTCGGCCAGCGTGAGCCGCACGGCGCGATCCTCGGGGCGCAGCTCGAGCGCGCGCTCGAGGAACGGCACCGACTCCACGCTGTTGCGCGTCTTGCGCAGCGCCGTGCTCAGGCTCACGAGGAACTCCACGTCCGACGACTCACGCTCGGCCGCGCGCGCCGCGATGCGCCGCACGCTGTGCGCCGTGCGCTCGTCGGTGCCCGAGGCCCCGTTGACGGAGTCGAGATAGCCCTCGACCACCGGTTCGTCGCTCGAGCCCTCGTCGATGAGCTGTTGGAACGCGACCAGCGCGCCGTCCTTGTCGCCCGACCACAAGAGCGTTGTCGCGAGTCGCGCGCGCAGCTCGCTGTCCTTCGGGGCCGCGGCGAGCAGGGACTGGTAGTGGCGCACGGCGCCCTTGAAGTCGCGGTTCCACGTCAGGATCTCGGGCAGCAGCCGCGCGAGTTCCGCATCGCCGGGGGCGAGCTTCATCAGCATGCGGCAGTCCTTCTCCGCGGCGGAGAAGTTCTGACGGGCACAGTGAATGTGGATGATCTCCAGACGCGTGTCGCGGTCGAGCGGCAGGCCTTCGAGCGTCTTGAGCGCGTCCTCGTAGCGGCCGAGGCCCGAGAGCAAGCCGGCGTATTCGCGTCGCGCGTCGAGCGCCTCGGGATACGTCGGCAAGAGCCGCGCGTAGACCTCGCACGCCTCGAAGCGGCGATCGGCCGCGATCAGGTTGTGCGCGAAGAGCAACTCGGCCTCGAGCCTGACCTTGGGATCGGCCCGGTGCAGGTCCAGCAGCTCGCGCAGGTTCGCCATCTCTTCGCGGGCGAGATCGTGCTCGCCGCAGGTCGAGTACGCGTAGCACAGCGACATGGACATGTCGATCGAGTTGGGATCGAGCTCGACGAGCTTGCGGCACACGTTGGTGAGCTCGGGCCAGAGCTTGGCGCGCTCGAGGCTGTCCTTGAGGAGCAGCAGGCGGAAGCGATCGGCTTGTGGGCTCGAGATCGTCTCCTGATAGATGCGCATCAGCTCGGGCGTGTCGGAGCGCGCCAGCGTGTCCTTCAAGTGCGAGCGCAAGGCCATTTCATCCGCGTAGGTCGCGCGGAAGATGCCGTAGAAGATCGGCGCGATGGCGAGGGCCGCGAAGGAGGCCGCGAACACCGGCGCGAGCACCGGGCGCTTGCGCAGCTTCGCGTCGAAGCTCAGCGCAGGCGCGATCGCGTCGCGCTCATTCTGCGAGATCAACGACTGCATCAAGCTGCGGCCCGAGCCCTCGAAGCGGCTGAACTGCAGCGCCGTCTCCCACAGGTCGTGGTTGCCCGCGAGCACCTGCTCGGAGCGCAGCACGCTCGCCTTGCCGCGAATCAGGCCCAGCGGCGAGGGCAGCTCGACGTCGAGCGTCTCGCCCGCTTCGCGTTGCGTCGGCAGGATGCAGCGCAGGCCGCCGGTGCACAGGTCGCGCGACACCGTGTGCATCGGCTTGGCGCTGCCTTCGGCCGATAGCACGACCGGCAGGATGAACTCGGGGCGGTCGCTCTCGCGCTTCGCGCCGCCGAACCAGCGCCGCGTCGGCTGCGCCGAGTCGCCGCGCTCGAACTCCGCGAACCACATCGGCACGGCGTATTCGTTGCACACGCGCATCAGCGCGTCGCGGTCGTGCACCTCGATCTCCGCGATCTCGATGCCGTAGCGCCAGCAGCGGGGCCCCGTCGCGCCGCCCACGTTGGTGCGCGATTCCGACGAGCGCAGCTTGCCGCGGAAACGCACCAGATTGCCGTTGGCGTGCAGCTCGAAGCTGCCTTCGCTGGCGATCGGGATCTCGTCGTAGGCCAGCAGGCCAAAGCCCTGCTCGGTGAGGTCGGTCGTGACTCCCAGGCCCGAGCGGCGCGCGCCCTCGGCGTCGAGCCACTCGTAGCGCATCGGCAGGTTGATCAGGTGTCGGTAGTTGAAGCGGCGGCTCGCCGGCGTCATCGCGCGGCGCACGTAGTCGAGCGCGATCTTCATGTGGAACAGCACCAGACCGCTGGAGATGCCCAAGCCCAGATAGTCGATCGAGTCCTTGAAGAACAGCTGCATCGACCAGCCCCAGCCCAGCGCCACGACGCTCAGAGCGATCAGCACCAACTGCGGGCCGACGAGCGGGAGCATGCTCGCCTTCTGGCGACCGCGCTTGGCGGTCACGACGAACTTGGACTTCTTGCGGCCGAACACGGCGCGCCACAGGCTGCGCGTCTGCGTCCAGAAGCTCGCCATGCTGAAGAACTCGACGTTGCCCATCGAGGCGCGGCCATCGGTGACGGCGCGCATCGTGTAGACGATCGAGAGCATGTAGGCGGTGAAGATCACGCCCATGGTCCAAGTGAATTCGCGCACCGGCGCGACGCCCGTGAACAGCATCAGGATCGGCGTGGCGTAGATCGCCATCTTGGGCAGACCGCCGGCCCAGTGGATGATCGAGGCGAGGTACGACAGGCGCTGCGTGAGCGTGAGGCCCGGCATCGTCAGCGGGTTGTCGTAGGCGAGGATCGACAGGTTGCCCTCACCCCAGCGCAGACGCTGGCTGTGGAAGGTGCTGACGTCGCTCGCGCCCTGACCGGCGATCATGCGCTCGGACACGTAGAGCGATTTCCAGCCGCGCGACGCGATGCGTATGCCGGTGTGCATGTCTTCCGTGATGGTCTGGACGGCGATGTAGCCGACCTCGGCCAGCGCTTGGCGGCGGAACATGGCCGCCGAACCGGCGAAGATCACCGAGTTGAGGCGGTTCTTGCCGGGTTGCAGCACCTTGTAGAAGAGCTGCCCTTCGTCCCAGAAGCGCCGCTTCACGTAGTCGACCACGCCTTGGAACGTGTCGAAGTTGTAGAAGGCGTGCGGCGTCTGGACCATCGCCAGGCTCTCGTCGCGGAAGTAGCCGATCAGGCGCGTGATGAAGTGCCGCGAGGGGACGTGGTCCGCGTCGAAGATGATCAGGAACTCGCCGTCGGTCTTCTCGAGGGCGTTGTTGAGGTTGCCGGCCTTGGCGTGGAGGTTGTTGTCGCGCGTGACGTAGTGGACGCCGAGCTCGTCGGCGAGCGCCTTGACTTCCGCGCGCTTGCCGTCGTCGAGGACGTACGTGCGGTGCGGGTAGTCCATCGCGAGGCACGCCTGCAACGTGCCGCGCAGCATCTGCACGTCCTCGTTGTAGGTGGGGACGAACACGTCCACCGTGCGGCCCTCCAAGATCGGCTGCTGGGGCGGCTCTTCGAGCTCCCACACCTGCAGGAAGAACAGCGCCATCGAGAAGCAGCCCCACAGTTCCGCGGCGTAGAGGATCGTGGAGGCCGCGATCGCGTAGGGGCTTTCGAGGTTCAGCGTGAACAGCGCTCGATACACGAGGTACGTGAGCGTGATCGCGAGGGTGAGCAGCATCAGCGGCTGCCGGAGGCGGTTCTTGGTGGTCACGAGGTGTAGATGTTTCCGCGAGAATCCCCTTGTGCAGGCGGCTCGCGGGGGTGAGCTGGCCTACGGGGAGGGTCCTTCCGTCGACCAAAGCATCCCCCCTGATCGAGGCGCGTGTCGGGAACTGCTGTGAACTCGTGCGAGTTCCGCCCTGCTCTGGAAAGGGCTGCCGGAAGCTCTTTCCGGTGGCGCGGACGAGCGGTGGGCCGCGCCGAGGTTCAAGTCCGGCGGCCACGCGGTCGATCCACGGAGGTCATCCCCGTTTCTCGCGAGGCGGTCTACCCCCCCCGAGACCCGACTTCTCGGAGCCCACGATGTCCACGATCGTTCCCCACCGAACCAAGCCTGACCGCGCGTTCCTGTGCGCGATGGCGCTACTGTGTCTGGCGAGCGCCTGCCAGCAGGACGCCGACAGCGGCTCGACTCCGCCGCCGCCCGCCTACGCCGGCAACTGGACGCGTCCGCGGCCGTCGCTCGAAGGCCCTGACGCGGGGCTCGGTCCGCAGGACTCCTTCGATGACCTGAACCTCCCCTCGGCGCGCGCCGTCCCTGCGCCGGACGACTCCGACCGCGCGCGAGCGGTCCCACATTCGGGAGGCGCCACCGCACCGACCTCGGCCGCGCTCACCGCGCCGACCGCACCGACCGCACCGACCGCGACGCCCGCCGCGCCGCTCGCCGCCCCCAGCGAGCCCCAAGCGAGCGCGCCGTCCTTCGATCTGGAGCGCGACATCCTGCTGCGCTCGGCCCGCAACTCGCTCAAGCTCGATCGCCGCGTCGAGGCGATGGACCAGTACGAGCGCATCCTGCAGATCTACCCCGCCGACCGGGAATCTCTTTCCGAGTACGCGGGACTGTTGCTCGCCCAGGACCGCATCGACGAAGCGCGCGCCCACTATCTCAAGCTCGTCCAGCTCGCACCTGGCGATCTGGACGCGCGAGGCAAGCTGGCCACCTGCTGGATCGTCGGCGGCAGCTACACGGAAGCCGCCGCGCAGCTCGAATACGTGCTCCGCCGCACTCCGAAGGACTCGGAAATCGCCGCGCTGCTCGCGCGCGCGCGCGCCTGGGCCCGCGACTACGAAGGCGCTCTCACGGTCTACCGCCAGTACCTGCAATCGCTCGACACTTCGCTCGAGTCCACGCGCCGCCTCGTCGCGCCCGTGCTGCTCGACATGCAGCAGCCGCTCGACGCCCTGCCGCTGATCCAGACGCTCTCCGACGAATTTCCCAGCGAAGTCGAGTGGTCGCTGCTGCTCGTGCGCTGCCAAGCGCAGTTGGGCGACGCGGTCGAAGCCTCGCGCATCGCCGACGGTCTGGCCGAGATCGAGCCTTCGAACTTCGACAAGCGGCTCGAGGTCTCCGACCAGTTGGTCACGATCGGGCACCTCAAGGCGGCGCGCACGCTCTACGATCAGGTGCTCGCCATCGACCCCTTGAACGAGCGCGCGAGGCTCGGCCTCGCCGAGATCGCTCTGGAGGGCTACCAGTCCGGTCCCGCGCTGCGCACGCTCGCCGAGCTCGGCAAGACGATGTCCGACAGCCGCACCTACCAGCGCGTGCTCGCGCGCTACCACGGCATGGTGGGCGAGTACGGCGTCGCGTCGACCTACTGGGAGCAGATCCTGCGCCGCAATCCGGTCGATCACGACTCCCGCATCGCCTACGCGGAGATGCTGCGTCAGGCCGGCGAGCTCGAGCGCGCGGTCGCGCAGCTCGACCGGGTGCCCGAGAACGCTCCGGCCAGCGTGCGCGCGCGCATCGGACTGGCGCGCGTGCTGCAGGATCAGGCGCGCTTCGAGGAAGCCGTCACGCTGTGCCAGTCCCTGTCCGGGAATGCGCGCCCCGAGGCCGAGGTGCTGATCCTGCTGTGCCGCAACCTGCAGAAGATCGGCAACAGCGAGCAGGCCGAGCGCCTGTGCCGCAGCTGGCTGTCCGGCGCGACCGGCGACCAGATGGCGGCGATTCAGGTCCGCATCGCGCTCGGTCGGGCCCTGTTCGACCGCGACCGGCCGCTCGAGGCCGTGCGCGAGTTCCACGAGGCCATGAAGCATCCCTCGGGCCGCACGCCGGAGGCCGCCTACTGGCTCGGACGCTCGTATGAGATGGTCGGCCGCGCCGAGCGCGCCAAGGTCGCCATGACCGCGGCGCCGACGCGCCAGCTCGGCGACGACGTGCGCGCGTGGATCGAGCTGGGCGAGATCGGGCTCGGCGAAGGCGACTGGAAGGGCGCCAGCGAGGCCTTCCAACATGTCCTGCGCTACGACCCCGACAACGTCGTCGCCATGGTGCGCCTCGCCGAGGCGCAGAACATCGCGCAGTCCAACGGCGAGCGCGTCGATCCGCGAGGGACCTTGACGCGCGTGTTGGCCATCTCGGAGGGCAACTCGCGCGCGCGCCTCGCGCTCGCGCGACACTTCGCCCTCGGCCGCGACTACGAAGCCGCTCGCGCGCAGTACAAGCTCCTGATGGCGGCCGATCCCTCGAGCGTGCTCGCGCGCCGTGAGTATGCGCGGGCCATGTACTGGGATCACCACTACGAAGAGGCCTTCGAGGCCTACGATCAGGTGATCACTGCCGAGCTCGGCGGCCTGACCCCGATCGATGGAATCGGCGAGTCCTCGACGGACGCGAGCAGCAACTCCGGGCTGGACTACGAAGCGGCGCTGGTCGTGGCGACCAATGTCGCCAACGAGAAGCAGGCCAAGGAGCTCAAGGACTTCCGTCCGCGCAAGGCCGAGGACGAGTATCGCGACCTGATCGCAGCGGAGCCGGGCAACTTCGAAGCCCGCTTCGACCTCGCCCAGCTCTTCCACGTGCGCGGCAAGACCGCCGACGCCATCGAGCAATACGAGCGGATCATCCAGCTGAGCCCCCTGCACCGCGAGGCGCCGATCGCGCTCGCCGGCGCGCTCACTTCGCGAAATCCGCGGCTGCTCTCCAAGTTGCACTACGAGGATGCCCGCGGTCGCGAAGGTCTCTACAACATGATGACTACCGACTATGCGGTGCGCTACGAGCACCCGATCGGGGACGCGGACGAGTACGTCGGCGGCGGCTACGGCTGGCGGCGACTCGATCCGAAGGAGGGCGGCGCTCCGCTGCTCGGCAACGTGCTGTACATGAGCGGACGCAAGAGGCTCGGCGACAACACGGCGATCTACGCTGACCTGCAGCTCCCGACCTGGGACGAGTCCGATCGTCTCTCCGAGCGGCTCAACTACTCGGTCGGCCTGACGCACGAGAACTACTCGGGGCTGCGCGTCGGCGCTCGCATGTTCGACGAGTACGTCGCCGACAACTGGAAGACGCTCGCGACCGACCTGCACCGTACCGGCTTCCGCGTGGAGCTCGGCTACAAGGCCAGCCGCGCGCTCGACTACGGCCTGAGCGCCGCGCTCGCGGACTACTCCGACGCGAACACGCGCTACGAAGTCAACGCCTACGGTTCGTACCTGCTCTCGTTCGCGCCGCGCCAGTTGCAGTTGCTCGCCAAGGCCGACCTGACGGGCTTCGATCAGGGCAATCCCGATGGTCCGGTGGTCGACATCAACTCGATTCCCCACCCCTACTTCGCGCCGAGCGGCTACGTGCTGTTCTCGGGCATCGCCGAGTGGAAGCACTGGCTGAACGAGGACTACTTCATCGGAGCCAACGACTTCTGGTACTCGCTCGGCCTGCGCGCCGCGGTGGACGACCAGTCGGAGACCTTCCAAGAGTTCTGGCTCGGCGTGCACTACGACTTCACGCGCTGGGCGCGGCTCGAGGTGCGCACGCAGGCCTTGTCGTCGTCGGTGCTCGACACGAGCACGACGACCGCGCTCTTCCACCTGCACTGGCCCTGATCCCTCCCTTGACGGCAGGGGCTTGCAAGCCGGGGGGGCGATGTGCCGAGATGGAGGAGTGACGCGTGAATCTCCAGACCGTTGCAGGCTCGCTCGCCGCGCTCGCGGGTGCGCTACTTCTGTGCACCTGTTCCGCCCCGCCGGAGGCTAGGGTGACTCCGCTGCGTGGCATCAATCTCGCCGGCGCCGAGTTCGGCCACGAGAAGCCGGGCTTCTCCTGCGCCGCGACGGGCGCGTACGGCAAGGACTGGACCTATCCGAGCGAGAGCACGGTGGCCTACTTCGCGCGCCACGGCCTGCGGCTCTTCCGCCTGCCCTTCCGCTGGGAGCGCATCCAGCCCGCGCTCGGCTGCGAGCTCGACTCCGCCGAGCAGCGCCGCCTCTCGCGCTTCCTCGACCTCGCGCGCTCTTACGAGTGCCGCGTGATCCTCGACCTGCACAACTACGGCCGCTACGCGCTGCCGACCTCCGGCACGACGCGCGAGTTCGTGATCGACGAGCTCTCCGGCGATCGCGCGCCGGTGACGAGCGCGGACTTCGCGGACCTCTGGCAGCGGCTCGCGGGCGCGTTCAAGGACCATCGCGCGCTGCACGGCTACGGCCTGATGAACGAGCCCCACGACATGGGGGCGAGCGACTGGAAAGCCATCTCTCAGGCCGCGGTCGACGCGATCCGCGCGATCGATCTGGGCACGGCGATCTACGTCGGTGGACTCGAGTGGTCCACGAGCTCCCGCTGGACGGCCGTCAACGGCCCGACGGCTTGGATCCGCGATCCGTCCGGCAACGTGGTCTACGAGGCGCACTGCTACTTCGACGAGGACGGCAGCGGCCGCTACCAGCAGTCCTTTCAGGACGAGCTGCGCAAGGACGCGCGGCTGCTCGATCGCGGAGTCGCGCGCCTCGAGGACTTCGCTGCGTGGTGCGAGAGCAACGGCGTGCGCGGCTTCCTCGGCGAATACGGCGTTCCGCGCGATGAGCCGCGCTGGCACGAGGCGCTGACGCGCTTTCTCGCGCGCCTCGACGAGCGCGGGCTCGAGAGCGCCTGCTGGGCCGCCGGCGAGTGGTGGGGCGACTACCCGCTCTCCGTGCAGCCCGGTCACGCCTTCGTGACGGACTCGCCGCTGCTCGCGCGCATCAAGCGGCGCGCGCAGCCGCGCTGAGCGCGGCGCGCCTCAGCGCCCGAGCGTGTCGAAATCGAGGGCGATGCGCGCGCCCCTTCGGGCGAGGACCGGCAGGCGCTGGCCGTCCTTCTCGATCCAGAAGACGCCCGGCGCGAGCCGCGTGCGCAGGGGCGCGACGCCGTCGTGCGCGAATTCGATGGTCCGGCCGAGGTCGTCGCGCACCGCCACCGTGCCGGCCTCGCTCGCCCCGACTTCCAAGAGCGCCAGAGCACTCCCACTCGCCTGACGCAGGGCCGCGATGTTCCAGCCGATCTCGAACTCCTTGTCGGCTCCATAGCGCGCGAGCAGTTGCCCGCGCATGTCGTCGCCGTTGACATTCAAGGTCGAGTACGTGATGTGGAACTCCTGTCCCCATGCGGCAAAGGTGCCGCCGAGGATGATCTGGGTGTCGTTGACGACGCCGAGGTAGCGGCGCGTGTCGCTCGACGCGACGTAGAACACGCCGCGCAGCAGGTTGCCCGACTCCTGCGCGATGTCCCAGTCGACTTGGGCCGCCGATCCGGCGAGCGCCTGCAGCGGACCGCTGGCGAACGACACGGTCTGCGTGACGGCCCAGTCTCCGGAGAGGTCGAACAGCGGCGCGTTGCTGATCTTGATCGCCGTGACCGCCTCGTTGGTGATGCAGGGCGGGACGCTGCTGCCCGTAGGCGGCATGCTCGTCACGATCAGCTCTCCGGTCATCGAACCCCACACGATCCAGTCGAGCGTGAGGTCGAGGTGGTACTGAGTGCCGGCGCGGTCGATGAGGCCCGAGGCGCGCAACTGCTCGCCGCGCACCGTGCCCGGAAGCTCGACGAGCTCGCCGAAGGAACCATCGCTGTCGAGGTCCACGAAGACGCTCGCGCTCTGGCCGGATTGCACGACGTTGACCGTCAGTCGACGTTCGGGGACTTCCGGCTCGCACTCGCTCGAGAGAACGCGCGACTGGAGCATCCAAACGCCGCTCGCCGGTACGGGGTCGTCGGAGGTCGACGAGCCGTAGTCCTTGCTCGTGTCGCAGGACGGCAAGAGCAGGATGGAAGCGGCGAGCGTGAGGGCAGCACAAGTGTGGGTCATGGCTGGATCACGAAACGCAGAGCGTTCGAGAGTGAGACGTTGTCGGGAGCGGGGAAACCGGGATCACGGCTGTACCACTGGCAGTGGACGGTCGTGCCGGGAATGAGCAGCGGGCAGGGAGGCGGCGGGCCGTAGCCGCAGGCCAGATAGCGATTGAAGTCGAACGTGAGCACGCCCGTGCAGTTCGCGCCGACCGTCGAGCCGAGGGAGTTCTGGACCGGCGTGCGCACGATGGGGGCTCGCAGGCACAGCATGCCGCCGAAGAAGGACTTCGAGGCGGTGCCGGTGATCGAGTACACCAGCATGCCGTTCTTCTGGTTCAGCACGTTGCTGGCGCGCACCGAGAAGCCCGAGCCCTGCGTCAGGCTTGCCACGCCGGCGGCGGAGATGGACGGCAGGCAACCCAGCGAGTTGATCTTCGCTTCGCAGTAGCTCACCGTCTCGTTGCCGGTGTCCGCGAGCCAGTCCGAGCGGAACACGTCGGAGCAGCCGTTGAAGTCACTGAGCACGAGGTTGTTCGCGTCGTTCTCGAACACGACGAAGCGCCCTGTCGAGCTGATGCGCGCGTTGCGGCAGTGGTTCTGGACCTGACTCGTCATGCGCCCGCGGCTCACGCGCAAGGTCTCGTTCGTCGACAGGTCGCGCACGAACACGTCCGTGAAGTTGTTCGTGTCCGACGGGATCATCGTGCTCGACTCGGACAGGAAGCACACGTAGCGGCCGTTGCCCGAGAACTGCGGCTCGAACGAGCGCATGTTGCCCTGATTGCCCGCCGTGGACACCGAGATGCGACGCGTGAAGCCACCGGCGAGATCGCGCAGGAAGATGTCGTTTTGGTAGTTCGTGTCGCCGATCGCGAGGTTCGAGGCCTGCGACTCGAAGGCCACGAACAGGCCGTCGGGAGAGATCGACGGTCGCGTCGAGCCCGCATTGCCTTCGAGGCCGTTCCACGCCGTGCTCGCGCGCACGATCGTGTTCGCGGCGAAGTCGCGCACGTAGACGTCGTTGTGGTTGTTCGTGTCCCAGAACAGCATGTTCGTGGACTCGCTCTCGAAGGCCACGAGATTGCCATTCGCCGAGATCGAGCCATGGAACGAGTCGCGGTCGCCGGGCTGGCCGAATTGGTTGAGGCTCGCGCAGCGCGTCGTTCCAAGGAGCAGGTCGCGCACGAAGACGTCGCGGCGCGAGCCAGTCTTCGCCGGATCGAGGTTGCCGGCGCGGCTCTCGAACACGACGAAGCGCCCGTCGCCGCTCAGGCGCGCCTTCTCACAGTCGGCGTCGGCCGCGGCGCCGTTGCTCGCCACGCTGACGCGAGCGAGCTGGCCCGTGGAGCGCGTCCAGACGAACAGATCCACCTTGCCGTTGGTGTCGCCGGAAACGAGGTTGGTCGCGGCGGATTCGAACACGACGCGCTGTCCGTCCGCGGAGATCGACGGCGAGCGCGAGTCTCCGTTGGGCGTCACGCTCGTCGACGGCGTGCTGATGCGCTGCGTCGTGCCGCTCGTGACGTCGCGCACGAAGATGTCGTACTGCGGCTGCGTGTCCCACGGATCGAGGTTGGTCGCCGTGCTCTCGAACACGACGTAGCGACCATCGCTCGAGACGTCGGGTCGGAACGAACCCTGATTCGCACCCTGCTGCGCGCTGTTCTGGCTCGCCCGTTCGTTGAAGCACGCGGGTTGCTGCGCTCGCACACTCGACACGACGCCCCACAGCAGCGCGAGGGCTGCAGCGAGCGCGCGCCAGAGGTGCCTGCGCGTCGATGCGGGAGGCACCCCTGATCGGGGTTGTGCGGTTGCCTGCCAGAACATGGAGTTCGCGGGCCCGGGGCGTCGACTCCCACGGGGCTCCAGTGCTCCACTATCGACGAAGGCGTGCGGGCCGTGTTGCTTGAAATGAGGAATCCTAGACTGCGCCGAAACGAGCCAGAAGAAACTTCCTAGGCGACATGCGAGCGGCCCCGCGCGCGGGTGAACCGCGCGCGGGGCCGCTCGTGGAGAGGGCGAGGTCCGGGGGCTACCGGCCTAGTTGCGTCGACTCAGGTGCAACACGCCGAGCACGAGCGCGAGGCCCATGCCGAGCAGCACGCCGCCGCCGCTCGTGCGCGCGGGCTCGTCGTGGCGCTTGCCCACCGCCGGTGCGCGCGGCGCCGAGCTCGAGTTCCTCGCCGTGCCGGGCTGCGACGACTTCGGAGCGTCGCTCGAACCGAAGCGATCGATCACGAGGTCGTTGCGCTTCTCGCAGCAGGGCAGCTTGCGCTCGCCGCTCGCCTCGCTCGCGTCCTCCTCGTAGCTCATGTCGTAGGCGTCGCTCTCCGCCTGCGCCGACGCACGCTCCTCCTCGGCCTGCCTCGCGCGCTTGGCGGCGAGGAATTCGCTCTCGCTCTTCATGTACTCGAGGATCGCGTCGACATCCGGTTGCTCGAGCCTGAGGTTCGGCATCGGCAGGCGATTCCACTGCTCGTAGAGCTCCATCACCTTCGGGTCCTTCTCCGCGAGCATCACGTCGGGCTCCGCGATCCAGCGCCGCAGCCACGCCGGCTCGCGCCGATCGATGACGCCGAACAGCGGCGGTCCGTTGCGCAACAGGCCGTCCTCTTCGCCGAGCAGGTGGCAGGCGTTGCAGCGCGTGCGGTAGAGCTCCTCGCCTCGGGTCAGCGGACGCAGCTTGATGGGCGCGTCCTTGAAGTCCTGCATGGGCGTGAGGCGCACGGCGCTCTTGTTGATCCACGTGCCGAGCGTGTTCGCGAGCATGTAGGGGTTCTCCATCGGCGAGCGCTTGATCCAGCGTCCGGTGCGCTGGTTGCCGACCATCAAGCTCAGGGTGTGGTCGGAGAGGCTCTGCTCGTCGGAGCGGATCATGCCGAGCTTCTCGCGCACGGTGCGGATGTCGGCCTTGGATCCGGTGAGGAATTGCCAGCCCTTGCCGATCTGGTAGCGCCTTGCGTACTCCTTCAGCACCTCTGGCGTGTCGACGTCGGGGTCGATCGAGATCGAGTAGAAGAAGATCTCCTTGCCGACCCAGTCCTTCAGCAGGTCGTAAACCTCGATGAGCCGCGCGGTCTCCAGCGGGCAGGCGTCGGGGCAGGAGGTGTAGATGAAGTTGATCACCACCACCTTGTCCTTGAGCAGGTCGTCGAAGAACCGCAGTTGCTTGCCGTCCTGATTGGTGAGCAGGAGGTTGGGGAAGTAGTCGGCGCCCCAGCGCTCCGCGGCGTTCGTCGAACTCGTGAGCTGCGTCTGCGCCGCGTTGGCGGAGAGGGGCGTCGAGGCTTGGGCCGCGACGGGCAGCGTGAGGAACAGGTGCGCGAGGAGCGGAAGTTTCTTCATGGGGTGCGGTGCTCGTGGGACGAAGGTGCGCCGCGAGGAGCTTCCGCGCGGCGCACCTTCGTTGCCTTCATCGACTCAGAGGATCGTGAAAATCCAGTTCAGCAAGCCGAGTTGGTTCGACGTCACGAACGAGATCCTCGTGTTGAGGCCGATCGGCGGGTTGCGCTTGACCAACACGAAGCGCCCCGCGCTGTCGGTCTTGGCCTTGCCGATCAACAGCCCGCCCGGCGTGCCACCGAGGTAGACCTTGACCACCACGCCGGCTCCGGTGTTCGTGAGCTGGCCCTCGAGGCGCCACTCGCGACGCAGGGGGAGGTACTCCGAGCGCAGGATGTCGATCGGACCGCCCGTGGTCGGCGGATTCGTCCCGCCGCCCGTGCCGCCGCCGCCGCCGCCGCCGCCGCCGCCGCCGCCGCCGCC
>VGZD01000002.1 GCA_016872715.1 Planctomycetota bacterium
CGCCGATCATCACGATCCCGAGCGTGTCGGGGTCGTCGTGGAACAGCGCGAGCGCGTCGACGAAGTTCGTGCCGTTGACCGGGTCGCCGCCGATGCCGATGCAGGTCGACTGGCCGATGCCGCGGCTCGTGAGCTGCCACACGGCCTCGTAGGTCAGGGTTCCCGAGCGCGACACGACGCCGATGCGACCGGGCTTGTGGATGTAGCCCGGCATGATGCCGATCTTGCACGCGCCGGGCGTGATGATGCCGGGGCAGTTCGGCCCGATCAGGCGCGACTTGCCGCCGCGCAGCTTCTCCATCACCTTGACCATGTCGAGCACCGGGATGCCCTCGGTGATGCAGACGATCGTCTCGATGCCGGCGTCCGCCGCTTCGAGGATCGCCGCGGCCGCGAAGGGCGCGGGCACATAGATCATGGTGGCGTTGGCGCCGGTGGCGTCGACCGCTTCCTTGCAGGTGTTGAACACCGGCCGGTCGAGGTGCCGGGTGCCGCCCTTCTTGGGGGTCACGCCGCCGACGAGGTTGGTTCCGTAGGCGATCGCCTGCTCGGAGTGGAAGGTGCCGTTCTTGCCCGTGAAACCCTGGCAGATCAGGCGCGTGTGCTTGCCGACGAGGACGCTCATGGTGCTCTTCCTTCCTACTTCTTCAGGGTGGCGACGGCCTTCGCGGCGGCATCGTCGAGGTTGCTCGCCGTGATGATCGGCAGGCCGGACTCGGACAGCATCTTGCGGCCGAGCTCGACGTTCGTGCCCTCGAGGCGCACGACGAGCGGCACCGACAGCTTGACCTCGCGCGCCGCGGTGATGACGCCCTGCGCGATCACGTCGCACTTCATGATCCCGCCGAAGATGTTGACGAGGATCGCCTTGGTGTTCGGGTCGGCCAGCAGGATCTTGAATGCAGCGGTGACCTGCTCCGCGCTCGCGCCGCCGCCGACGTCGAGGAAGTTCGCGGGCTCGCCGCCGTAGAGCTTGATCACGTCCATGGTCGCCATGGCGAGGCCGGCGCCGTTCACCATGCAACCGATGGAGCCATCGAGCTTGATGTAGTTGAGGTTGTACTTGGAGGCCTCGATCTCGAGCGGCTGCTCCTCGTGCAGGTCGCGCAGCGCGACCATGTCGTCGTGGCGGAAGAGCGCGTTGTCGTCGAAGTTGATCTTCGCGTCGAGCGCGACCACTTGGCCGTCCTTCGTGGTCACGAGCGGGTTGATTTCCGCGATCGAGCAGTCGAGCTCGCAGAACGCCTTGGCGAGCGCCTGCATGAACTCAACCGCCTTGGGCTGCAGAGCTGCGGGAATGCCGATCCCGGCCGCGAGGCGCGCGCCTTCGGCGGCGGCGAGGCCCTTCGTCGGCGAGAAGGCGGCGCGCAGGATCTTCTCCGGGTGCGTCGCTGCGACCTCCTCGATCTCCATGCCGCCCTCGGAGCTCGCCATCATCACCGGCCCCTGCGACTCGCGGTCGATGGCGATACCGATGTAGTACTCCTTGTCGATCGCGCTGCCCGACTCGACCCACAGGCGCCGGACCAACTGGCCCTCGGGGCCTGTTTGGTGGGTGACGAGCGTCTTGCCGAGAATCGCCGCGGCCGCCGCGCGAACCTCCGCCTCGCTCTTGCAGACCTTGACGCCGCCGGCCTTGCCGCGCCCGCCGGCGTGGATCTGGGCCTTGACGACCGCGACCGGGGACTTGAGTTCGTGGTAGGCGGCGACCGCGGCGTCGACCGACTGCGCCTCGACACCGCGCGGGGTCGCGACGCCAAAGCGGCCGAGGACCTGCTTGGCTTGGAATTCGTGAAGCTTCATGGGGCTCTCCGTGCTGGAGTTTGGGGGCAAACAGTCTAGTGTTCGGCCCGCACCCCGGGAAAGCCCGACTCCGCGGATGCGAGCGCCCCTCCTCGACGTCGCCTCTCGCCCCCATCTTCCCCGCCTCTCTCGATGCACGGAGCCGAACTGCTCGCTGACCTGTGCGTGGTGCTCGCCGCCGCCATCGTCGCGGTGCTCGCGCTGCATCGTCTGCGGCTCCCCGCGATCGCGGGCTTCCTCGTCGCGGGCGCGCTGATCGGTCCCTCGGGGCTGGGACTGGTCGATCGCAGCGAGGACGTCGAACGTCAGGCCGAGATCGGCGTGGTGCTGCTGCTCTTCACCATCGGCCTCGAGTTCTCGCTCGCCAGCCTGCGCCGCATCGCGCGCATGGTGCTCGTGGGAGGCGGACTGCAGGTCGCGCTCACCACGCTCGCAACCCTCGGTCTCGCCACGGCGGCGGGCTTCACGTTCGAGCGCGCGCTGTTCGCGGGCTTCCTCGTCGCGCTGTCGAGCACCGCGATCGTGCTGCGCGGGTTGTCGGAGCGCGGCGAGGTGGATGCGCCGCATGGGCAGCTGACCGTGGGCATCCTCCTGTTTCAGGACCTGTGCGTCGTGCCGATGATGCTCGTCGTGCCGATGCTCGCCGCGGGCGACACGAGTGCGGCGTCCATCGGCCTCGCCGTCGGCAAGGCACTCGCCGTCATGGCGGGTACAGTGGCCTTGGCGCGCTTCATCCTGCCTCCGCTGCTGCGCGCGGTGGCGCGCACGCAGCGCCGCGACGTGTTCCTGCTGGCCGTGCTCGCCGTGTGCGCCGGAATCGCTTGGGCGACCTCGCTCGTCGGCCTGTCGCTCTCCCTTGGCGCGTTCCTCGCCGGGCTGGTGCTCGCCGACAGCGAATACGGACATCAGGCGCTCGCCGACGTCCTGCCGCTGCGCGACCTCTTCACGAGCCTGTTCTTCGTCTCGCTCGGCATGCTGCTCGACTTCGAGGTGCTGCGCGAGGAGTGGCTGCTCGTCACGCTGCTGGCCCTCGGCCTGATCGTCGGGAAGTTCGCGCTGGCCGCGCTCGCGGGCCTGCTGATGCGAGCCCCGGTGCGCGTCTCCCTGTTAGCGGGCGCCGGCGTGGCCCAGATCGGCGAGTTCAGCTTCGTGCTCGCGCAGCTCGGCTTCGACGTGGGCCTCGAGAGCGAGCACGAGCTGGCCGAGTTTCTGAACGCGAGCGTGATCACCATGCTGCTCGCGCCGCTCGCGGGATCGCTCAAGCCCGCGCTCACGCACTTGGCCGCGCGGCTGAGGCCGCTCGATCGCTGGCTCGCCGCGAGGCCGCTTGCCGAGCGCGTGTCGCGCGCCCGCTCGGGACATGTCGTGATCCTGGGATATGGCGTGGGCGGCGAGCTCTTGGCGCATTCGCTCAAGGCCGCGATTCTCCCCTACGAAATTCTCGACCTGAGCGTGGAGCGCGTGAAGCTCGCACGCAGCCGCGGCGAGCCGATCGAATTCGGCGACGTGACACGTCCGGACTTGCTCGAGCACGTGCACGTGCGCAGTGCCGCGCAGGTTGCCGTGCTCCTGAACGACCCGGACGCGACGGTCCGCGCCGTGCGAGCAGTGCGCGCCCTGAACGCCGAGGTGCCGATCACGGCCCGCGCGCGGTTCCGTGCGGACGTGGAGCGCCTGCGCGAGGCTGGCGCGACCCACGTGGTGGCCCAAGAGGTCGAAGGCTCGCTGCAGGTGAGCTCGGAAGTGCTCGTGCTCGCCGGGCGCACGGTGGCCGAGGCCGAGACGATCGTCGACGAGTCGCGGCGCTCGATCGGCTGCGGCTAGGGCTTTCGCGCCGGACGGGGCGACGTCATCCTGTTCGCCCCATGACTGCCCAAGAGCCGCCGCAGGGCCACCTGCTCGTCGACCGCGACCTGCGCGAGCGCTTCGGCTCCGTGATCCGGCCCTCCGCGGGCGCTCCCGCCCTGCTCGAGCACCAGCTCCAAGCGGCCAGCCTCGACCTGCGCCTCGGCGCCTTCGCCTCGCGCATCCGCGCCGGCTTCCTGCCGGGCACGACTCCGCTCGAGCAGCGCCTCGAACAACTCGAGACCAGCCGCCTGTGGCTCGGCGGCGACGGCGCCGTGCTCGAAAAAGGCCTCGTGTACCTCGTGCCGCTCGAAGAGGAGCTGGCGCTCCCGCAGGGCGTCTCGGCGTCCTTCAATCCGCGCAGCTCCACCGGCCGCTGCGATCTCTTCACGCGCGTGCTCGTGCCGGGCCATCCGCGCTTCAACGAGGCACCGCCGGGCTACCACGGCAAGCTCTGGCTCGAAGTCTCACCGCTCTCGTTTCCCGTGCGCCTGAAGCGCGGCGACCGTCTGTGCCAGTTGCGGCTCTCGCTCGGCGATCCGGCGCTCACGCGCGACGAGCTGCGCGCGGAATACGAGCGCACGCCGCTGTGCTTCGAGGGCGAGCGGCCCGTGCCGCTCGAGGACGTGCGCTTCGACGACGAAGGCGGCATCGAGCTGCGCCTCGGCCTCGCCGGTCGAGATCCGGCCGGCTGGCGTGCCCAGCACCACACGGGCGTCGTGCATTTCTCGCGCGAGGGCGCCCACGACCACCGCGATTTCTGGGAGCCCGTCTTCGCCAAGGACGGCACCTGCATCCTCTCGCCCGGGAGCTTCTACATCTTCGCCAGCCGCGAGCGCGTGGTGATCCCGCCGCACCTCGCGGCCGAGATGCTGCCCGTCGACGTCGACGTCGGCGAGATGCGCAACAACTACGCGGGTTTCTTCGACAACGGCTTCGGCTGGCGGGACACGACCGCCGGTGGCCGCATGGGCACGGCAGCCGTGCTCGAAGTGCGCGCCCACGATGTCCCGTTCCTTGTCGAGGACGGGCAGGTGTTCTTCCGCCTGCGCTTTTACCGCTCGAGCGGCGTGCCCGAGAAGCTCTACGCCGAAGGCCGATCCAACAGTTCCTACCGGGATCAGGACCTGACGCTCGCGCGCTGCTTCAAGCCTGCGCGCTAGCCACGCGACCGCGGCGCGCCACGGCGAGGAGCGCCAGCACGAACACGTTGAGCGCGAGCCCGACGAGCCCCTCGTGGAGGCCGAACGGGCTCCACTGCGGGAAGGCCTTGAGCGCGACGCAGGTCGCCACCCCGACGAGCATGGCCACGTGGACCGCCACTCCGTCGCGCCGCCGTCCGCACAGCGCGATCAACTTGCCGGGCAGAAACTGCGCGATCGGGCCGTAGGCGTAGAGCAGGAGCGACACGAGGTCGCCCTCGTACGTAACGGCGAGCGCGTACGAGAGGACCATCAGGACCACGACGAGCACGCGCACCCAGCGGCGCTCCTCGGTCGAGGTCATCCTTCGTCCGAGCGCGGTGATCCAGCCGTCGCGCACGAGGATCGAAGCCGAGGCATGCACGATCGCATCCCCGGTCGACATGCCCGCGGCGAGCGCGCCGGCACAGAAGAGCCCGACGACCACGGCCGGAAGGTCGAGGCTCATCAGCATGTGCGGAAGCACCTGCTCCGGGCTCGGAGGCGGCGTCGGAAACAGCACGCCGGCGAAGCCGATCAGGAAGATCGGCACGAGGAACACCATGAAGGTCGGATAGAAGACCACCGTGCGGCGCAGCGTGCGGTCGTCGCGGGCCGAGAAGGCCTTCATGAAGAGGTGCGGCCAGCAGCTGAACCCGATCATCGAGATGACCCCGGCGCTGATGAACCACTGCCAAGTCTTGGTGCCGGGAGCGGAGAGCAGCTCGGGCTTCACCTCGTAGATGCGCTCGAACATCGGGCCGACGCCGCCATAGAGCTTCCACGGCAGCCACAGTCCAAAGGCCCACGCGAGCCCCATCATCAGCACGCCCTGGAACACGTTGGTCCAGCCCACGCCCATCACGCCGCTCTTCAGCACGTAGGCGAGCACCACCGCGTAGCACACCGCTCCGCCGAGCCACTGCGGCACATGCCCTTCGGTGAGGCGCTCGACCACCAGTCCGGCGCCCTTGATCTGCAGCGCGAGGTACGGGACGAAGGACAGCGCGCTGACGAGCGCCATCGTGCCCGCCATGGGGCGATGCCCGCACTCCCCCGCCACCATCTCGGCCTGCGTGATGTACCCGCGCTCCCGCCCGAGGCGCGCGGCGCGCGGCCCGAGGAAGTAGAACGGGATGAAGCCGACGAGCCCGTAGCCGATCACATAGAACACCGCGGCGCCCGAGGTGTAGGCGAGGCCCGGTGTCGCGAGGAACGAGAAGGCCGAGAAGACCGTCGCCCCGATCACGAAGTACATCAGCAGCGGCCCCATGGCGCGGTCGCCCGCGACGTAGCCCACTGCGCTGTCGCTCGCATCCTTGCCGCCGCGCATCCCGACCCACAGGCAGCCGAGCAGGTACAGCACGGAAATCCCCGACACGATCCACGCGTTGGCGCTCATCCCCCAGATCAGCGTGGCGTCACTGCCCACGCGCATCCTCGCAGTAGCGCGTCCAGCGCTCGTAGAGGAGCAGCGAGACAAACACCGAGATCAGCCAGCCGATCGCCCAGACGAGCGAGAACGGCAGCCCGAGCACGAACGGCGTGGCGCTCGAACCCCACCACTTGTAGCCCGGCCCAACGACACACAGAGTCGCGAGCACGGCGTGCAACGCGAACAGGATGTGGGGCAGCTTCGAGCGGCGATCGAGCACGCGCCAGAGCCTTGCAGCGGCCGCCGGTCGCGCCGGCGCGCCCGCCGCGAGCGAGCGCTCAGATCTTCCCGTGGCGACGACGCTGGCGACGGTTGGTCTTGCGACCGCCCTTGGTGCGCTGGCGCGTGCGGTAGCCGGTCTTCTTGGCGTGCTTGGTCGTGCTGCGACGAGTGTTGATCTTCATGTGGGTAGGACCCTTCGGGGCGGAAGAGTGTAGGGGCGGGCGGGACGGGAGTCAGCCCAAATCTCCGCCGGCCCCGCAGGAACCCCTAGCCACCCGCCATGCTCATGCCCCGCTTGGGGGCCACCATGTCGGTCGGAATCACGGCCTTGTCGAAGGCCTCCCCGGTCATCAAACCGAGCTCGATGACGCTCTCGCGCAGGGTCAGGCCCTTCTTGTGGGCGTTCTTGGCCACCTTGGCGGCATTGTCGTAGCCGATGTGGCGGTTGAGCGCCGTGACCAGCATCAGCGACTTCTTCATCAGCTCGTCCACGCGGGCGATGTCGAGCTCGAGCCCGGCGATGCAGTTCTCGCGGAACGAGTCGCAGGCGTCCGCGAGCAGCTTCGCCGACTCCAGCACGTTGTGGATGATCACCGGCTTGAACACGTTGAGCTCGAAGTTGCCCATCGAGCCCGCGACCGACACGGCGGTGTCGTTGCCGATCACCTGCACGCACACCATGGTCAGGGCCTCGCACTGCGTCGGATTGACCTTGCCCGGCATGATCGAGCTGCCCGGCTCGTTCTCCGGCAGCTTGAGCTCGCCGATGCCGCAGCGCGGCCCTGAGCCCAGCCAGCGGATGTCGTTGGCGATCTTCATCAGCGCCGCCGCCGCCGTCTTGTAGGAACCCGAGAGGAACACGAGCGCGTCGTGCGCCGCGAGCGTGGCGAACTTGTTCGGCGCGCTCTTGAACGGGAGCTTGGTCTCCTCGGCGATCTTCTTCGCCACCAGCTTGGCGTAGTCGGGATGCGTGTTGAGACCCGTGCCGACCGCCGTGCCGCCGAGCGCGAGCTCGTACACGCCCGGGAGCGCATTCGTGATCGCGCGCCGCACGTCCTTGAGCTGCTGCACGTAGCCGGAAAACTCCTGCCCCACCGTCAGCGGCGTCGCGTCCTGCAGGTGCGTACGACCGATCTTCACGACCTTCTTCCACGCCGCAGCCTTCTTCGCGAGCTCGGCCTCGAGCGCCGCGATCGCGGGCAGGAGCCGCTGCACGGCCTGCTCGGCGGCGGCGATGTGCATGGCCGTCGGGAACGCATCGTTCGAGCTCTGCGCGCGGTTGACGTGGTCGTTGGGGTGGATCGGCTTCTTGCTGCCGAGCACGCCGCCGAGCAGCGCGATGGCGCGATTGCTGATCACCTCGTTGGCGTTCATGTTCGACTGCGTGCCCGAGCCGGTCTGCCACACGACCAACGGGAAGTGCGCGTCGAGGTCGCCGCGGATCACCTCGTCGGACGCCTCGAGCAGCGCCTTGTGCTGCTTCTTGTCGAGCATCGCGAGCTCGCCGAGCTCGATGTTGGCCTGCGCGGCGCACTTCTTGACGATGCCGAGCGCGCGCACCATCGGGCGCGAGAACGTGTGGCCGCCGATCTTGAAGTTCTGCCGTGAGCGCTGCGTCTGGGCGCCGTACAGGGCCTCGGACGGGACTTCGATCGGGCCGAAGGAATCGCTCTCGGTACGGGTGGCGGTCATGGGCATCCTGCGCGGAATCGGGGCGGAACGTCGGCGCTGCGAGGGCGACGGGGCCGAACAGGATAGGAGTCCCACGCGCCCGCCCGCAACGCCGCACTGTGGCGCAGGAACGCGCGCCGCGCGCTACAGGCCCAGCTTCGGTCGTTCCTTGTCCCACCACTCGCGCCAAGCCTTGATGCGCCGCGCCCGCTCGGCAGCGTCGGGCGACTGGGCATCGAAGGGCAGGTCGCGGCCGGTGACCGAGCGCAGCGAGAGGTAGGCCGCTTCGCGCACCAGCGCCTCGTCGTCGTCGAGCGTGTCGATCAACCCCGGAATCGCCTCGGCGCTCGCCAAGTCGCCGAGCGCCCGCGCGGCGGCCATGCGCAGGAAGATGTCGGCGTCGTCGAGCAGCGGAAGCACGACCGAGGTCGCCCGCGGATCGCGCGACTGCGCGAGTCCGACCAGCGCGACATAGCGCTCGCTCACGTTGGCGCTGCGCACTTGCTCCATGAGCGCGATCCAAGCGGGATCCTCGGCCGCTTGGGGCTGTGCTGCGCCGAGTCCGGTCGGCGCGTTGGACAGCGCCTGCTCCAACCGCTGGGAGAGCGCGGCCAAGGCGGCTTGCGCATCGACCACGTGCTGCTGCAACGTCAAGAGCTCGCCTTCGTGTCGCTCGACTCTTTGCAGGGCTACTTCGGCCCGCGCCGCTCCCGCGCCGAGCTCTTCGAGCCGCGCACGGATGCCGCCCTGCTGCTCGGCCATCTCGCCGCGCAGGCTCGCGACCTCCGCGCGCAGGCCCGAGAGCGCTTCGAACGTCCGCGCTTCCGACGACGCCCGCAGCGCGCTGTCCGACGCCGCGGCGGCCTCCATGTGCGCGGCCAACGCCTGATGGCGCTCGCGCTCGCGCAGTTGCTCCTCTCTGCGCTGCACCCCGACTTCGTCGAGCGCTCCGCGCGCCCACACGCCCACCGTGACCGCCACGGCGAGCGCCACGCAGGCGAGGGTCAGGGCCGCGACGGCGCCACTGGGAGCTGAATGCGTCGCGGCATGGGCATGGCCGTGGGAGTGGATCGAGCCCGGAGCGGGCAGCGGGGCGTGAGCTGCCGGAGTGGGCGTGGCCGAGGTGCTCTCGGGGAGCGCGGGTCCCATGGCGCGATGGCAGGTGGCGCACACGACGCGTCCCTTCTGCCGCGTCGCATGCCCTCGATCGAGGTCGAGTTGGGGCACGGACTCGTTGCACAGGTCGCAGAAGTAGATTTCGCTCATCGCATGCTCCGCCACATTTCCCAAGCCGAAGGCCGCGCACGACCGGTCGCGCGGCCGAGAGCGGTTATACTGCCTCGCGCCGACCCCTCGTTCGAGGGACGGCCGCGCGCAGCCCCGACGACCGATCGTGAGCCACCTCGAAGGAACCGCCGCCGACCCCGCCTTCGAGCGCATCGGCCTCGAGTTTTTGGCGGATTTTCTCGCGCGCTCCGCTCGGCACCGTCCCGACGACGTCGAGGTGCTCGGCCTGCTCGCCACGACCCTGACGCAACTCGGCCGCCACCACGAGGGGCTGGGCTTCGATCGTCGCTTGGCCGTGCTGCTGCCCGACGACGCGACCGTGCGCTACAACCTCGCGTGCTCGTTGGCGCTGTGCCAAGACGCCGCCGCGGCCCTGCGCGAGCTCGAGCGCGCCGTGGAGCTCGGCTACGACGACGCCGCGCACCTTGCCGCCGACGAGGACCTGCGCAGCCTGCGGACCGAGCCCGCCTTCTTGGCACTGCTCGAGCGCCTGCGCGCCCAGTCCTGAGCGCGGCTACTGGCGCTGCGCGACGATGCCTTCGTTCGCGCGGCGAGCGATCCAATCGCGCCAGCGCTGCACGGACGCGCGGCGCGTCGGTTCGTCCGCGTTGGCGTCGAAACCCAGATCGATGCGCGTCGCTTCGCGCAGCGTGACGATCGAGAGTCCTCGCACCCACGCCGAGTCGTCCTCGAGCCCGTCGACGAGCACGCCGATCTGGCTCCAATCGCCGAGCCGAATGGCGGCGCGAGCACGCTCGAAGCGCAGGGGCTGATCCGCCGTGGCACTCCACTCGACTTGCCGCAGCGGCTCGACGAGTCGGCTGTCCCCCGTGGCCCCGAGGGCCGCCACCGCGCTGGCGGCGACGTCGGCGCGCGCGTCGGCGCACAGCTCGAGCAGGTACGGGTACGCGGGCTCGCCGACTCCGGCGAGCCACGTGATCTGCTCCACCCGCTCGAGGCCGTGCGTCCACGGCAGGCGCGCGATCTGGTCCTCGATCTGGCGCCGCAGGTTGGGCGAAGGCTTCAGCCACGTCCCCTCGTCGCGGCGCGCGCCTCCCGTCGAGGCACACGAAGCGAGGAGCGACAGGCTGGCGAGTACACACAGAGGCAGGTGGCGCATGGGCACGATCTCGGCCGCAAGGGCCGTCCTTGTCCTCCCTATCGACGCCCCCGAGCGCAGGCTTGACCCGCCCCCGATCCCTGCCCCCTAGGGCGCGTCCGCGGTGCGTCCGCGCAGGCCCAGCAGGGCCCCGAGAGTGAGCGCCACCAGCCCGAGCACCAGCGCACTCCAACCGAGCCACGAGCCAGCGGAGCCTGACCGCGGCGGCGGCGAGCTCGTCCCGAACCGGAGCGTGCGCGGCGGTTGCAGGTACTCCTCCTCGCAGCGGGCGGGGACCGCGAGCATGTAGTTCCCCTCTGCCAGCGCACCCTCCGCCAGTGCGCCCTCGCTCGGCGCGAGCCGCACGCGCGCACCGTCCGTCACCCGCGCGTCGACCTCGGCCGAGAGATACGTCCCAGCGGGGAACGCCGCGCTCGGCACCTGCTCCAACGCCAGCTCGCGCTCCGCCGCGCCACCCTCGCACCAGTAGGCGCGCAGCGAGCGACCGAGCGTCGGCTCGAACGGGCCGAACTCCAGCGTGCGCGGCGCGCTCCAGCGCGCACTCGCTCCCATCGCGGAGTGCACACGCCCGCGAGCGAGCGCGCGCACCCACGGCAACCAACGCTCGCTCTGCCGCTCCCAGTCCGGGCTTCCGAGTGTGCCCGGCAGCGTGGCGAGCACGGCGCAGACTCCCGATCCCGCGGGACGCGCCGCGGCGAGCACGTTCGTCTCGTCGTCCTCGAGCAGCACCGCGTCGCCGTCGCGCGCGCGCAAACGCAGCGTGCGCACGACCGCAGGCGCGCCAGCCAGCGCTTCGCGCTGCTCCACGACCGCGGCGCCTGCCTGCGACGCGCTCACGCGCACCGGACGCGCCTGCTCGAGCCAGCGCTCTTCCACCGTCGCGCGCTCGAGCGCTGCACTGACGTCGGATCCGAGCCGAAGCACGCTGCTGCCGAGCTCGGGACGCTCGAACGCGCGCAGGAAGTCCAGATCGGGTTCGGCGCCGCCCGCGAGCACGCGCAGTTGCGCACCGGCGCCGCTGAGCCGCTCGAGCGCGACGGCGATGCGACCGCGCGCGCTCGGCAAGGCCCGCTGATCGCGTCCGTCGGTCAGGAGCACGACGCGCGCGCTCGAGCGGCGCTCCTCGCGCGCGGAGACGAGCTCTTCGAGCACGCCGGGGAGGTCGGTCGGCCCGCTCGGACGCCGCGCCGCCAGCAGCGCTCGCGCACGCTCTGCCCGCTCTCCGGCCAGCGCAGCGCCGCGTCCGAGCTCGATCGCTCCGGCGAGCCGATCGGTGAAGAAGTGCAGTGTGAGGCGGTCCTCGCGGCGCAGGCGCTCGACCAGCGCGATGGCGGCGTTGCGCAGCGCGTCGAAGCCCGGCCCGTCCATGCTCCCCGACACGTCGATCAACAGCAGCACGTCGCGCGGCCCGTCGTCCTCCGCGGGTTCGCAGGGCAGAAACCGCGCGGCGGAATCGGCCGAGCGCGCGTCGAGCCCCGCGAGCAGCGCGCCGCCACCCGCCGCCAACCAACCACCCCCGCGCGCGAGGAACGGCGCGAGCGCCGCGACATCCACCGCGCGCGGATCGAGGTCGAGCGTCACCAGCAAGTCCGTCTCCGGCGCCAGCGCGTGCACTTGGTCCCAGACGCGCACGCTGACGCCCAGCCCCTCGTTCGCGCTCCACGCCTTCGCGAGAGTACGCGCAGCGCCTGCGCAGGCGGCGGAACTCGCCAGCTCGACTTGCAGCGCGCCGCGCGCACGGACTTGCACGCTGGCGCGATTGTTCTCTGGCACGGCATCCTCGGAGGCGACCAGCTCGACCTCGAGCGCGAGATGTCGAGAGCCGAGCGACCCGAGTTCGAGGCGCGCCGAGCCGTTCGCGCTCGGTGGCAGTTCGAACGTGCGATCGAGGGCGGGAAGTCCGCGCACTCGCGCCGCGAGCGGTCGATCCGCAGCCAGTCCGCCGCGCTCCCACTCCAAGCGCGCCACCAGCGGCGCATCCGGCTCGAGTTCCCTCGCCGCCTCGAACGCAACCAGCCGTGGATCAGGTCGATCCGGGGGCGGAGCGCCGACGAGCTGTGCATGCACGCGCGCGAGCGCCGCACTCGGGTCCGCTCCGGTGTACGAGCCATCGCCGAGAATCCGCACCTGCGCCGCGCGTCCCTCGGCCGAGGCGAGGCGTTCCGCCGCCAGCAGAGCCGAGGCGAGGTCCGTGGAACCGCGGCGCTCGGGTGCGAGCGCGAACCAGCGCTCGTCGAACGAAAAATCCGCGGGTTCTGCCGGGCCATACCAGCGCACGACCTCCTGCGCGAACGCGAGGACCGCGAACGCGGCGCCCTCCTCCGCGGCCGCGCGCGCCTCTCGATCGAGCGTCGTGCGCACCCAGCTCGGCCACGTGCTGCGCACGCGCGTCACGCTGTCGGATAGGTCGAGCAGCACGACGCGCACGACGGGCTCGCCGCCCCGGCCGCGCCTTGTCGCGCCGAGCAGCCAGCCCGCCGCGCCGCACAGCAGCGAGCCACAGGCGAGGGCGGCCAGCGCAGGCGCGGCGAGACGAGCGTGACTAGTCAGAACGCCCCTCCCGACGATCGGCGAACGCGATCGCGCTCACGAGCTCGGTCGAGCGAATCCAACCGCCGCCGAGGAGTTGGTCGTCGCGATAGAACGCGGCACCTTGACCGGGCGTGACGGCCAGCTCCGGCGCGTCGAACACCACGCGCGCGCGCGTGCCGTCGACTTCGATCGTCGCCGCAACCGGCTGGTGGTGGTAGCGCACCTGCACCTGCGCCCGCAGCGATTCGCGGGAGGCGACGTCGATGCCCAGCCAGTTGAGCTCCTCGACCTGCATCGCGCGCGCGCAGCACTCCTCGCGGCTGCCGAGCACGACCGTTCCGCTCGCGGGATCGAGCGCGACCACATACAGCGGCGTCGCCCCCGCGACCCCGTGGCCGCGGCGCTGTCCGACCGTGAAATGCTCGGTGCCCTCGTGCGATCCGAGCACGCGCCCCGCCGTGTCGACCAGCCTGCCCGCATGGGTCGGCAATCCGCGCTCCGCGAAGAGCTTGCGGTAGTCGTCGCCGGGCACGAAGCAGATCTCCTGACTGTCGGCCTTCTGCGCCGTGCGCAGCCCAGCCGCGGCCGCGAGCTCGCGCACGCGGGGCTTTTCGTAGCCGCCCAGCGGCAGACGCGCGCGAGCGAGATGACGCTCGGCCACGCTGAAGAGCTGGTAGCTCTGGTCCTTCTTGCGATCGACGCCACGGCGCAGCAACACGCGTCCGTCCCGCACGTCCAAGCGCGCGTAGTGGCCCGTGGCGACGCCCTCGCACTCGAGCTCGTCGGCGAAGTCGAGCAGACGCTGGAACTTCAGGTCGCGGTTGCAGATCGCGCACGGATTGGGCGTGCGACCGGCGGCGTATTCGGCGAGGAAGTAGCGGATGATCCCGCCGAACTCCGCCTTCAGATCGACGGCCTGAAAGGGAATTCCGAGCGCACCCGCGACCATGCGGGCGTCCCGAGCGTCGGAGACCGAGCAGCAGGACTTCTTGTGGGACTCGGAGGCCTCGACATGGACCCCATTGCGCATGAACAGCCCGACGAGGGGGTGCCCCGCCCCGTGCAGCAGGTGCGCGGCGACCGAGCTGTCGACGCCGCCGCTCATGGCGACGACGACCCGCGCCTTGGGAGCGAAGGTGGAAACGAACGTGGGGTCCATCGCGCTGGAATGGGGCGCCTCGCCGCCGCCGTGGCCCGGGCTTGGTCGCGGGCTTGGATTCTAGTAGCTTCTTCGCCCCTTTCCGCGCTCGACCCCGCCGAACCCGACGCCTCCCCACCCCATGAACCTCGCGACGATCGTCTCCTCCACCCTCCTCGCCCGCATCCAAGAGGCGACCGCCGCGACGAGCGGCGAGAGCTCCACGACCCCGCCGAACGCTCCGACGGCGACGTGGGTCGACACGCTGATGCAGTTCGCCCCGATGATCGCGATCTTCGCGATCTTCTACTTCGTCCTGATTCGCCCCGAACGCGCCCAGCGCAAGAAGCGCGAGGAGATGCTGACCAAGATGGTCAAGGGCGACAAGGTCATGACCACCGGCGGCATGTTCGGCACGATCGCGGCCCTCTCGGACAAGGAAGTGACGCTCGAGATCGCGGACGGCGTGCGCGTGAAGTTCGTGCGCCAGTCGATTCAGGAAGTTCGAAACGAGCAGTAGTCGCGCGCCTGCGCCAGTGGCTGTGCCGCTGGAGCCCCACGGCCGCGTCCGGCGCGAGAGCGCTCGGCCGTCGGGCCGAGGACTTCGCGCGCGCCGCGCTCGAGGCGCGCGGCTGGCGCTGTCTGGGGCAGCGCGTCCGCACTCCGCAGGGCGAGCTCGACCTCGTCTTGGAACGGGGCAACGTCTGGATCTGCGTCGAAGTGAAGAGCGGTCGTTGGCTCGCTGGAGACGCGGGCCACCGCCCCGGCGAGCACTACTCGGTGCGACAGGCGCAGCGCCAAGAGCGGGCCGCCCACGCCTTGGCGCGGCAGCTCGGGCGAAGCCCTCCGCAACGCTGGCTCGTCGAGCTGCGCTTCGATGCCCACTCGCGCTGCCGGAGCGAGCGCTGGACGCGCGTGGATGTCGCATTGCGGGGCTTCGGACGAGCATCGGGCCGAGCATCGGGCCGAGCACTGGATCGGGGGCGGTGGCGCGCACCGTGGCGCGGCGCGTGAGGGAAAATTCGTCCAGCGCGTCGGTCGTGACGCCCCCGGGCGCAGTCAACCCGCCTGCGTAGCTCGGCCGATGGACCGGACCCCACCTGTCCCTAGAATCCGCCC
Organism: Planctomycetota bacterium; assembly: GCA_016872715.1. Taxonomy (GTDB): domain Bacteria; phylum Planctomycetota; class UBA1135; order UBA1135; genus F1-120-MAGs118. The sequence goes on from VGZD01000002.1 coordinate 15,354, forward strand.
GCCGCGTCGGTCCGCCGCGTCGGCCCGCCGCGTCGACCCGCCCCCGAGGGCGGCCGTCCCCCGTCCCCATGCTCCGCGTCCTCCGCCACTATCTGCCGCTGCGCCGCGCGCTCCTCTTGTTCAGCGAGACGGCGCTGCTCACGGCCACCTTGAGCGTGATGATGGCCGCGCATCTGACGCGTCCCAGCGGCGTGGTGATCCGACGCGTGATCGATGACGGAATGGGACCGGAGACGGCCCAGTGGCGCTGCTGGATCTCGGCCTTCTTGGTGGCGGTCCTGAGCCAGTTCGCGATCGCGTTCAACGAGCTGTACGACTTCCGCGTGTCGGCCTCGCGCTACGACCGCGCCGCCCGTTTCGTCGGATCCGCCGGCAGCGCGATCGCGCTCGCGGTGGTGACGGTGCTGCTCGCGCGCACGTGGGACCTCCAGCGCGTGCTCGACTTCCCCGGCCTCACGACGTCTCAGCTGCTGCGCACGCTCGTGTTCGCGCTGTTGATCGGCTTCTCGCTGCTGTACTTCTGGCGCCACCTGTTCCACGCTTCGCTGCGCCGCTGGAACTTCAACCAGCGCGTGCTCGTCCTCGGTGCAGGAGCACAGGCGCGCTCGCTCGCGCACGTGATCGCCGAGCACCCGGATGCGGGCTACGAAGTGGTGGGCCTCGTTCCGGAGGGTGACACCCACGGCGCACTCCGCGCCACCGCGCGCGAGAACCGCGAGAGCCGCTCGGCGGCGGGACGGGACAGCGGCGCTGGCACGCGAGCGGTGACGCTGAGCGATGCAATCGAGACCTTGAGCGAAGCGTCGCTGGCCGCGCTGCTGCTCCCGCCGCTCGCGCGGCCAGAGTCCGATGCGACGCGCGGCGGGGAGGGCGCTGCGCGCGGCGGGGAGGGCGCTGCGCGCAGCGGGGCGAGCGCGAGCCTGCTCGCGCTGGTGCAGCGCCTCGGTGTCGATGTGGTCGCCGTCGCGCTCGAGGATCGCCGCGGCAACTTGCCGACCGACGACCTGCTGCGCTGCCGCCTCGCCGGCATCGGCGTGCGCGAGCGCGAATCGATCTACGAGCAAGTCACGGGCAAGCTCGCCGTGGAGGCGATGCGGCCGTCGTACCTGATCTTCAACGAGGGCTTCAGCCGCTCGCAACGCGCCGATCTCGCCAAGCGCGCGGCCGACATCGTGCTGGCCGGAATCGGCATCGTGCTGACGTGGCCGCTGATGCTCTTCACCGCGCTGATCGTGCGCCTCGATTCCAAGGGACCGGCGCTCTTCAGCCAAGAGCGCGTCGGCCTCAACGGCGCGCGGTTCACGCTCTACAAGTTCCGCAGCATGCGCACCGACGCGGAGAAGACCACCGGTCCCGTGTGGGCGCAGAAGGACGACCCGCGCATCACGCGCACCGGTCGCTTCATTCGCAAGGCGCGCCTCGACGAGCTGCCGCAGCTCTTCAACGTGCTGTGGGGCCACATGTCGCTCGTCGGGCCGCGCCCTGAACGGCAAGTCTTCTGCGACGACCTCGCGCGCCAGATCCCCTATTACAACCAGCGCCACATCGTGAAGCCCGGCGTCACCGGCTGGGCGCAGATCAACTACCCGTACGGCAACACCGTGCAGGACGCCTTGCAGAAGCTCCAGTACGACCTGTTCTACATCAAGAACCAGTCCCTCCCGTTCGACCTCTCGATCCTGTTCCAGACGATCAAGACGGTCGTGCTCCGCAAGGGCACCTGAGCGCGAGCTTCAGCCGCCGCGCGCGCGCTGCACGTGGATGGCGAGCAGCGCGACGTCGGGCGGGCGCACGCCCGCGATGCGCGAGGCCTGACCCAACGTGCGAGGCCGCACCGCCGCGAGACGAGCGCGCGCCTCGTTGCCCAAGCCGCGCAGCGCGCCGTAGTCGAGCTCGCGCGGAATCTCGACCTCCTCCTGACGGCGCAGGCGCTCGACCTGCTCGCGTTCGCGCGCGATGTAACCGGCGTACTTCACGTCCCCCTCGATCGCGGCTCGCTCGTCGATGCCAAGCCCCAGCTCGCGCAGCGGCGCGCATTCGCGCTCGATCGTCGCCACGTCGATCTCGGGACGGCGCAGGACCTCGCCCCAGGTGCGACCACCGTGCGCCGCGGAGCGTTCCGCGCCGAGCAGCGCGAGCGCCGCCGCCAGTCGCGCCTCGCGCGCGGCCAGACGCTCGGCCGCGGACGCGTCGGCGAGACCGAGTCGCACGGCGATCGGCACGAGACGTCGATCCGCGTTGTCGGAACGCAGGAGCAGGCGGTGCTCCGCGCGCGACGTGAACATGCGGTAGGGCTCCGTCGGCACCGAGACGACGAGGTCGTCGACCAACACGCCGATGTAGGCCTCGTCGCGGCGCAGCACCAAGGGCGCGCGCTCCTGCGCCCACAGCGCGGCATTGGCGCCGGCGATCAAGCCCTGCGCCGCGGCCTCTTCATAGCCCGACGTCCCGTTGATCTGACCCGCGAGGAACAGGCCGGACACCGCGCGCACCGCGAGCGTGCGATCGATCTGGAAGGGGAGCACGTAGTCGTACTCCACCGCGTAGCCCTCGCGCAGGAACACGGCCCCTTCGAGGCCTGGAATCGTGCGCACGAAGGCGTGCTGCACCTCGCGCGGCAGCGACGTCGACACTCCGTTGGCGTACACCACGTCGGTGTCGAGGCCTTCGGGCTCGAGGAAGATCGGGTGGCTCTGCTTGTCGGCGAAGCGCATGACCTTGTCTTCGACCGACGGGCAGTAGCGCGGCCCGACGCCCTGAATGCGTCCGGCGTACATCGGCGCGCGGTGGATGTTGGCGCGAATGATCTCGTGGGTCGCCGCGGTGGTGTGCGTGAGGTGGCAGAGGATCTGCGGCAGCGTCGGAAAGCGCGCGCGATCGGTGGCGAAGGAAAACGGCTGCGCCAGCGCGTCGCCGGGCTGCTCCGACAGTCGTTCGAGGCGCAGCGAGGCGCGCGCGAGCCGCGGCGGCGTGCCGGTCTTGAGCCGACCGAGCGCGAGTCCGAGCGCCGCGAGATCCGCGGACACGCCGGTGGCGCTCGCCTCGCCGACGCGCCCGCCCGACGAGCGCTCTTCGCCCGTGTGCATCACGGCGCGCAAGAACGTGCCCGTCGTGATCACCACCGCATCGGCTTGGAGCTCGCGCCCGTCGGCCAGCCGCACGCCGCGCACTCCCTTGACCTCCCCGCGCGCGTGGAGCAACAGGCCGTCGACCGTGCTCTCGATCACGCGCACTTGCGGCGCCGCCACCACGCACCGCGTCGCGGCCTCGCGATAGCGATGTCGATCGGACTGGCAGCGCGGTCCCTGCGCCGCCACGCCCTTGCCCGTGCCGAGCACCTTGAACTGGATGCCCGTGGCGTCAGCGAGTTCCCCCATCGCACCACCGAGCGCGTCGACTTCGCGCACCAGTTGCCCCTTGCCCAGCCCACCGATCGCTGGGTTGCAACTCATCTCGCCGATGCGATCGGCGCGCATCGTGACGAGCGTCACCTCGGCGTTGAGCCGCGCGGCCGCCAGCGTGGCTTCGACGCCGGCGTGGCCGCCCCCGACGACCACCACGCGCGCGACGGCGGCGGCGCGCGGCGGCGGCGGATGGGCATGGGTGGCAGCGCTCGACATCGGGCCGAAGATTGAACACCATCGGACGCCCCGCGTCAGCCTCGCCCTGCGCGCGCGCAACGAAGCCGTTTCCGCGTTCCAAGCGGAAACGGGCCAAAACCCGGGCCGGGCTCGCTTGCGGGGGGGCCCGACGTCGAACAGGGCAGTCGCATGTTGAATTTGATCTTTCGCCAGCGCGCGCGCATGGCGGCCGTCTACGGTCGCGTGTCGCCGGGAGAACTCGCGGGCGAGCGCTTCGCCACGCTTCGAGGAGTGCCTGCCAAGGCGCCGCGCCGCCACGGGCAAGTCGGCCGCAAGGGCCAGTCCACGGTCGCCCTTCCGATGCCTCGTCGCACGCGCCCCAAGGCCGCCTAGGGCCTGCGCGCGATCCGCCCGCGAAGAGCACTCTGGGTCGGCTCGCGAAGGCGGGCTAGGATGCACCCATGGGTTCGCAGTTCCTCCTTTCGATGGCCGTCGCGCTCGCGGCGCAGTCGGGCTCGCCATCGCTCGCACCATCGGGATCCGACGTGGGACGCCTATCGCTCGAACAACTGCTCGAGCGCACGCGCGCCGCGCGCGCGGAGGCTCACACGCGCCTCGAGGGTGAAATCGACGCCCTGTCGAAGGAAATCGAGGCCGCTCCGTCCCCGCGCGATCTGGCGGCGCGCGTCGATCGTCTGGTCGCGCTCGGCGCGGAAGCCACGCCGCTGATCGTGCGCCGCATCGATCCGGGCTCGCCCGGCACCGATCGGGAGCGCCTGCGCGCGCTGCAGTTTGCCAACGCGCTCGGGCGCATGGACACCGCGGCCGTGACGACCGAGCTGATCGAGACGCTCAAGGGTGGCACGCCGGAGGGTCGCCGCAACGCCCTGCGCGCGTTGGCGAGCACGCGCGAGATCAAGCGCGTGCGGCCCGAAGTGGAGGCGCTGTTCCGTGCGGAATCCGGCCAGACGCGACAACTCGCCCTGCGCACGCTGCTCTCGTTTGGAGGCCCGGAGAACAACGTCCTGTTCACGCAGCTGCTCGGCGGCGGCGACGACACGCTGATCGGCACGGCACTCGACGGCCTGACGGAGCAGAAAGTCGTGGCCGCGCTCGAAGACGTGCGCAAGCTGCTGAATCAAGTGGGCACCGCCCCGCGGCACGCTCAGGCGCTGCTGCGCTATTTCCAAGCCGTGCACGAGTCGGCGACTCAGGCCGACGTGCTCGCCTTCGTCCGCCTCGCGCAATCCGGATCGCTGAATCTGGCGCTGCGCGTCGAGCTCGTCAACGGCCTCGCGCCTCTGAATCCGACGCTCAACGTCGACCTGAAGAAGTCCATGGAGCCGCTCGTCGCGTCGAGCGATCGGCAGCTCAAGGAGGCCGCGCAGGTGTTGCTCGCACGCCTCGGGGACAAGAGCACGCGGCGCGAGATCCTCAAGGAATACGACGAGCTCGTCGTGCGCAACGAGCGCTGGGCCGAAGCCTACGTGCGGCGCGCGGACATCTACGTGCGCCTCGGCGACGACGACGAAGCGATCAAGGATTTCCGTCAGGCCTTCTCCGTGGGCCGGGACGATCCCACGCTCGAGCAGGACGAACTGTCGGAGAAGCTCGCCCGCGCCTACGTGCGCAAGGGCAAGCTCAAGGACGCGGCCGACTTGCTCAATCGCGCGCCGATCTCGCTCAAGCGCCTGGGCGAGCTGGCCCTCGATCCAGAGTTCGCTTCCCTGCGCAATTCGAAGTACGCCAAGGACGCGTTCGGCACGAAGTGAGGCGTGCGCGCGGGCCCGTGAAGCTCACCACCGACGATCACGGTCGCGACAAGGCTGGGATGCGCTACGTGTATCCCGTCGTGTCGCGGCGTGCGCGCGGCGTCTCGATCGGAATCAACCTCAACACCGACAACGCCTGCAACTGGCGGTGCGTCTATTGCCAAGTGCCCGGACTGGTGCGCGGCGGCGCGCCCGAGGTCGATCTCGCACGGCTCGAACACGAGCTGACCACGATGCTCGCGCGGGCGCGCGACCCGCAGTGGATGGAGCGGCATGTGCCGCAGGACGCGCGTCGGCTCAACGACGTGGCGCTGTCGGGCAACGGCGAGTCGACGACGAGCGCGCAGTTCGAAGCCGTGCTCGAGGTGATGGCCAAGGTGCTCGCCGCGGCCGACTTGCTCGGCAAGCTGCGCGTGGTGCTGATCACCAACGGCTCGATGGTGGCGCACGCGCGCGTGCAGCGCGGGCTCGCGCGGCTCGCGGAACTCGGTGGCGAGGTCTGGTTCAAGCTCGACGCGGGCACGGACGAGGGGCGAGCGCGCCTCAACGACACGAGCATGTCGCGGGAGCGCGTGCTCGACGCGCTGGTGACCTGCGCGGGGCTCGCGCCCACCTGGGTTCAGACCATGGCGCTGGACTTCGAGGGTCCGACGCTCTCGGGCGACGAGGAACGCTCGTACGTGGAGCTGTTGCTCCTCGCCCGCGAGCGCGGTGCGCACCTGCGCGGCGTGCTCCTATATGGCTTCGCGCGCGCGTCGCACCAGCCCGAGGCCGCGCGCCTGCGCGCGCTCGAACCCGCGGAACTCCAGGCGCTCGGCGGGCGGATCGCGCAGGCCACCGGCCTGATCGTGCAGACGACTCCCTGAGCGGCGCGCGCTACTGGCGCACTCCCGCCACGTAGGTTCCGCTGCGCGTCGCGTCGACGCTCCCGTCGGTGTTCCAGTACTTCCACTCGCCGTTGGCGAGGTCCTCGGAGTAGGCGCCCTCGCTCTGGAGCTCGCCCGACTCGTGAAAGCTCCGCCACGGCCCCTGCTTCTTGCCCGCGGCGTAGCTGCCCTGCTTGCGCACGCCGCCCGAGGCGTAGTTCTCCGTCCACTCGCCGTCGGGCAGTCCAGCGACGAAGCTGCCGCGGTTGAGGACGGCGCCGTTCTCGGCGTAGGCCACCCACAGTCCCTCGGGGCGATCGGCGCGCTGCAAGCCCTCGGTGCGCAGTTGTCCGTTGCGGTGCCAACCCTTGGCGAGGCCGTCTTTCTGACCCGCCACCCAGTGCGCCTCTTCGGCGGGCGTGCCGTCCTCGTACCAGCCCTTCCACAGGCCCTCGAACTTTCCCGCGCGGTACGTGCCCTCGGTCTGCACGAAGCCGTTCTTGAACCACGTCGTGAAGCGCCCCTCCTCCAAGCCGCCGACGAACTCGCCCTCGCGCGCCTTCGCGCCGCCGTCGTGCCACTCCGTCCAGCGCCCGACGCGCAGGCCCTGCTCGTAGCTGCCCTCGTCGAGCTTGTCGCCGCTCGGATAGAAGGACACCCAGCGGCCGGTCTCCTTGTCCGCCTTGAACTCGCCTTCGGTGAACAGGCGACCGCTCGAGTGTCGGAACGCGCTCGTGCCCTCGCGCTTGCCGGACGCGAAGGCGAGCTCGCCCTTCAGGGAACCGTCGGGCCACAGCAGCTTCCACGGTCCGTGCTTGAGTCCGTCCTTGTACTCGCCCTCGGCGGAGAGCGAGCCCTCGGTGGACCACTCGCGCCACAGGCCTTGGCGCAGGCCGTCGATCTCCGTCCCCTGCTCGGCCTTCATGGTCCGCGCCTCGTCGTAAAAGCGCGTCTTCTGCAGCGCGCCCTTGCTGACCTGCACCGGTGCGGAAGTGCCGTTCGTGGGTGTGGCGGGCTGATCGCCGCAGGAACACAGAGCGAGAGCGAGCACGAGGAGCGATGACTTGCGCATGGAAAGCATCCTAGCGAGAACGCCGTTTCGGCTCGACGGCGACAGAGCTCAAGGGCAAGTGTCGTTGGCGACCAGCGGCGTGCCGCGATCGGGGTTCGAGGCGCTGATGAGGGAACTCGCGGCGCACCACGAATTGCCGTCGTCGTTGCCGCTCGCCGAGAGCACTCCCGAACGCAGGCTCAAGCTCGAGCCCGTGACATCCGGCCACAAGAAACCGTTGTCGTACTCGATGCGATCGATCTCGACGTTGCCCGGCGCGACCAGCACGATCTCGTCGTCGGCGTTGTCGAGCTTGAACAGCGTCCAGTCCCAGTCGTACCCCACGGCGATTCCACCGTTGGCGAGCGCATCGGCGTTCGAACCGAGCACGAGATAGCGTCCCGCCGCGACGTAGATCCCGTTGCCGCCGTTGGAGAGCGTGATCGACTCGCTGCCTGTGTCGCGCAGGGTCCAGCCCTCGAGGTTGACGATCGACGCGCTCGCGTTGTAGACCTCGAACCACTCACCGTTGGCGTCCGTGACGAACGCGGGGTCCTTCATGACCTCCGTGATGACGATGTCGCCGGGCGCGGGCGGCCCGGGCAGCGGACAGAACTGCACGTCGAGCGCGCTCGAGAGCCCGACGTTGCTGCCATCGGCCACGAACGGGTCGCGGAACCAGAATTGGTAGCAGCGCCGCGTACCGGCCATGCTCGCGTCGATCGGAATCGCATAGCTGACGCTGCCGGAGAGGTTCGTCACGCTCACGCCCATGCGCTTGACGGGCGTCTTGCACCACAGGGTGCCGCCTGCGAACGGCTTTTGGTCGCGCGCGAAGCCGTAGAACAGGATCGTCGACTTCTGCGGCAGCGCGTTTTGGAGCGTGACCACGAAGTCGTTGGTGTCGACGCTCGGCGTGCCGGTCCAAATCACCGTCGGCGACGTGCCGTTGCTCGTGAGCTTGCCGGTTCCATAGGGGACCGGTGGCGGACAGGTCCCGATGCCGTTCTCGTTCTGCTCCCACGGCGTGCCGCGATCCCCGCCGGCCCAAGCGAGGGTGCAGGAGAGAAAGTTGTTGGCGAGCGCGGGGCTCGCGGGCGCGATCCGTTCCGCGCTCGCACCCGGAGCGATCGAGATGCCGCCGGCCCCCCACTGGATCGTCTCCAGCGTCGCGCCGCTCGCGCTCTTCAACGTCAGCGCACCGCTCGCGTTCGGGAGCGAGAATTGCCGCCACGGAGCGCCGAGGCCGAGGAAGTAGCCGCCGTTGCGCGCGGGCCTTCCGTCGAGCCCGACCACGAAGCGCTCGCCGGCGTCGAGCACGATCTGGCTGCGGAGTCGGAAGGATTGGGTCCCGTTCGAGAGCTCGAGTCCGCCCAAGTTGAGCGTGGCTGCCGAGTAGTTCACCAACTCGATCCACTCCGCATCCGCATCGGCGAACGCGAGCGGGTCGACGAGCAACTCGTTGATCGCGACCTGCCCCGGGCCGACGTACGAGCCTGGATTCTCGAACGTGGCGAAGTCCACGGTCTGGGGATGAGCGGGGCTGCGCGCGCGGAAGGTGCTGCCGTTCGAGGTGATCACGACGTGGCTCGAGAGGGCATTGAACCCGCCCGGATCTCCACCGAGCGTCGGACTCGCCGTGTCCCCGTCGGTCGTGCACCACTGCACGCGCGTCGCCGTGCTCGTGCTCCACGTGTCGACCACGGACTCCGTCGGATGGCCGTAGGGGTTGTCGTGCCCCGCGGAGTGAACCACGAGGCTCGGATTCAGGTTGCTCACGACGCTCGCCGACGAGCTCGAGGCCGAGCCGTGGTGCGAGCTGATCGCGACCTCGACCTGCCCGATCCAGGCGCTGACCGGTCCCTCCACGTTCGGAGTTCCCAGCCCGCCCGCGGTCAGGTCTCCGGCCACGTACAGGTCGAAGTCGCCGTAGCGCAGCACCATGCCGAGCGAGTGCGCATTCTCGTCGCCGCTCACGTTGACGGTCCCGGTCGGATGCACGCCGTCGCGCGCGACGAACGTGAGCGTGCAACCGCCGCCGAGGTCCACGACCTGTCCCTGCGCCGCGATCGCGCGCACGCCGCTCACCGCGCTCAAGTAGCTCGTGACGAAGCCGTTGGAGGGCCGATTCGTGTCGCCGCGATCGTAGGCCGCGACGAGCGGCTTGTAGCCCGACGCGTGGATGTTCGTCAGGCCGCCGAAATGGTCGGTGTGCCAGTGCGTCATCACGCTGTAGTCGAGGCCGGTCGCGCCGATCGACTGCAGGTACGGGATCACGATCGCGGTGCCATCGCCCGGATTGCCGCCGTCGATCAGCAGGCGCTTGCCCGTCGGGCTCTCCACGTACAGCGCGAGCCCTTGGTCCACGTTGATCACGTGCACTTCCAGCTCCTGCGCGCTGCACAGAGGCGTCGCGAGGCACCACCACGAGGAGAGCAAGACTAGGGCGCGCATCGGCATTCGAGGACGCTGGATCGACCTCCGGCTCTAGCCTACCTGCAAGCGCTCGGTTCCCGCAGTAGGCGGAACTTCCTTCCCTGCGCAATGCACGCGGGGAGCTATCCTCGAGTGCATGCGCCGCGCCTCGTTCGCACTCGCGTGCGGCACCGCACTCCTCGCGGCGCTGCTGGGCTTCCTGCTCCGACCTTCCGGCGCGGACGCGGGCCTCGCGGCCTCCCCGACGCCGCTCGCCCCCTCCGAGCCGCTCCCGACCCCCGCCGCGCAGGCGCCGTCGCAATCGCTCGCCCCCGCGGCGGACGCCGCGGCTCACTGCGCGCCGCTGCGCGACATTCCGACCGCAACGCCGCCACCTCCCGAGCCCGACGGGCTCGAGGACGGAGGACTCGCACCTCACCCCGAGGGCGACTTCGGCTGGAAGTACGCCCGCGCCAGCGCGGACGAGCTGCGCCACGCGCGGCGCAAGCTCGTCCAAGACTACGAACGCGAGCTCGCGCGCTGCGTCGAGCGCCGCACGCGCACCGGCAGCTTCGAGGAAGCGAGCTGCGAGGGACTCGACATCGAGTCGCTGCTGGCCGAGCTCTCCGCGAGCGGAGTGCCGCACGCTCTCGTCACGGTTCCGCTCCAGCGCCCGATTCGCTGCGCCGACGATGCGCAGGGCGCGAGCGCGGTGCGCTGGATGCGCTTGGAGCGCTGCGACGAAAACGCTCTCTACGCGCTCGCCGACGAGCTCGAGTGGCTCGCGCGCGCGGCACCGTGATCGAGTCGCGCGCGCGGACGCTGGCCGCCGTCCGCTAGTGCTGGTGGCCGCCCGCGCCGTGGGCGTGGCCGTGGGCGACCTCTTCCGCCGTGGCGTCGCGCACGCCGCACACCGTGATCTCGAAGCGCAGGGCGAGGCCGGCGAGCGGATGGTTTTCGTCCACCGTGACGTGCTCGTCCCCGACTTCGAGGACGATGGCGCCCGCGACCCGACCGTCCGGCAGTTGACGGTTCATGCGCATACCGGGAGCGAGCGCTTGGCTCGGCGGAAACAGCTTGCGTTCGACCTGACGAATCAGGTCGGCTCGGCGCTCTCCGTACCCCTGCGAGGCATCGAGCGCGAGCTGCACGAAATCGTTCTTCGCCTTGCCCTCCAAGCCCGCTTCGACGGCCGGGAGCAGCGCCCCTTTCCCGTGCAGATAGGCCAGCGGCTTGCCGCCCTTGCGATTGGTGTCGAGGACGTTGCCCTCGTCATCCTTCAGGGTGTAGTAGATGCCGACGATTTTGCCGGGTGCGACGGTGTGCGACATGGCGAGGTCCTCGAGAGCGACAGGGCTGAGCGCGGAAGTGTACGACGGGCTCGCTCGAAGGCCAACGCGCGCGGTTCAGCCGGCGAGGAAGGACGTCAGCGCGCGCACCATCAGCGCAGGATCTTCCGCGCCACACAGCTCGCGGATCGAGTGCATCGAGAGCTGCGCGGTTCCGACGTCGACCGTGCGCATGCCAAGACGCGCCGAGGTGAGCGGCCCGATCGTCGTTCCGCAGGCGAGGTTGGAGCGGTGGAAGTACTTCTGCACCGGCACGCCCGCGCGTTCGCAGGCGAGTTGGAACTCCGCCTCGCCCTCGGCGTCCGTGGCGTAGCGCGTGTTGGTGTTGATCTTGATCACCGGCCCGCCGTTGAGCGCGATCCAGTGGTCGGGCTCGTGCTTCTCGCGGTAGTTGGGGTGAGTGGCGTGCGCCATGTCGATCGAGGCGCAGAAGCTGCGCGCGATCGCGCGGTGGAGGTCGTCGCGACTGCCGCCGTCGGCGAGCACGAGGCGCTCGATCCCATCGACGAGCAGAGGCCCTTGCGCGCCGGAGCGCGAGGCGCTGCCCACTTCCTCGTGATCGAACAGGCACGCGATCGCGATCGGAGCCTGCGTCGGCACGTGCGCGACGAGCGCTTCGAGCGCGCACCACGACGAGCACAAATTGTCGAGCCGCGGCGCACACAGCATCTCCTGCGCAACGCCGAGCAGCGTCGCGGGTGCGATGTCGTGCAGCATCAGATCCCAGCTCAGCACGTCGTCCGCGCCGCAGCCGAGCTCCGCCGCCAAGAAACGCTGGAGTCCCCGCTCGTCCGGTCGCCCGAGCCCCCAGACGGGCGCGAGGTGCAGCTGCGGATCGAGCACGAGTCCGCGCGCGTTCACCTCGCGATCGAGGTGAATCGCAAGCTGCGGGACTCGCGCCAGCGGACGATTGCAGAGCACCAGTCGCGGCTGCGCGCCCTCGCTCGTGCGCACCATGACGCGGCCCGAGATCCCGAGCTCGCGATCGAGCCACGAGTTCAGCAGCGCGCCCCCGTACACCTCGACACCGAGTTGGCGGAAGCCGGCCGCGCCCGTGTTGGGCTTGGCCTTGATGCGCAGGTTGGGGCTGTCGGTGTGCGCGCCGAGCACGCGCAAGCCTCGCTGCGTCGCCGGAGCGCCGTCGCGCGACCACGCCAGCAGACTGCCCGCGCGCCGCACGAAGCCGCGCGCGAGTTCGCGCGGAAAGCTCTCGCTCTCCCGCACCTCGGTCCAACCGGCCGCGGCGAGACGCGCCGCGCCGTTCTCGACGGCCTGAAAGGGCGACGGAGAAGCGTCGATGTAGGCACACAGGCTGCGCGCGCTGGCGTTCGGTTGCATGCCGCGTATTCAAGACACGGCGCCGCGCCGGTTCCACGGTTTTTCCCCGCGCGACGCGTGTGCTATGAAGCCTCCATGCGGCTGGGGCCTTCGCAACTCGCTCGACGCTGGAGAGCGGCGAGGCCGGACCGCGCCATGCCATGAAGCTCGAGGTCGGCCTGATCCTCGCCGCCTTGGCGAGCGCTTGCTCGAAGTCACAGCCGCCGTCCGTGCTGCTCGTGACGCTCGATACGACGCGCGCCGACACGCTCGGCTGCTACGGAGCGAGTCCGTCGGTCACTCCGCACCTCGACGCGCTCGCGGCCGAGGGAATCACGTTCGAGTGGGCGCGCACCGTCACGCCCACCACGCTCCCCGCGCACACCTCGATGCTGACGGGTCTGTATCCCAACCGCCACACGGTGCGCGACAACAGCCTGAGCGCCGTACCCGCGTCCGCGACGACCGTCGCCGAGCTCGCGCGGGCGGCCGGTGTCGCGTGCGGCGCGTTCGTCTCCGCCAAGGTGCTCGACCGCGCCTTCGGGCTCGATCAGGGCTTTGCCACCTACACCCAGCCCGCGCGCGAGAACGACGTCGTCACCAGCACGGGCTTCGCCGCGCGCGGCGCCGCGGAGACAGCGCTCGACGCCACGCGCTGGCTCGCTTCCCTCGAACGCGAGCAGCCGTTCTTCGCGTGGGTGCACTTCTTCGATCCACACCAGCCGTGGACCGCGGGTCCAACGTGGCTCGAGCGCGCGCAGGGCAATCCCTACCTCGCCGAGGTGGCGGCCACGGACGCCGCCTTCGGGAGCCTGATCGACGAGCTGCGGCGCCTCGGGCGACTCGAGCACACGACCATCGTGGTGGTCGGCGACCATGGCGAGGGCCTCGGCGAGCACGGCGAGGACTCCCACGCCTACTTCGTCTACGACTCCACGCTGCGCGTGCCCCTGCTCGTGCGCCGCCGCGATCGAGCGCGGGCCGGCGAGCGCGTGAGCAGCATGGCGAGCGTCGCGGACGTGGGTCCGACGATCTGCGAGGCGCTCGGCATCCGCACGCTGGCGGACGTCGATGGTCAGAGCCTCTATGCACGCGCGCCCGACGCCGCGCGCGGCGTGTACTTCGAGTCGTTCTACGGTCTCCTGCACTACGGGATGGCGCCGCTGGTGGGCTGGGTCGACGCCCGCGGGAAGTACATCCACAGCTCCACGCAGGAGTTCTACGAGCCCGCGCGCGCTCCGCGCGAGCCGCGCAACCTCGTCGAGGAGCGCTCGGACATCGCGGCGGCGCACCGCGAGCAGATCGCGCGCACCCTCGCGCGCTCGACGTTGGAGCAAGGCAGCTCCGTGCAATCCGACGCCGCGCTCCTGCGCAACATCGAGTCGCTCGGCTACGCCAGCGCGCCCTCCTTTTCGGGCCCACTCCCCGACCCGCTCGCCTCCAGCGCGCGCCCCAGTCCGCACCGCCGCGCGGACGAACTGCGCGCCTGCGATCAGGGCCAGCGCCTCTTCGAGCGCGGCCGCTTCGCCGATGCCGAGAAGCTCCTCGCGCGCGTCGCCCAAGAGAACCCGGACAACACCTTCGCGCTGGAGTTCCTCGCCCACGCACAACTGCGCCTCGGCAAGTTCGCACAGTCGCGCGCGAGCTTCGAACGCGCGCTCGATTGCGGCCCGGAACGCGCCCCCACTTTGCGCGGACTGGGGTTCGCGCTGCACCAACTGCGCGAGAGCGCCGCGGCTCGCGCGCGCCTGACGCGCGCCGCCGAGCTCGATCCCAGCGACCTCGAGACCCTGCGCATGCTGCTCCAGCTCGCGCAGGAAGACGGCGATAGCGCCGCCCAAGCCCGCTGGCGCGCCGCGCTCAAGTCCGCAGCGGAACCGTGAGTTCGGTGGGGCACGCCGTGGTCGGCGGAGCGCGGCCGTCGACACCCTCGCCACGATCGACCTCGCGCCGAGCGTTGCGCGCTGGAGCAGAGTTGCGCGCTGGAGCAGAGTTGCGCGCTGGAGCTGACGTGGGCGGCCTCGGGTTAGCATGGGAGAGGGCGGCTTCCCTCGCCGAGCGCCCCGTCCGGTCGGGTTTGTGCCAAGCTCGACCCCGCGCGCGCCCGGCCACGGCGCCACGTGCTCCGCATGCAAATCCTGCTCGTACGCCACGCCATCGCCCACGCCCGCTCCCCCTCCGGGCTCGATGCCGAGCGCGCGCTCACGCCGGAAGGCCGTCTCGAGTTCGAGCGGATCGCGTCCGCACTCGCCGAGCGCGGCCTGCGCCCGCGACGGGTGCTGCACTCGCCTTGGCGCCGATCGCACGAAACCGCGGCCCTGCTCGCGGCGCGCTTCCAAGCCGTGTGCGAGCCCTGTCCCGAGCTGGCCGAAGCGCCGTCGGCGGAGTTGCTCGTCCGCATGGGGTCCGCAGACGTCGCCCTCGTGGGCCACGAGCCGTGGATCTCGGCCCTCGCCGCTTGGCTCGTCACGGGCAAGCGCGAGCATGCCGCCGGCTTCCCGTTCGAGCGCGGCGGCTGCGCGCTGCTCGAGGGGCGCGCCGTTCCCCGCGAGGCGCGGCTCGTCGCGTTCCTGCCGCCTGCGATGCTGATCGACGATCGCCCGCGCTGAGGTCCGTGGCCGAACCGGCCGACGCCCGTGGCCTTCCCTCCTCGCGCCTTCGCCGCGCTGCCCCGGCGGCTTCGATGGACCCTCGACGATCCGGGGTCCGCCGACGCGAAATCTTGGCGCGATTCATGCCGAGCCGAGTTCGGAAATGCGCGCAGTCGTGGCTCCACTCCTTCAGCACCGAAGAGCGCGGCCCCCTCGCCTGCACGCCCCCTCGACGCGTACGGCGGTTGCTGCGCGACGCCCTTGGAACGAGCGCACGCTCGTTGAAGGTCACGCGCGCGAGCCGTAGCCTGACCGGAGTCCCACGATGTCGGTGCCTCGCCTCGAGCTGTTCGTCCATGGATCGTCTCGCGCGGGCCGCGAGGCACGCGCGCACGCGGAGCGCCTGAAGGCCGCCTTGGGCGAGGACAACGTGCAACTCGCCGTGATCGACCTCGAGCTGCAGCCGGAGGCCGGCAAGGCCCTCGATGTCCGGCTCACGCCCACGCTCGTGCGCCGCGACCTACCCGGCGCGCCGCGCGTGTTCGGCTCACTCGCCGATCTCGGCGCGAGCGCTCGCGCGCTCGCTCTCGCGGAGGTCGCACTGTGAGCGAAGCCCCCGAGGAGCGGCCGTACGAACTCGTACCGCAACGGTCCAGCGCCGAGCGCTGCGAACCTTGGATCGAGCAGGACCACGACGCGCTGCTCGCGCTCGACGCCGCGGGCAAGGTCTGTTCGCTCAACTCCGCTGCGGCCCGCCTGTTCGGCTCCACGCGCGAAGAGTTGCTCGGAACGCGTCTGGGAACGCCGCTCGCCGCGGCCACGGGAACGGAGCTGGTGCTGCACCACGCTGGACAGGGCAGCGTCACGCTCGAACTCGTGCCGCTCGGCGACTCTGCCGCTCGACGCTGGCTGCGCCTGCGCGACATCACTTCCCTGGCACAGGCCCGCGACGAGCTAGCCTCGCTGCGCGATCGCGCGACGCTGTTCGAGTGCGCGACGAGCGACGGGCTGTGGCACTGGGATCTCTCGGCGGACCGCGCCCACTTCTCCGCGCGCTGGCGCGAGCTGCTCGGCCTCGCGCACGAGCGGCTCGATGACTCGATCGGCGAGTGGCTCGATCGCATCCATCCCGAGGATCTCGAGCGCGTCCAAGCGGAACTGCGCGTGCACATCGCCGGCGCGACCGAGCTGTACGAGTGCGAGCACCGACTCCAGTACCACGGCGGCGGCTGGCGCTGGGTCCTGTGCCGCGGCAAGGCGTCGCGCGACGCACAGGGCCGAGCGCTGCAATTCGCCGGCTCGCTGAGCGACATCACGCACCTCAAGTTGGCCGAAGAGCAGCTCGCTCACCGCTCGTTCTACGACACGCTCACCGAACTCCCCAACCGCGCGCTGTTCCACGATCGACTGCGCCACGCACTGCGTCGCGGCGCGCGCCGCGCCGCGCGCCGCTCGGACTATGTATTCGCGGTTCTGCTGCTCGATCTCGATCGCTTCAAGGTGATCAACGAGAGCCTCGGACACTTCGCGGGCGATCGCCTGCTGGTGATGATCGCGCGGCGCCTCGAGCTCTCGCTGCGCCCCGGCGACACGGTGGCCCGACTCGGCGGCGACGAGTTCGCGATCCTGCTCGACGACATCGGTGACGCCTCGGACGCCGTGAAGGTCGCCGATCGCGTGCACGGCGAGCTCTCGGCGCCCTTCAACATCGGCGGCCATGAACTGTTCGTCAGCTCCTCGATCGGCATCGCCACGTCGCTCACCGGCTACCACCGCCCCGAGGACGTGCTGCGCGACGCGGACACCGCCATGTACCGCGCCAAGGCCTCCGGCCGTGCGCGTCACGCGCTGTTCGACTCCGCCATGCACGCCCACGCCGTGCAGCAACTGCAGATCGAGCGCGACCTGCGGCGAGCCATCGAACGCCACGAGATGCGCGTGCACTACCAGCCGATCGTGTCGCTCGCCACGGGGACCATCGGCGGGTTCGAGGCGCTCGTGCGCTGGACGCACTCCGAGCGCGGCCCGATCTCGCCCGCCGACTTCATCCCGATCGCCGAGGAAACCGGACTCATCGTGCCGCTCGGACGCTGGGTGTTGCGGCAGGCGTGCATGGAGCTCGCGACGTGGCAGCGCAAGCTCGGCAATCCGCGCGCCTGCACGCTCTCGGTCAACCTCTCGAGCAAGCAGCTCAACCAGCCCGATCTCGCGCATCAGATCGCGCAGATCTTGGTGGAGACGGGCGTGAAGGGAGAGGATCTGCAGCTCGAAATCACCGAGAGCGCGATTCTCGAGCATCCCGACGCCGCCAAGTCGATCCTGCTCAAGCTCAAGGAGCTCGGGCTCAAGCTCTCGATCGATGACTTCGGAACGGGCTATTCGTCGCTCTCGTACCTGCAGCGCTTCCCGATCGATTCGCTCAAGATCGATCGCTCGTTCGTCCAGCACCTTGGCTCGGAGCGCGGAGAGCACAGCGATGACGCGCGCATCGCGCGGACGATCGTGATGATCGGTCGCAATCTCGGCAAGAGCGTCGTGGCCGAGGGCGTGGAGACGGCCGCTCAGCTCTCGCTCATGCGCGCGGTCGAGTGCGACCACGCGCAGGGCTATTTTTTCTCCAAGGCCGTCGACGGGGACGCTGCCATGGCGCTGATGGCGGCCGGTCGACGCTGGTAGCCGCGCGCTCGCTCGCGCCCGTCGGCCGGAATCCGCGCCGCCCTTCAGCCCGCCCGCTGGATCGCCCGATCCGCCCCAGCCTAGGCTGGCGTGGCGCTCGGCTTGACATCCGCGCGCCTTGCGTCGAGCATGGCTCCTAGGAAACGGGGCTCCCAAGGCCCTGTCGTCTGTCGTTTCGCCACCTACCGGATCTGCCTCCATGCGCCACATCGCCCAGTCCGCGGCCCTCGCGGCCCTCGCCCTCACCGCAGCCTCCCCCACGGCCCTCGCCCAGACCCTTCAGGCGACGCTCTTCAAGAGCGGCTTCTCCCAGCCCGTGTTTCTGTGCTCGGCTCCGGGCGACACGACCCGCCAGTTCGTCGTCGAGCAGGGCGGCAAGATCCGCATCATCAAGAACGGCACCACGCTCACGACCAACTTCCTGAACCTCGGCTCGGCCGCGAGCGGTGGACTCGGCAAGATCTCCACCGGCAGCGAGCGCGGGCTGCTCGGCCTCGCGTTCCATCCGAATTACGCGCAGAACGGCTACTTCTACGTCAACTACACGGCTGTCACCTCGGGCGCGACGGTGATCGCGCGCTATCAGGTCAGCCCGACCAACGCCGACGTCGCTTCGACTACCGAGCTGGTGCTGCTCACGATCGCGCAGCCCTTCTCCAACCACAACGGCGGCTGCATCCAGTTCGGGCTCGACGGCAAGCTCTACATCGCCACCGGCGACGGCGGCAGCGCCAACGACCCCAACAACGCCGCGCAGAACACCAGCTCGCTGCTCGGCAAGATGCTGCGCCTCGACGTCAACCTGCCCGCGCCGTACATCCCCGCCGACAACCCCTATGTCGGCGCCGGTGCGCCCCTCGACGAGATCTGGCACATCGGCCTGCGCAACCCGTTCCGCTTCAGCTTCGACCGCTCGACCGGTGACATGTACATCGGCGACGTCGGGCAGAACGCGGTCGAGGAAATCGACTTCGCCCCCGCTGGCGGGAGCGGTCGCAACTACGGCTGGCGCTGCATGGAGGGCAACACGAGCACCGGCCTCTCGGGCTGCACGCCGAACTCCCCCGCTCTGACGCCCCCGCTGCGCGACTACACGCAGGCTTCCGGCGGCCACTGCTCCGCGATCGGCGGCTACGTCTACCGCGGAAGCACGGTTTGTGGCCTGCAGGGCACCTACTTCTACGGGGACTACTGCTCGAGCGCGATCTGGTCGCTGCGCTACGTCAACGGACAGGTGTCGAGCTTCACGGTCCGCACCACCGAGCTCGAGCCCGCGGGCACGCCCACGATCAGCTCGATCAGCTCCTTCGGCGAGGACGCCAGCGGCGAGCTCTACATCATCGACTACTCCGACGGCGAGATCTACCGCATCGACCCCGCCGGCGGCGCACTCGACTGCAACACCAACGGCGTCGCCGACGGCTGCGACCTTCAGAACGGCACCTCGCTCGACTGCAACTCGAACGGCATCCCGGATGAGTGCGACATCGCGGGTGGCCTGCCGGACTGCAACGCCAACGGCCGTCCCGACAGCTGCGACATCGCGAGTGGAACCCCGGACGTGAACGGCAACGGCATTCCCGACAGCTGCGAGTGCCAAGGCGGCACCCCGCCCTCGACCTACTGCACCGCCAAGATGAACAGCCAGTTCTGCGTTCCGGCCATCGGCTACCAAGGTACGCCGAGCCTCTCCAGCGCCGGTCCGTTCCGCATCACCGCGACGAACCTGCTCAACAACAAGCAAGGCCTCGTCTTCTACGGCTTCGCGCAGGCCGCTGCGCCCTTCCAAGGCGGCACGCTGTGCGTGCAGGGGCCCGTGAAGCGCACCCCGGCGGCGAACACCGGAGGCAGCGCCACCGGCAACAACTGCACCGGCACCTTCAACTACGACTTCAAGGCCCTGATGACCTCCGGCTCGGACCCCCTGCTGCAAATCGTCGGACAGCCGGTCAACGCCCAGATCTGGAGCCGCGACCCCGCGGACGCCTACACCACGAGCCTCACCAACGCGGTTCGCTTCCAGATCTGCCAGTAGCAACGCTGGAGTCACAGCGCTGGCCTTTCCCACCGCGGGGGCCGGCACGCCGCTCGGGCGTGCCGGCCCCCGCGCTTTCGTCGCGCCCCACGCCATCGTGCACACCTCGAATTTCGCGCGCACACCGAATTTCCAGGGCACATCGAGTTTCCAGCACACATCGAATTTCGTGGGCAAATCGAGCTTCATGGGCAACGCGAGCCGTCGCTCTCCCTGAGCTGCTGGACGCCCTGAGATCTTGCCCCCTTCGCACGGAGCACCCCCCTCGGAAGCGCCCTGCACACCAACGGCCTTCACCAACTCACGGACACCTCAACCAACCCAGCGCCCAGAGGAACAACGGGAAGTACACCACTTGACGAGACGTGAGCCGGTCGAAGGCCGCCGGACGGTGCTGGGCGTCGGCGCTGGCGATGCCGAGAGCCACGCATTGAAAGGACTTCCTGCGCAGCTTGGTGAAGCGCGGCCTGCGTGGCGTGCCACTGGTGGTCTCCGAGGCGCGCAAGGCGTTCGAGGAGGTCGCGGAGCTCTTGGATTCGAAGTGCCCCGAGGCGTCCGAGTTGCTGCGATCGACGGCCGTGGATGTGCTCGCGTACAAGGCCTTCCCGCAAGAGCACTGGCGCCAGCTCCAACCCGCTCGAGCGCCAAAACCGCGAGATCCGCCGCGCACGCGCGTGGTGGGCAGCTTCACGAACACGGCGAGCCTGCCGAGGCTGGCGACGATGCTGCTCGCCGAGCAGGGCGGCGAATGGCAGGCGAGCGAGAGGCTCCACTACAGCCTGCGCTCGATGGCCAAGCTCAGCTCCAGCGTGCTGCCGCCGCCGGACCTGCTGAAGGAAGTCGCAACCGGCTGAGCCGATCCAATTAGGGCGCCGCCTCGGGGGCGCCCCGCGCACCAATGGCCTTCACCTACTCACGGACACCTCAACCAAGCCAGCGCCGAGAGGAACATCGGGAACTACACCACTCGACGTAGACGTGAGTTGCGCGCGGTGGCGCATCCGATGGCGGGACATCGGAGGCGAGCAGCAACCAGAAACGGCGAGCGGCGCCCCCCTTGACGGGGAGGCGCCGCTCGCTTGAGCCTTGCGCAGGCGATCACGCGGATCGCTGCGCTAGCCGATCACGGGCAGAGCGTGATTTCGAGGCCGTCCGACAGGTGCGTCGTCTTCGGGGCCGGCGGGTCGCGGAACCACGCCTGGATGTCGAAGACGCCGCCAGCGGCAACCGGGAAGGCAGTCTGGGCCGCGAGGGCCGCGTTGATGTCGAGCGACATCGAGCCGTCGCACGCGCCCGCGGTGCCGCCGGTCGACTGGGTGCCCGAGCGGAGGGTCGGCGACTTGACGCACAGGAAGCTCGACGAGGTCGGGCTCCAAGCGCTCACGTTGCGCGCAACACCGTAGAACAGGAGGCCCGTCTTGGCGCCTTCAACGTTGGTCGCGGACAGGATCGCCGCACCGGCGTTGCTGGCGCTGGGGATGCCGCTCGCGAGCGTCATCGTGGCGTTGCAACCGCTCGTCGTCGTGCCGGCCGTGCAGTAGTTGACGGCTTGAGCCGCGCAACCGCCGCAGGAACCGTTGTTGCCCAGCACCATCCAGAACCCGGCGAAGGGGTTGCCCGGGGCGCCACCGAACCAGTAGCAGCCCGTGCCGCCGCTCGGAGCGGAGGGGCAGGACGTGCCCGGAGTCAGACCGCCACCGGCGATGTCGTTGTCGACGTTGATCCAGAAGGCGTCGTCGTTGGCGAGGCCCGAACCGCAGTTCGCGCCGCCGATCGGGTTCACGGCGCACGGGATGTTGTACGTGCACGCGCCGGGGACCGTGGCGAAGGGCTCGCCGGAGAGCAGGATGCCCTGGTCGCCCGAGCCGGTGAGCACGTTGTCCATCTGCCACGACCAGTTGAAGCGGTCGAGGTCGGCGTTGTTGTCGTAGATGCCGTCGGCGTCCGACTGCATGCAGAAGCCGGTGTTGCCGAGGTCAAACCCGACGATCCAGCACTGCAGGGCGCCGGTCGTCGAGCCACCCGGCATCGTGGCGATCGGAAGTTGGAACACGGTGCCCTGCGTCGAGAGCGCCGGGGGCATCGGGGCCGGCGGGAAGCCGCCGCACTGGCCGCCGAGCGAGTCGAAGAAGCCCACCTTGATGTCGACCGTGCCCAAGGCGGCCTTGGTGCAGTAGCCGACCTCGAAGTAGGTCACGTCGTTGTCGACGGTCGCACCCGTCGGAGCCGTACCGCCGACGCCGCCGGGGATCCGGCCTTCGTCGATGTACGTCTCGCAGTAGCCGGTGCCGGTGTAGAAACCGCCGCCGGTCCACGTGCAGGTGTTGTCGTAGATGTAGTTGGTGACGGCGCGGATCTGAGATTCGCGCGCGGTGCTCACCGGCTGGCCGGTGCGCAGGTTGATCACGGGGCCTTGCTGAATGGCACCGGGGATCGGGTAGACGTTGTCCACCTGTTGAGCGAAGCTCGAGCCGCACACGAGGGCGGCAGCGGCAACGATCAGGGTCGAACGGACCATGTACATGTCTCCTGAGAAGTGAGTGAGAAGGGAGGGAGAGAACCTCGGCTTCCAAGCCTAACGCGCCCTTGCGGAGAGCGTCAAACCGGATTCCTAGCAAACCTAGGAGGGACCTCCGCTCGGGTTAGTTCCCTACCCTAGCAGAAGTTTCCGGCCCACCGCGGTTGCGGAAGCCGGGCCCTCACCATCTCGACGGTATCACGCCCCGCGGGGGTGGGAAGGGGGGCGCGGGGATTTTTCTTGTCACGCCAGCTCGGAGCGCTTGCGGCCGCACGCCTCGCAGAAGCGCGCGTGCGCTCCGAGCGGCGCGCCACAGCCGGCGCAGAAACCCGCCGCGGCGGCGGTCATGGCCTCGCCGCAGGCGCCGCAGAACTTGCCGGGCGCGACCTGTGCGCCGCACTTGCCGCAGGTGACCTTGGCGCTCGCGGGCTCCCCCACCGGCGAACGCGGCGCCTGCATCATCTGCTGCGCCAGTCCAAGGCCGACGCCCAGCCCCGCGCCGCCGAGCAGTCCGCCGCCGGCGCCGAGCTCGCCGCCACCCTTGGCCATGCCTTCCCCCGCGCCCAGCATGGCCTTGCCGGCCGCAAAGCGCTGGAAGCTGTCCACGCCCCCCACGGCGCGCACGTAGGCGGCGTCCGTGTAGAGCTTCTTGAGGTTGACGGCATCGGGGTCGGAGATCGCGACCACGAAGTTGCCCAGACGCGGGATGAGCAGCCCGTAGGAGGCGCAGTGAGCGCCGACGCCCGCGAGCACGTCGGCCTCGATCTCCTCCGTGTACGCGCCCGACGTCACGTCGAGCAACGGCCACTTGTTCTTGACCACGAGCTCGGCGATGCGATCGCGGATGACCTTGAGCACCTGCTCGCGCATCCACGCCGAGACCTGCACCGGCGCGCCGGCACCCATGCCGACGAGGCCGACGATCAGGCGTTCGGGATCGCTCACGCGGAAGGAGAACTCGCCGTGCACCATCGTCTCGACCGGCACGCCCGACTTGGGGTCTTCGACGTGGCCGACGCGGCCGCCGAACTTCTGGCCGACCTGTTCGGTCATGCTCACGAAGAACACCTCGGCGATGAACACGCGGCCACCGGTGAACGAATCGACGAGGTTGGAGAGGAAGGGCAGGTTGGCGCTGTCGAGGGTGTGGCGCCCGGGGCCGAGCGTCGCGACCACCTTGCCGTCGCGGAAGAACACGCAGCGTTCGTCCGACTCGACGGTGAGCTGCGACTTCATCGGGATCGTCGGATCCGCGTGCTTCCAAACGATCTGCGTCTTGGCCTCGTCGGGCCGCGCGATCATCAGCTCGCCCACGCCGCGCTTCAGCCAGTCCATCACTCCCATCGCATGCTCTCCTTGGTTCCAGATGTCGCGGGGGCTCGCGCGCCCCGCGGGTGCGCACGAGCGCGCGCCAGACCACCTACGCGCAACCTACGCCGATCTTCACTCGGCGCAAGACCGCTCAACGCACGCGCTCGTTGTTCTGATACAGGCCCGTGAAGCGCGCGTCCGGCGCGCCCTGCTCGTCGAAGAAGCGCCACGCCCCTTCGCGAGCGTTGTTCAGGAAGCTGCCTTCGGCCATCAGCTGCCCGTTCTCATGCCAGTACTTCCATGGCCCTTCGTTCTGCCCGCGGTGCAAGAGTCCCTCGTAGCGCTTGCGGCCGTTGGCGTGGTACTCGACCCAGTCCCCCTCGCGCAGGCCGGAGGCGAAATCGCCCTCCCGCAGCAGCACGCCACGCTCGTCGAAGTAGCGCCAGTGGCCGCCGAGCTTGCCCTCGTCGTCGTAGGCGCCCTCGCAGCGCAGTTGCCCGTTCTCGAACCACGTCTTCATCGGTCCGACGCGCGTGGACGAGCCCGATTCGCCGAGGCGCTCACTGCGCTCGGTGAACAGACGTCCATTGGGATGGAACTCGCGCACGCGGACGAGCGCGCCGGGGCCTGCGTCGGCGGGTTCCTGCACGCGCGCGACCCCCGGCGTCACCACCGGTCGGTCGAGGGGCTCGAGCGGCGTCGAGTCGAGCGGCGTCGAGTCGAGCGGCGTCGAGTCGAGCGGCGTCGAGTCGAGCGAGGGGAGCGCGGGCGAATCGAGCGCGGTCTGCGTCGGAACGGGCGCGTCCGTGGGAGCGAGATCGGCCGGACCACAACCGACGGCCCAACAGCACGCCCACACTCCTGCAGCTCTTCGAAACCCGTTCATGCCGCGCTCCCGTGGCCGCCCAGCCTAGCCGACCGCGGCGCGATTGCAGCCCACGTTGTGCGCATGGCGCCGCCGCCGCTAGCTTCTCGCGCTCCATGGCCAGCCCCACGACGACGCCGCCCGCTCCCGCCCGAACTTCGCTGCCGCGCCTCGACGCCGGTGGAATCCAGCGACTCGAGTGGTTCCGGGCCGGGCTCGCGACGCCGGGCGCGACGGCGCGCCTCGCGCGAACGCTGCTCGAAGATCGGCGTCGGTCGGCCCCAGGGACGTTCCTCCAGCGCGAACCGGCGCTCACCAGTGAACCCCTGCCCGAGGGCAAGCTCACGGTCGAGGCCGAGTGGGACGGTTCCTGCCAGCGCGCGCTCGTCCGGCTCGGCGAGGCGGCGCACCTCTACGGCGGCGGATCCGCTGGCGGAGCGCTCGAACGCACGGGCGCGAGCCTGAGGCTGTGGGCGCGCGCAGGCAGCGAGAGCGAGAGCGAGGCCCCGCACGTGCACCCGATCGCGATCGCGCTGCGCGTCGATGGGAGCGCCCTCGCGGCCTTCGCCGACAGTGCGCGCGATGGACTGCTGCGCTTTGGCGACGCCGAGTTCGAGCTCACGCTCGAGGGTGAGCCGTTCGACCTGTGGCTGGTCGAGGGGCCCGACGTGCGCGCGCTCGCCTCCGCGTTGCGCGAGCTCCTCGGCGCCTGCGCGCTGCCGCCCGCGTGGGCGCTCGGTCCTCACAGCTTGGTGAGCGACGCCGCGAGCGCGAGCGCCGTGCTCGAGTACGCGCGCGAGCTGCGCGCTCGGCACCTACACTGCTCCGTGCTGCTCCTCGACGAGGCCTCGCTCGACCGCGGACGCCCGTTCACGTGGTCGCGCAGTGGTTTCCAAGATCCGGCGCGCACGCTTTCCGAGTTGCGCGAGCTCGGCTTTCGCGCGCTCGCGCCCCTCGAGCCCGCGCTCCCCGTCGGCAAGCACTATCCGGCCTACAAGAGCGGGCTGGACGGCGAGCACTTCGTCCTCGACGGCAAGGGTCACGCCCTGCGCGCGCGCGGCGCGCACGGCCCCAGTTCGTTCCCCGACTTCTCGCAGGCCTCCGCGCGCGGCTGGTGGACCACGGCGGTGGCGGAGCACGCGCGCAGCGGCTTCGAGGGGTGCTGGAGCGACGCGAACCTGCCCGACCTGCCACACGTGCCCGGCGGCACGCTCCCCGCCGAAGCGTTGCACCGCGGCGAGGGCGGCGGCTCGCATGGACGCTTCCACAACTCGACGGCTCGACAGTGGGCCGAGGCGACCCGCGTTGGGCTCGCCAAGGCGCATCCGACCCAACGTCCCTACGTGCTCTCACGCGGCGGGGATCTGGGTTCGGCACGCAGTTGCGCGAGCGCCGTCGTCGCCCAGCGCGCCAGTTGGGAGGAGCTGCGCCGACAACTCGCGCGCGTGCTCTCCCTCCAGATCAGCGGCACGCCCACGGTCGGAATCGAGGTCGGTGCGCGCCACGGCACGCCCAGTCCCGAGTTGCTCGCGCGCTGGCACGAGCTCGCGGCGCTGCTGCCGTTCTCTCGCTCCGCGAGAGGCGCGCTGTTCGGCCACGGTCAGGAGGCCGATCGCGCGATCAAGACCGCCCTCGAACGCACGCGCCGCTTCCTGCCGACGTTCCTGAGCCTGATGATCGAGGCACACCGCACGGGCCTGCCGATCGTGCGCCCCCTGTTCTTCGCGGACCCCACGGATCGCTCCCTGCGCGAGATCGACGACCAGTTCCTGCTCGGCGACGACGTGCTGGTCGCACCCGTCCTCGCTCCGACCGCCACGCAACGGACCGTGGTGTTGCCCGCCAGCCCCAGTGGCGGCTGGTTTCTGTTCGACGGCGGGCGCGAGTTGCTGAGCGAGGGTCGATACACCGTGGAAGCGCCGCTCGGCCGCACGCCCATTTTCGTGCGCGCCGGTCGCATCCTCGTCACGAGCCCGGCCAAGCCGCCCTCGGCGGCGCAGCGCATCGAAGAGCCGGAGCTGCACGTCTACTTCGATCCGCGCCAGCGCGCGCAGGGCCTGATCCGCGAGGACGACGGCCCCAGCAGCGCGGACGGCGTTTCGACCACGGAGTTGAGCGCGCGCGTGGCGCGCGGTCGCGTGGTGATCGACGCGTTCGCCAACGGGGTCGAGGTCGTCGACCGCGGCTGGCACGTGCACGCGCACGGCCTCGCGCCGGTCAAGAGCTGACGGAAGCGGGCCCGTTTTCGGCGATCGACGGCAGCATCAGCCACGCGTCGAAGGCGGGGAACTCGTGCAGCGTGAGCGTGGCTCGCGCGAGCACGTGCTCTTCATCCGCCGCGCGCGGAAAAGCCGGTGCAACGCCGGGCTTGAGGCCCTGACAGCCCTCCGAGCGCGTGGCCGTGCGGCGCGGAAACAGCTCGCGGATGGCGCAGTCGAGCGAGCCACCCATGAGGTTGCCGACTTCGAGGAGCGCGTCCTTCGTGGCCCGCTCGAGGTCGCGGTCCTTGCGGCGCGCGGCGACCACGTCGTCGGCCATCATCATCAGATAGCACGCCATCGCGATCGAGTCGCCGAGCGGGACGAGCAGCGCGCCGTGCCGCAGCGTCCCATCGACGGTCACGCCGAGGCGGAACGCCACATGCACGACCTTCTCGCCCGCGATGCGCTGCCGCGCGCGCGCGACCTCGACCTCCCCGCACGTGAGCGGGCGGTCGAGCAGCAGCGAGAGGTCCTCGGCGAGCTTGGCGAAGCACTGCGCCACCAGCTTTCGATCGGTGGCCTGCGGTTGCTCGAGCGTGTCGTGCATGCGTGGCTGCTCCTAGGAATTCGGCGCGCCCACGCGGCGCCACAGTTCCACCGAGAGCAGTCCCTCCTGCAGTCGATAGATGAGCGAGCCGCAGGCGGGACCGTCGCAGTGCGCGCCGGCGTCCTGCATGAACGGAATGCTGAGCTCGAACGCGCCGAGCGGGTCGAGCACCTGCGTCTTCACACGTCCCGTGACCATGTTGGCGCACTCCTTGAGCGCGTCGTTGACTTCGTCGATGGCCAGCGCCGTCTCTCCGTCGAGCATCAGCAGCCCGCGCGCGATGTCGTGGGCCCCCGCCGCCGTGCAACGCAGCACGACCTGCCCCGAGATCGCCCCGCGAAACTCGACCACCGCCTCGCGGTCGAAGCACTCGCGCGCTCCGGCGCGCGTCACCGAGCCGACGGGGCTTCCGTTCTCGGCCAGCGCTTCGAACGCGCACACCATCGAGGTGAACACCTCGTCGACGGCGCGCTCCAAGGCGGCGAGCAGCTGCGCGTCTTCCGGCACCGCTTGCGTGGATGACTCAGCCAAGGTACGCCTCCAGCGCCGCGCGAATCGACTCCGGAGTGAAGGGTTTGGTGACGTAGCCATTCGCGCCGAGCGCGAGCGCGTTGTTCATCATCGCCTCACCGCCCTCGGTGGTGACCATGATCACCGGCAGCGCTTCCTTGGCGCGCGTGGCGCGCACCGCCTTGACCAAGTCCACACCGTTCATCTCCGGCATGTTGATGTCGGAGAGCACGAGGTCGATCTCCGGATCGCTCTGCAGGCGCGCCATGGCCTCGAGGCCGTTGCCGGCCTCGACCACGCTGGCGCAGGGGATCTCGGCCTGACGCAGGACTCGAGTGATGATCTTCCGCATCGTGGCGGAGTCGTCGACGATCAGGACCTTGTTCATCGCCTAGGTGCTCTCGTTGCTGGGGTTCGCCTGTGGGCCTCGCCCGCGCGTCCGCGAAGTGCGGCCCGCGCTGCGATCGGCGTGAACCCTTGTCGGAGCCAGATGATTCACTTCTGAAACGTCGCCCCGAAAAACCTCAAGAAATCGGCCCGCATCGCCGCGGTGCGCGCAAACCCCACCGGTGCGGGCTCCAGGGACGAAACTGCTGCGCGCCTCTCGCTCGGGAGCGAAGTGCGACGGAACGCGCTCCGACCCGTCGCAATGCGGACCGCGCCATTTCGTCGCGCGCTCGCAACACCACTCTCCGCCTGCTCCACGGGGGCTGCGCGGCCTCGACGAGGGTGGCTCGTGCGATTCGGGTGCCGACGGACTCCAAGCCCCGCTTCAGGCGGACTTGAGGCGATAGCACGCCGTGTGCAGGGTGTCCGACGCGAAGCTCTCATCGACGTTGATGGTCGTCTCGGCGGTTCCGAGGAACAGATAGCCGTCGGGTCGCAGCGCGCGGCGCATGTTGCTGAGGATCGAGCGCTTCATCGGCACGTCGAAGTAGATCATCACGTTGCGCAGCATGATCAGATCAAAGGGCCCCATCGACGGGTAGGTGGGTGCCGCGAGATTGAACTCGCGCCACTCGATCGCCGAGCGCAGCCGCGCGTCGATCCGCCATTCGTGGCCCTGCTTGTGGAAGTACTTCACGAGCAGCGGAGCCGGCAACCCGCGGTTCACTTCGAGCTGGCTGTAGAGCCCCTCGCGCGCCTTGGCGAGCACCTGCGTCGAGATGTCCGTGGCGAGAAACTCCACGCGCCAGTTCTCGAGCTCCGGGAAGTTCTCGCGCAGCAACATCGCCATCGAGTACGGCTCCTGCCCGCTCGAGGCCGCGGCACACCAGATCGAGATGCGCTTCTCGTTGCGGCGACGCTCGATCAGCTCGGGGAACACCTTGCGCTTGAGGTGCTCGAACGGCTGCACATCGCGGAAAAACGACGTCTCGTTGGTCGTCATCGCGTCGATGACGCGCGTCAGCAGCGCAGGGTTGCGGCGTTGGCGCAACTCCGTCACGAGCAGCCCGATCGAGCCGAGCCCGAGCTGGTGCGCGACCGGCCCAAGGCGCGTCTCGACGAGGTACTCCTTGCCCGCTTCGAGCACGATGGCGGCCTCCGTGCGCACGACGTCGGCCACGTATTGGAAGTCCTCGGCGTTGATCCTCATCACGCTCCCCTCGCGAAAAGGCCGCGCGACTCGCGCACGCGCCGGTCTACTTCTCCAGCCAGTTGCGAGAGCGGCAGGACCGCATCGGCGAGTCCAGCGCGCACCACGGCACCCGGCATGCCCCACACGACGCTCGTCGGCTCATCCTGCGCCAGCACCGTGCCGCCGGCTTGTCCGATGACCTCCGCTCCCAACAACCCATCCTGTCCCATGCCGGTCAGCACGAGGCACAGCGAGCTGGCGCCCCACGTCGCGGCCACGGAACGGAACAGCACATCGACCGCGGGTCGGCAGAAGTTCTCCGGCGCACCTTGATGGAGCGTGACGCTGACAGCGCCGTAGGCGCGCCGCAGCTCCATGTGATGGTCGCCGGGCGCGATCAGGACGCTCCCGGCGCGGACCGTATCCCCGTCGGTGGCCTCGTGCACGCGCAGGCTGCAGCGCAGGTTGAGGTTGCGGGCAAGGTTGGCTGTGAATCCGGGGGGCATGTGCTGCACGATCACGATGGGCACTGGGAAATCCGCGGGCAGCGCGGGGAGAAACTCGGCCAGCGCGTTGGGACCTCCCGTGGACACGCCGATCGCGAGAACTTCGATGCGCGCGCTGAGCTTGGGCCGCGCAGCGCGTGGAAGCACCGTGGGAGCGACGCTCTGCGCGACGCTCGCCACGAGCGCAGCCAGCGCGGGCCTGCTCGCTCGGCTGCGCGAGCGAGCGAGCAACTCGGCGCCGAACGCGCGCGCCACGACGCACAGATCGGCGTCGCTCTCGGGGCGCTCGAGCGTGTCATCGGCGCCGGCGGACAGGGCCTGCGCGAGTGCGGCGCGACCATCGACGCTGCCGTGCGCCAGCGCGACGATGCGAGCGCGCGGAAAGGCCTCGCGCACGCGGGCGAGCGAGCTGCGCCAGTCCTCGTCCGCCATGCACAGATCGAGCACGACCACGTCGGGGACGCTGTCCGCGCACTTGGCGAGTGCCAGCGCCGTGGAACCCACGGACGCGCACAACTCGACGTCATCCGACGCGCACAGGCCATTCTTGATGACCTTGCGCGCGAGCGCCGAGTCCTCGATCACCGCCACCCGCAGGCTCCCCACGGAGTTCACTGGATCCCGCGAATTCCGAGGATTTCGAGCTTTTCTTGGACCATCTCGGGCGTGAATGGCTTCATCAGGTATTCGTTGGCTCCCGCGGAGAGTGCCTGCACCACCTGCTCCATCTCGATCTCGGTCGTCACCATCATCAGCGGCAGATCGCGCCACTCCGAGCTCGCGCGCACGCTCTGGATGAACTCGTAGCCGTTCATCTCGGGCATGTTCCAGTCCACCAGGGCGATCGCGGGCAGGGGTCCAGACCGCAGTCGCTCGAGCGCCTCCTTGCCATGCGCGGCCTGCACGACCTCGAAGCCGAGGTTGGTGAGGATGCGCGTGAGCACGGTTCGAATCACAGCCGAGTCGTCGATGACCAGAGCTCTCACGTGTGCACCTCGCGTGGCGTGGGATGGGAGTCGAACTCAGGCCTTGGTGGGCACGAGCAGGACCTTGTCGGCATCGAGCAGCAACAGCAGCTCGTTCTCCAGCTTCGCGACCTTGCTGATCAGCCCGCGCGCGACACCGCGCAAGTTCTCCGGCGGTCGTTCCAAGATCGCATCGTCCACCTCGACCACGTCGCCGATCTCGTCGACGAGCAGCGAAACCGCGCCTCCCTCGGTGCGCAGCACGACGTTCATCGAGCGGCCGCTGCTCTCGCGCGGACCGCGATCCAAGCGACGCCGCAGGTCGATCGCCGTGACGATCTGACCCCGCAGGTTGATCAACCCACGCACGACCTCGGGAGCGAGCGGAACGGCCGTCATCTCCTGATCGCGCAGGACTTCCTGAACTCGGTGGACCTCGACGCCGAACAGGGCGCGGTCGAGGTAGAAGGTGCAGAACTGACGGGATGTGCTCATGGTTGCTCTGTTCCTTGCTCTAGACGGCGTGGGTCTCGCACGCGTTCGCGAAGCGCTTCACCACCGCGGCGGTGTCGAGCAGGTCGGTCACCTTGCCGCCGATCACGGCCGTGCCGAGCAACCCGGCGCGCTGGGAGCGGCGTTGCACCTTCAATTCCTGCTCGACGATGTCGAGGATGCGCTCGACGACGAGCCCGTAGCTGCGCTCGCCCTCGCGGACGACGACGACCGACAGCCCTCGGCCGGGGGCATCCGCCTCCTCGTAGCCGAAATGCTCGGCGAGCGAGATCAGCGGCAGGATCTCATCGCGGTACTGGACGACGCGCTGCTGACCGGACGACTCGATCTGGTCCGCGGCGAATTCCTCGAGCCGCGCGGCCTCTTCGAGCGCGGCGGCCATGCGCTGGCCACCTCCGACGCTGAACAGCAGCAGGCGGCGCTTCGCGCTCTCGCTGGCGCTCGTGGCCGCGCTCGCGGCACCGCTCGCGCGCTCGCGCGTCTCGCTGATCACGTGCGCGCGCTGGGCGAGGCCCATCACGTCGAGGATCAACGCCACCTTGCCATCGCCCATGATCGTCGCTCCCGCGAAGGCCGTGAGTCCCTTCAGGAGCTTGCCGAGCGGCTTGACGACGATCTCCTCGGTGTCGCAGATCCGATCGACGACGAGGCCGAAGTGGCGATCGTCGGCCTGCAGCACCACGATGTTGACGGCCTCCTCGCCCTTGGCGCGCTGCGCGAGCCCGAGTTCGCCGTCGAGGTACACCAGCGGCAAGAGCGCGCCGCGCAGCCGGTACACGGGGCTGCCTTCGATCATCTCGATGCCCTTGCGCGCGGCCTCACGTTCGAGCCGCACGAGCTCGAGCAGCGAGACTTGCGGGATCGCGAAGCGCTCCTCGCCGGTGACCACCACCAGCGCCGGGATGATCGCGAGCGTGAGCGGGATCTTGATGCGGATCGTGAGCCCTTCGAGGCCGCGGTTTTGCAGGTCGACTTGCCCGCCGGTCTTCTCGATGTTCGAACGCACGACGTCCATGCCGACGCCGCGGCCGGACACGTTGGTGACGACCGTGGCGGTCGTGAGCCCCGCGGCGAAGATCAGCATGCTCGCCTCGCGCTCGCTCATGCGCGACGCCTGCTCCTGCGTGATCATGCCGCTGGAGACGGCCTTGCGCTTGACGCGCTCGATGTCGATGCCACCGCCGTCGTCGGAGATCTGGATGATGACCTGCCCGCCCTCGTGGAACGCGCGCAGCGCCAGCACGCCTTCCGCAGGCTTGCCGCGCTGGGCACGGATCTCCGGCGTTTCGATGCCGTGATCGCAGGCGTTGCGCACGATGTGCGTCAGCGGGTCCTTGATCGCCTCGAGGACCGTCTTGTCGAGCTCGGTGTCCTTGCCGTCCATCTCGACGCGGATCTTCTTGCCGAGCGACTGTGACAAGTCGCGCACGACGCGCGGCAGCTTGCTCCACACGTTCGAGATCGGCTGCATGCGCGTCTTCATGACGCTCTCCTGCAGCTCGGTCGTGATCAGGTTCAGCCGCTGCGTGGTCGCGAGGAAGCCGTTGTCGCTGGAGCTCGTGGTGAACTGCAGCACTTGATTGCGCGCGAGCACGAGCTCGCCCACGAGGTTCATCAGCCGGTCGAGCTATCCGACGTCGACGCGAATCGAGCTGTCCGCGACGGAGTGTTCGACCGCCGCGGCGGCGGGTACCGCGCTACTGGAGGCGGGCGCGGTGGCAGCGGCGGGGTCGGGCGTGCGCACCGCTTCCGGAGCGCTCGGAGCCGGTGCGCGAACCGCTGCGTCGGCGGCGGCTTGGGCAGGGGCCGAGGCGGCGGCGGGAGTCGGTGTGGCGGAACTCGTCGCGGCGGCACCGGTCGCGGCGGCACCGGTCGCGGCGGCAGCGGTCGCGCTCGCGGGGCTCGCTGCACACAGAGGGCGCTTCACGGGCTTGGCGAACTCGCCCTGCAGCCGCGTCAGCGTCTCCTTGAGCTCGGTGAACTCGTCGGGGCCCTCGCTGCCCTGCTTCTCGATGCTGCCGAGCATGCGTCGGGTCGCGTCGACGAGCGACAAGAGCGCGCTGGTCGTCTCGCTGTCGACGCCGACCTTGCCGTCGCGCAACAGCGACAGCAGGTTCTCGCCCACGTGGGTCAGCGACTCGAGTCGGCCGAACCCGAGGAACCCGCAGGTTCCCTTGATGGTGTGGATCGAGCGGAAGATGCCCGCCAGCAACTCGCGCGCGTTGGGGTGGGACTCCAGCGCGAGCAGGTCGGTGTCGAGGCGGTCGAGGTTCTCATGGCTCTCGACCAGGAATTCCGTCACGAGGTCGTCCATCTCGCCCATGGGGATCTGTCTCTCGGCT
Source organism: Planctomycetota bacterium (assembly GCA_016872715.1). Taxonomy (GTDB): domain Bacteria; phylum Planctomycetota; class UBA1135; order UBA1135; genus F1-120-MAGs118. The sequence continues at coordinate 48,924 of VGZD01000002.1, forward strand.
GAAACCGGTGCTTGCGGTCGGGGAAAGGGCTCGGCCCCCTCCGTGAGGGCCGTGCTTAGGCTCCCCACCGCTTTCGACGGCCATCGGACGCGCCTTGAGCGACTTTTGCGTTTCTTTCCTGAAACGTGACCGAGCCCGGCCCGAGTCTTGAAATCGCGACCGCATCCGCGCTCGGGCCCGACCCCGAGCCGCCGACGCGCTCACGCCCGGCGACTCATCCGAGCGAAGCGGGGTCGGTGGCAAGCGTGCGGAGGAGCGCCCGACCGGGAAACTTCGCCGCGGACCTGCGCTGCGAGCGCAAGAAAATGGGGTGAGCGAGGGGACTCGAACCCCCGACCCCGAGGACCACAACCTCGTGCTCTAACCGACTGAGCTACGCCCACCGTTCTCGCGACACGACGCGCGCCGTGTGGTGAGCGGCGCGCACCCCGCGGGGCTGCGCTCCAACGGGGGCGCAGAGAATCGGACGGCGAGTGGCGCTTGTCAAGCGCAGAAGCGCACCGAAAGGCGACACGGCGGGCGCTTTCGGGCAATTTTCCGGGCTAGTTTCGCGGGCTCGCATCGCGGGCTCGGATCGTGGGCTCGCATCGTGGGCGAGGTTTCGGGCGGGATTCTCGCAACTCCCAGTCCCAGCTCCGTGGGTAGCTCGCTCGCCCCATCCGTCGGCCCCGCGACCGCGCCGCGGACCCCAGAACCGCCGCTGACTCGCCGCGGCGTTCGAGCTCAAGGCGAGTGTTCGAGTTCCTAGCGACCGAACAGCCGCTGCCAGAGCGAGCGCGGCGCACGGACAGGCTTGGCAGGGCGGCCGCCGCGGGCCTCCAATTGTTGGATCGGACCCGCAGAGAGCGCATCCACGCGTTGGCGCAGGAGCTCGTTCTCGCGTTGGACGGCGCCCAACGCGAGCAACAGGCGCTTTTGAGCCTCCTCGGAGGTGCGCAGCTCGCCCTCGAGCCGCTCCGCGCGGCGCACGGAGCCGCGCTCGACGCGCGCCGACCACTCGAGCTCCCCGGCCAGTCGCTGTCGCTGCGCCTGAGCAGCCTCACGCTCGCGCTCCGCCTGCACGCGGCGGGCCTCGAGCCGCTCGATCTGATCGAGGTATCCCTGTTCCCGCCGTCCCGGTCCGACCACCCGCGGACGCGCCGCCGGCAGCTCGTACACCCGCTCCCCGCTCTCGATGTTCAGCATCGCAATCCCCTCAGCCTGTGGACATCGGCGCGTCCAACCTGCACCTTGCCCTCCGTCCCACATTCCTCATCGAGGTTTCCTCCTCAGGAGCCGCCACCGTGCGTCCGTTCTGCACTCTCTCCCTGTCGTTGCTCGCAGCCTGCTCCGCGCCCCAGATCACGGGCACTCCCCATTACACGTTGCTCGAGCCGCGCGGCGACGTCGGATTCGCGACCGGCGGCAACCCGCTCGCCGAAACGACTCTCGCCGACCTCGGCATCGCCGGCGAGGAGAGCGCGATCGGCGCGCAGCTCGATCTCCTGTGGGGCTCGCCGCACCTCACGCTCGCCACGCAAGCGGCGAGCTGGGAGGGCGATGGCACGCTGAGCGTCGACTTCGGCGGCATCTCGGCCAGTGAGCCCGTGTCGACCCAGTTCGACCTCGGCGTCCACCGCGCCTACTTGACCTTCGACCTCGCCCCCACCGAGGCCGTCGAACTCGGCCTCGGCGTCGGCGCCTTGGTGTTCGACGTGAACGCGACCGTGACCCCCGACTCGGGGTTGGTGGCCGCGGAGAACGTCGATGAGCTGGTGCCGGTGCCGGTGCTCACGGCGCGCGCCGGAGGCCGCGTTTGGAAGCTCGATCTGGGCGCGACCGTGGCCGGCATGACGGCCGACGTCGACGGCAACGAAGCCAGCGTGCTCGACCTCGACCTGAACGCGCGCTACGCGATCTTCGGCGAGCACGGCTCGTTCCATGGCGCGCTCGTCGCTGGTTGGCGCTCGACTCACATCGGCCTCGTCTACGACGACGGCGTCGAGAGCGTCGACCTCGACGCGACCTTCTCGGGCCCCTACATCGGCCTGCAACTGGGCTTCTAGCCGCGCGGAGCAGGCGCACGATGAGCGTGGAAGGGCGTCCGCCGAGCTACGGCAACATGAGCGAGCAGCACTGGTCGCGCACGCGCAAGGAGCGCAATCGCGAGGCGCTCGACTACTACCTCGAACGCTCGCGCAAGCCCGGCGTCGCCGAGGGCGGAGCGGAGCGCAACTTCTACTGCATGCACTGCGAGGGCGTGATTCCGTTCGCGCCGCGCACGCGCTTTTGTCCGCACTGCAAGGGCGAGCTCGACGAGCACGTCGTGCGCTACTTCAACTGGGTCGAGATCAACGAGCCGCCGGAGAGCGACCTCAAGGCGCTGCTGCCGTTCCTGATCGGCGCGCTCGGCTTGCTCGCCCTCGGCGGGCTCGCATTCCTCGCGTGGAGCATTTGGCGCTCGTGAGCGCGAGCCGTTTCGACCGACAGGAGCGCTTCGCGCCGCTGGGCGCCGAGGGTCAGGCACGACTGGCGCGCTCACGCGTGCTGGTGGTCGGATGCGGCGCGCTCGGCGGCGCACTCGCGCAGTCGATGGTGCGCAGCGGCGTCGGCACGGTGCGGATCGTGGACCGCGACGTCGTCGAGGAGAGCAACCTGCCGCGGCAGGTGCTGTTCGAACCGCCGGACATCGGTCAGCCCAAGGCGCTCGTCGCCGCGCGAGCGCTCGGGCGCGTCGGCGGCCCCACGCGCATCGAGCCGCATGTGCGCCACCTCGACGGCGAGCTGCTGCGCGAGCTTGCGTCGGACGTCGACCTCGTGCTCGACGGGACGGACAACCTCGGCACGCGCTACCTGATCAACGACCATGCGGTCGAACGCGGCAGCGCGTGGGTCTACGGCGGTGTGGTGGGCAGCTCCGGGCTCGTGTTTCCCGTCGTTCCGCCGGAGGGAGCGTGCCTGCGCTGTCTGTTTCCCGATCCTCCCCCGCCGGGCGCCCTGCCGACCTGCGACAACGCCGGCGTGATCCAGCCCGCCGTGGCAGCCATCGCGGCGCTGGCGGCGGGCGCCGCACTGCGCTTGCTCGGGGCGGCGCGCGAGCGTCGCGCCGCGGCGACGTCGCGGCTGATCGAGCTCGACGTCTGGTCGCTGGAGTGTCACGGGATCGAAGTTCCCCGCGCGAAGGACTGTCCGTGCTGCGCTCGGCGCGAATTCTCGTTCCTCGACGCGGACACCACGGGCGATGCACTCTCGCTGTGCGGGCGCCGCACCGTGCAAGTGCGTCCGAGCCGCTCGACGCGCGGCCGCATCGACCTCGCCAATCTGAAGGCACGCCTCGCCACGCTGGCGCAAGACGTCGCGCTGCTCGATGGCCTGCTGCGCTTTCGCATCGAGGACATCACCTGCTCCGTGTTCCCCGACGGACGCGCGCTGTTCGAAGGCACCGACGACCCCATGCGAGCGCGCGCGCTGTACGACCGCTGGCTGGGTTCATGAGCGTGCGCGCCGTGGTGCTCGCGGCCGGTGAGAGCCGTCGACTGGGCGAGCCCAAGGCACTGGCGCGCATCGGCTCGCTCGGGGCGCTCGAGCACCTGCTGGCCGCGCTCGCCTGCGTGGATGCCAATCCCCTGGTGGTCACTGGCGCGCACGACGACGAGCTCCGCGCGCGCTGCGTGCGGGGAGCGAGCTGGCTGCACAATCCGCGCTGGTCCGAGGGCCGCACGAGCGGCGTGATCGCGGCGCGCGATGCGCTTGCCGGTTTCGACTTGCTGATCGCTCCGGTCGATGTCCCGATGGTGCGCTCGACGACCATCGCGGCCATCGTGCGCGCGTGGTGCGACGCGGGCAGTCCAAAGGCCGGCTGGATCGCCCCGCGCACGGGCGCGCGGGGGGCCTTCGGTCACCCAGTCCTCGTGGGGCGCGCGCTGCTGCGTCGACTGGAGGCTGGGAAGGAACTTCGTGCGCTGCGGGCCTTCGCGCAACCGCTGCTCGCGGCCGAGGTCGACGATCCGGCCATTCTCGACGACCTCGACACGCCCTCGGATCTCGAGGAGCTGCGCCGACGTTTGGATCTGCGCGGCGGCTGAAGTTCCCGCGCAGTCGATCCCGATAGTCCCGTCGGAATCGCATGAGTTTCCAAGGAGACGTCGCAGGCCTCGGACTCGGTGAACTGCTGCAGGGCCTCGCCCGCGGCGGGCGCGCCGGAGTTCTGACGCTGCTCACCACCGGTCGCACCGTGCGCGTGGGCGTGCGCGATGGGCAGTTGTTCCTGCTCCCCGAGGAGCACGAGGGCTCGGACGGCTGGCACACGCGCACGCAGCGCGCTTGGGCCGCGCGCAACGAGGCGAACCCGCAGGCGCACCTGCAGGCGCACCTGCAGGCGCAGCGCATGCGCGAGATCGCGCAGGCCAGTCGCCTCGAAGCGATGTTCGGCATGCTCGACGCGAGCGGAGTGCACTTTCGGTTCGACGCTGGGCCGATCCCCGAGCTCGAAGCGCAGGCGGAGCATGCTCCGACGCAGCAACCGGGCGCGGCCCACGAGCGTCCATCCGCCATCCTCGGCCCGGCGATCAGCGTCGAGTACATCCTGCTCGAGCATGCCCGCATCAGCGACGAGCTGTCCGCGCAGCCGCACGCGCATGCGATCGACGCGCACTTCGTGCCCCGTCGGCGCGGCGACGAGCCGCCCCAGCGCACGCTCGAGCACATCTGGAACGAGTGCGACGGCTCCTCGAGCGTGGCGGAGATCTCCGACCGACTCGGCTGGCCGCTGCGTCAGGCGCGCACGTCACTGTGTGCGCTGCACGGACTCGGGGCGATGCGCTTCGCGGACGCGCGCGAGCTGCTCGCGCTCGCGCACCACGAGTTGCAGTCGGGGCAGACCGCGCGCGCCGCCTCGCGCCTCGCGGGCTGGTGCCGACTCGCTCATGGCGGCCCCGCCTCCCAAGGGGACGCAGAGCTGCTCCTCGACCATTGGGAGCGCGGCACCCTCGCTCCGGCGCTGGGCGCCATGGAGCCTCGCCGAGCGCGCGCGCTGCTCGCGCGACTCGACGGCGCCACTCACGACCCCATCCGCTCCGTCCAGCGCTGGATGGAGCTGCGCCGCGCTCACGAGCACGACTTCGTGACCGAGTTCGCGGCCCTGCGGCGCGCTCAGCGCTGCGGCGAGGAGACGCTGCGACCGCCGATGGCCGACCTCCTGCGCGTCGCGCGTCGGTTCCAAGATCGCGGCCAGACCGAGCGCGCCGCCGCGATGCTGCGCTCGGCGGTGATGCGCGATGGCGCCAGCGTCGCCGCCCGCCTCGAGATCGGCCAGCGCCTGATGGCGGTCGGCAAGTTCGACGAGGGCGCGGGCTGGGTCATCGACGCGTGCCACACGCTCGCGGATGCCGGACAACACGACCGCGCCGTGGCGGCCTTGAAGCCGATCTTGCAGTTGCTGCCGAGCCAGCGCGAAGCGCGCGCGCTCTATTCGTCGAGCTTCGGGCGCACGGCCAAGGGTCGCCGCGCGCGCCGCAACACGCTCGCCGCCTTGAGCACCGCGCTGGTGCTCTCGCTCGCCGGCGTGGCGCACGTTCGGCGCAGCGAGGATTTCGAGCGCCGACTCGAGCTCGTGCGCGAGCAACTCGATCGCCCCGAAGCCGCACTCGCCGAACTCGACTCTCTGTTCGGCAAGACGTCGGACGGGCGCGTCGAGAGCCTGCGCGAACAGCTGCGTTCGCGCATTCGGCACCGACAATTGGCCGCTCGACAAGCCTGGAGCGCTCGCTTCCAGGACTGCCACCTCGAATGCACGGGTGGCGATCCGGTGCTCGGCCTGCGCAACGCGCTGGAGATGCCGCCGATCCCGGCGGGACCCGCGCTCGACGGCGAGGTTCCGCCGCGGCTCGCGGAGCTGCTCGAGAGTCTGGTCACGCGCTTGCAGGACCTTTCGATCGCGTCCCGAGAAAACACCGTCGCGGTCGAGGCCGCCCATGCCGAGCAGCGTCTCTCGCGCCTGATCGCGGACCTGCTCGCGGTGTTGCAGAGCACGCCACCGAACGACGAGCTGCAAGAGTTCGAGCAGACGCTGCGCTCCCTGCAGCTGACGCTCGACACGCGCAGCCGCGAACGCGCCGCCCTGCGCGAGAAGGAGCTGCAAGCACAGGCGCTCGCGCACCTCGACGCACTGTTCGCCGCTGGACGCGCACACGCCGCCGCCGGCGACCTCCAGCGCGCGGTGGAGTGCTTCGACACGTTCGAGGCTGCGCCCGGTGGCGCGGAACTCGCGGCGCTCCTGCGGCGCGAAATCGACGCCGTTCGAGACCACCATGAATCCGTGCTCGCCGCGCGCGAGCTCGCCGAGGCAGGTCGACACGCCGAAGCGATCGCTCGGCTCTCGCCAGCGTGCCCGCGGCCCGCGGAACACCTGCTCCCGTGTCGGATCGAGTCCCTTCCCTCGGGCGCGCATGTGCGGCTCTCCAATGGGACGCTGCGCACGACGCCGTTCGTGCTGGAGTGTGCTCCGCTCGAGCGCGTGGCCGGGCGCGTCGAGCTAGCGGGCTACGAAACCACGGCGCTGGTCTTGGACGGCCCCGCCGACCGCCAGATCGTGCTGTCGCGCACGCCGAGCGCGCACTGGAGCGCGCGCACGCGCGTCGAGGCGCTGCCGGTGTCCGTCGACGACTGCCACATCGTGTGCGACCGCGAAGGCCGCGTGGCACGACTGTTCGCCGACGGCCGCGAGCGCTGGGCTGTGCGCCTGAAGTCCGCGGCCGGAATCCGACACGCGCCGGTGTTCCTCCCGCGTCGGCCCGGCTCCCTGCTGGTGGTCGACGAGCTCGGCGCCGTGTGGATCCTCGCCACGCACGACGGCTCCGTCGAAGGGCCGCTCGAACTCGGATCCGCACCCGCGAGCGGTCCGCGGCCGAGCGCGCGCGGCGTGGAGCTGCGTCTGGAGGACGGTCGCGAGTTGCACTGGCAGGGCGAGCTGACGCCGAGCACGGAGCAAGGGCTCGATGCTCCCCAGCCCGCCGCGCGCGTCCTCGAGTCCGGTTTCGCGTGCCTGCGACGCTCGATCGAGTCGGGACATGCGCTCTCCTCGCCGTGGAACCAAGGCACGCTCGACGTGACGCTCACGCACTACGTCTTGCGCCGCGCCGACGGCACGACCCTGTTCGCGATGGCGCGCACCGGCGATTGGAACTACGTCGCGTTCGAGGCGCCGAATGCCCGCGCGCCACGCGGTCGCGCGTGGCTGTCCGACGCCAGCGGCTTGAAGGCGTTCGACCTGTAGCCGACGACTGCGCGCGTCCCCATACTGCCGCTCATGGGCGTGGAGGACAGCTCAAGCGTCGATCTGGTGGCGCGCAACGAGGACGGATCGGCGCTGCTGGTGATGGTCGAGCACCGGCGCTGGGACGGGTCGGACGAGCGGCTCCGCCAGCTTCAGGACAAGGTCAACGCGTATCTCGCCTTCGCGCTCGACGGACAGCTCGAGCGCGAGTTCCCCGGATCGATGGCGCAGGGCATCACGCTGCTCTTGCGCTGCATCGAGCCGCCAGATGCGATGGTGCGCGGGCTCGTCCCGCCGCTGCGCCATGCGCTCGCCCCGCTCGGCGTGCGCTTCGACGTGCAGGTCGAGGGCGAACCTACGCTGTGGCGCGATCCCGACGAGTCCGCGGGCTAGGAGCCGCGCGCGCTCAGGGCGTGAGGCGGTAGATCGTGCGCGGGAACGCAATCGCCTCGCGCACGTGCTCGATGCCGCAGATCCACGCCACCGTGCGCTCGAGTCCCAGTCCGAAGCCGCCGTGCGGCACGGAACCGAAGCGGCGCAGGTCGAGGTACCACCCGAAGGCGTCTTCCGGCAGCTGTTCGTGGCGGATGCGCGAGAGGAGCAGATCGAGATCCTCCTCGCGTTGGCTGCCGCCGATGATCTCGCCCACGCCCTCGGAGCCGAGCACGTCGACCGACAGGCACTTGGTCGGGTCGGAGGGATCGCGCTTCATGTAGAAGGCCTTGATGGCGGCGGGATAGCGGTGGACCATCACGGGGCGATCGTAGAGGTTCGAGATGATCGTCTCGTGCGGCGCGCCGAAGTCCTCGCCGGCCTTGAACGCGAGTTCCGTGCCCTTGATCTCGGGGTGCTCGAGCAGGATCTGCGAGGCTTCCGCGTAGGTGATGCGCGGGAAGGGCGCCACGATCTTCTCGAGCTTGCCGATGTCGCGCTCGAGCACCACGAGCTCCGCTCGGCGCGTCTTCAGCACATGCGCGACGACGTAGCTCAGCATGTCTTCCGCGAGCGACATCACGTCGTCGAGCGTGGCGAAGGCCATCTCCGGCTCGATCATCCAGAACTCCGTCAGGTGACGGCGCGTCTTGGACTTCTCGGCGCGGAATGTCGGCCCGAAGGTGTAGACCTTGCCGAGCGCCATGGCCGCGGCCTCGGCATACAGCTGGCCGGACTGCGTCAGGTAGGCCATCTGCTCGAAGTACGGCACCTCGAACAGCGTCGACGTTCCCTCGCACGCGTTGGGCGTGAAGATCGGCGCGTCCATGCAGGTGAAGCCGCGCTCGTCGAAGAAGTTGCGGATGCCCATGATCACCGCGTGGCGAATGCGCATCACGGCCCACGGACGCTTGGAGCGCAGCCACAGGTGGCGATGCTCCATCAAGTACTCGATGCCGTGCTCCTTGGGCGTGATCGGATAACCCGTCACCGCCTGCAGCACGCGGCCCGCCTGCACGTCGATTTCGAAGCCGCCGGGTGCGCGCGGCTCGGACTTCACCAGACCGGTGAGCGTGATGCTCGACTCCTGCCCCGCGCCCGCGACCTGCTGGAAAAAGTCCTCGCCGACGGTCCCGCGGAACACCACGCACTGCACGATGCCCGTGCCGTCGCGCAAGAGCACGAAGTGCAGCTTGCCCTTCGACGTGCGGTCGTACACCCAGCCTTGCAGGGTGACGACTTGTCCGACATGGGCAGAGAGCTTCTCGATCGTGGTGACAGTCATCATTCGCTTTCGCGGCAATCGCTCGCTCAGGGAAACATCGAATAGGCGGGCTTCACTTCGACCTCGACCACGACGCCGTCCCGCACGAGCACGCGGCCCTTGCACTGGACACCGCCGCGGCGCGCCTCGACGAGCACTTCGTGCGGGCCGCTCGACTCGAAGTGCTTCGCGAGCTCCTCGAGCGTCGGAACCACCTGCACGTGCTCGAATCCATGGGCGCACAGCCGCGCGACGATGCGCTCCGAGAGGCCCACCGCGTCGGAAGCCTTGGCCCCGTGGGCCGCCTCGCCGTGGAAGGCCGCCTGCGACGCGCGCAGGAGCGAGTCCTCGAGCCGACGCTGCCCGTCGCGGATCTCGATCAGCACGTGCTCGCTGCGGCGCAGGTCGAGGTCCTCTCGCTCGCGCGCCAGGCGGGCGAGCGTCGATTGGATCTGCTCCAGCGCGGACAGGCGCTCTCCCAAGCGCGCCAGCTCGCGCAACCTCTGGTGCGCCAACCACACGCCCGCGGCGGTCGCCCCAGCCGCGATGGCGCACAGCCCCAGCAGCCACGGAATCGTGACGAGGAACCAGTCCGAGCTCGGCGGGGCCTGCGCAAACGCCATGGGCCCGTGAGGATACGCGTCGCTCACCCGCTCTCCAAGCGCGCGCAGCTTGCGCGCCGCTCGCGCTTCTCAAGGGCGGCCCGCAGCGCCTATCCTCCGCCCATGCGCGCCGCCCTGATCGCCCTCGCCTGCTTCCTCGCGCTCGCTGCGATTCAGCTGCTCCCGCAGGCGGACCCTGCGCGACTCGCGGCCCAGAACGCCCATGCGGTGCTCCAAGAGCGCGTCGGGCCAGCGCCGACCGAAGGTGCGAGCGACGAGCGAGCGACGCTCGCCGCTCTGATCCTCGACGGACCCGCGATCGTCGAGCGCACGGCCGATCGCGCCACGCTCTCCATCTTCGGCGTGGGTTTCGAGAGCAGCGTGCCCTCCGAGGATCTCACGCTGCACTACCACGCCCGCCGCAGTCTGATCCGCGGTCTGCGCGAGGCGGCGGCGGAGCGCAAGCTGTCGCTCGCCGTCGAAGGCGAGGAGGGGCCCACGGCGCAGAGCCAAGCGCGCGGCGCGAGCTTCGGCGTGCGCCATGACTCGGCCCGCGGGACCCTGACCGTCGAAGTGACTCAGCCCGGCGGAGAGCGCGTGCGCGCGGAGCTCGACGGCTGGACCCCACCCGAACGCTCGTCGCTCTATCCCCCGCTGGTGGCGATCTTGCTCGCCGTTGTGTTCCGCCGCCCGGTGCTCGCGCTCTTCTCGGGCGTGTGGGTCGCGATGGTGCTCGCGCGCCTCGAGAGCGGAGCGAGCCTCGGCGGCGCGCTCGCGGGCAGCCTGCCCGACTTCGCCGTGAAGAGCCTGTGGCCGCAGCTCGCAAGCCACGACAAGCTGCTGATCATCGGCTTCGTGATCGCGATGCTCTCGATGGTCGGCGTGATGACGAAGAGCGGCGGCATTCGCGGCCTCGTCGAATCGGTCGCGAAGTTCGCGCGCGGCACGCGCTCGACGCAGGTCGCGACGTGGCTGATGGGACTCGTCGTGTTCTTCGACGACTACGCCAACTGCATCCTCGTCGGCACGACCATGCGGCCCCTGTCGGACCGCTTCCGCATTTCACGTGAGAAGCTCAGCTACCTCGTGGACTCCACCGCCGCTCCCGTGGCGGGCATCTCGATCTTCTCGACGTGGATCGCCTACGAAGTCTCGACCTTCGCGCCCCAGCTCCCGGCCGCCGGGCTGACGTCGGACCAAGGCTACGCGGTCTTCATCGCGAGCCTCCCGTTCCGTTTCTATTGCATCTTCACGCTCGTGCTCGCCGGCCTGATCGTCTTCAGCGGTCGCGACTTCGGCTCGATGCTGGCAGCGGAACGGCGCGCGCGCAGCACAGGGCTCCTCGTCCGCGAGGGCGGGACGCCCATGGTCGGCGACGCCGCGACGCATATCGAGCCCGCGCCCAGCGTGATCCCGCGCGCTCACCGCGCGATCATTCCGATGTTCGTATTCATCGGCGTGACGCTGTTCGAAATCCTGCGCGTGGGCAACGCGGAGCACGCCGGTCTCTGGGACGACAAGAGCATCGACCTCGTGCGCAAGGTCACGCTCGTGCTCGCCGATGGCGAGAGCTCGCGCGCGATTCTGATCGGCTCGACCAGCGGCTTCCTCGTGTCCTGCTTGCTCGCGTTCTTCGCAGGCGCCGCGAGCGCCATCCCGGGCGCGATCGCCACGACGATTCGCAACATGGGCATCGCCGTCGCGATCCTCTACCTCGCGTGGATGATCGGCGCCGCCTGCGAGGACCTCGGCACCGCGAGCTACCTGACCGAGCTGCTCGGCGACCGGCTCGCGCCGCCGCTCCTGCCCACGCTGCTGTTCTTGCTGTCGGCCGCGATCGCCTTCGCCACGGGGACCTCGTGGGGCACGATGAGCATCCTGCTGCCGCTGGTGGTCGGCCTCGCCTTCACGCTCGGCCAGCGGGATGCGAACCTCGGCGGCTACACGCTGATGCTGCTCTCGATCGGAGCCGTGCTCGAAGGCTCGATCTTCGGCGACCACTGCTCCCCCATCTCCGACACCACGATCCTGAGCTCGACGGCCTGCGCGGCGGACCACATCGACCACACGCGCACCCAGATGGGCTACGCGCTGACGACCATGGCCGTGGCGATCGGCTGCGGATATTTCCCATGCGCGTTCCTCGGCTGGAGCCCGTGGGCCGCGCTCGTCGCCGGTTGCGGCGCGCTGCTCATGATCGTGTTCGTGTTCGGACGAAGAAGCGACCCTCCCGCGCAGGCCTGAGCCGCCCGCGCCACAACTCTCGGTGCCCCTCCCGCAGAAACTCGGACGCCGCCTGCTGGTGGGCGTGTTGTTCGGCGTGCTCGTGTACGCCGGAATCGCCGTGTGGTCGGACGCCTCCGCGATCGCCGAGGCGTTCACGCGCCTGCCGCTGTGGGTGCTGCCCGTCGCGTGCGGCCTGAGCTTCTTGAACTACTGCATTCGCTTCCTCAAGTGGCAGCGCTACTGCGCTCTGCTCGACATCCGCCTCGCCACCGGCACGTCGTTCTTGATCTACCTCTCGGGCATGACGCTCTCCGTCACGCCCGGCAAGATGGGCGAGGTCTTCAAGTCGTGGCTGGTGAAGCAGGTGACCGGCGTGCGCATCCACCACTCGGCGCCCATCGTCGTCGCCGAGCGCTTCACCGACCTGCTCGGATATCTGATCCTCGTCGCGCTCGGAGGCTTGAGCACGGCCCCCGAGTACGCGTGGGTGTTCTGGTCGCTGCTCGCGGCGTGCGGTGTCGCGCTCGTGGTGGTGAGCTCGTTGCGCTGCACTCGCGCCGTCGTGAGCTGCGTCGCGCGTCTTCCGGTCGTCAGTCGACTCGCTCCGCGCGTCGAAGGCGCCTTCGCCAGCACGCGCATCCTGCTGGCGCCGCGCGAGATCGTGCTGCCGACCGTCGTCTCGGTGCTCGGCTGGGGCTGCGAGTGCACGGGCTTTTGGATCATCGCCAACGCGGTCGTCCCCAACAGCCTGCCTTGGCTGTACGCCGTGTTCGCCTTCGCGTTCAGCGCCGTCGCGGGTGCGGTTGCGATCATCGCTCCCGGCGGACTGGTCATCACCGAAGGCCTGTTGGGCTCACTCCTGCGTCCGCGCTACCAGCCGGTCCTCGAGCGCACGCTCGCACTCGCCGGCGACGCCGCGCGGGAAGCGGCGCGCGCTCAAGCCGCAGCGGCGGTCATCCTCGCGCGCCTGTGCACGCTGTGGTTCGCCGTGGCCGTTGGCTTCGCGGCCACCGCGCTGTTCACTCGCCGCCACGGCCACGTGCAGGAAACGGCCGACTAGCCGCGCACGGCGAGCGCCAAGGCGCCGAGCACCGCGGCCATGGTCGCGAGCCACGCAGCGTAGCTGCGCTCCGGCGCGTGCGGAGCGGGCGGCGTTCCGTTCAGGTATTCGCCCGGTCCACTGTAGGGCGGGTCGATGCGCTCGACCCACGCGCGATCGAGGCGCCGCGAGAAGTCCAGCGCGAACTCGAGATCGTCGCCAACCAGCCGCGTCGCGCCGTCCAAGGCCACTTCCACGACACCCGGTCGCGCGCGCACGACGCTGTGGCCGTCGCACACGAGCCAGTCCGCGCTCGGCTCATCGTGCAGCGGCGGCAGCGAGCGCGCCAGACCCTCGAGCGACCAGCCGCGCTGCTCGCAGCGCAGGGAACGTACCGGCTCGGCTCCCTCCGAGCGCATGACGAAGAGCGCGGCATCCGGTGACGGGGCGAGCGCGAGTCCGCGCGCGGCGCACCAGGAGAGCGCGAGATCTCCGAACAACGTGCCTTGCAGGCGCGCGTCGATGTGCACACCGGCGCGAGCGCTCGGATGCCAACTCGCTCCGTCCTCGCCGCCGACCGCGAGCAACGCGGCCTGCACAGGCTTCGCTCGCGCGCGGTCGGTGATCCACACCACGCCAGGCTCGTCCCAGCGTTGCCAATCCGGTTCTTCCCAATCCCCGCGCGGCCGCGCGAGCCAGTCCTCCGGCACGGCGTCCCGCGCGGCGCTCACGAACTCGCCGGACACGGCGCGATACTCGCGCGGCCGGGGCAAAAGTGCCTCCAGCGCATCGAGCGCGCGCTCGAGCGCCGTCGTGCCCGAGGAACTCGCGTACATCGAAGGCGAGCGATCGAGGAGCACCAGCCAACGCGGCTCGGCCCGCGCGCTCGCGCGCGCACCGGCGAGCGCGAGGCAACCGGCGCACAGGGCCCCGACGAGCAGCAGCGCCGACCATGGCGGAGTCCAGCGCCGAGCGCTCGCACGCGCCGCGCCCGCAGGCACCTGCCTCCACACTTCCAGCGTGCCCGTGCTCACCCGCGGCGCACGGCGCGCTCGCAGGGCCGCGAGCATCACCGCCAGCGGAACCACGAGCGACGCGAGCGCCCACGGTCGATCGAATGCGATCACCGCACGAGCTCCAGCGCGAGCGTCTCGAACTGCGCGTCGGAGGGCGTGACGCAAAACGCCTGCCCGCGACGCGCGAAGGCGGCGCGCCACAGCTCGAGTCGCCCTTCGAGCGCGCGTCCGTACGCGGAGAGCACGCCGGAGTCCAGCGCGAGCGCGAGCGTGTCGCCGCGCTCGGGATCGAACCACTCGATGCCCTCGGAGGCTCGCGGAGAGAGTTCTCGACGCGCCAACACCGCCGCCACGCTCACGCGACAGCCGCGCCGCGCCAGCGCGAGCACGTCCGCCGGTTCGACATCCATCAGATCTCCGAGCACGACCACACGACTGGAGCGCGCGAGCCCTGACAGAGCGAACAGCTCGCGCAGCGAGCGCTCGCCGCGCGCGATCCTGCGGCGCAGGAACTCGAGCAGGCTCGGAAGGTCGCGGCGCGAGCGCAGCGCACAGCGTTCGACGCGCCCCTCCGCGCCGTGGGCCACGACCTCCGCTCGTCCGCCGCTCCCGACCGTCGCGAGCGCCACCGCCGCGGCCAGTTCGCAGGCATGTTCGAGCTTCGAGGGCGCCCCCACCGACATCGACGCGCTCGTGTCGAGCGCGAGCACCGCGCGCTCCCCGCGCTCCGCGCGCCGCACGCGCATCCACGGACGACCGAGGCGCGCCAGAAGCTCCCAATCGAGGTCGCGCAAGTCCTCGCCGTCGCGGTAGGGACGATGTCCGTCGAGCTCGACGCCTTGCCCCGGCGCCAGACCGGCCCGACCGTCAGCGCGCGCGCCGCGCGCGCGCGCGAGGGCTGCAAAGCGCTCCAGACGCGCGCAAAACGCCGGACCGAGCACGACGCGCTCGGAGTCGGCGTCCCGTCGCTCGAGCCTGCCATCCATCGGCGCCTAGCCTCGCCGCGGCCGCGGCGGCTCGAGGTCGAGCGCGCGTCCGCCGGCCTCGACCTGCGCCGCGCCATCGCGCCAAACCACGGCGCCGCGCCGCACGACGACTTGCGGCTGGCCGCGCAATTCCCAGCCCTCGTAGGCCGACCACTTCGAGCGCGACGGCAGCGCGCTCGCCCGCACCGTGAAACGCTGCTCGGGATCGAACAACACGACGTCTCCGTCGTAGCCGCGCGCGAGCCGCCCCTTGCGCGGCAAGTGGAAGCTCTGCGCCGCACGCCACGTCACGGAGTCGAGCGCCACCTGCGGATCGAGCCAGCCGCGCACCACGAGCTCGAAGGTGAGCGGCCACAGGAGGTCGACCGACGGCATGCCCGAGGGCGCCTTGGCGTAGGCGCGCTGCTTGTATTCGAGCGGGTGCGGTGCGTGATCCGTGCCGATCGCGTCCACGTCCAGCGCCGCGAGCGCGGCGCACAGACCGAGCGAATCCGCCCGCGTCTTGATCGAGGGATTGACCTTCAGGAGGTTGCCGAGCGTGTCGGCCCACTCGCAGGAGAGCAGCAGGAAGTGCGGCCCGGTGCTCGAGCGCACGTTCAGGCCGCGCGCGCGCGCGCGGCGGATCTGCGCGGCTGCTTCGGCCGACGACACGTGGTAGACGTGCAGCCACGTGCCGTAGCGCTCGGCCAGCTCGATCGCCTTGCGCACGGACTCGACTTCCGCCTCCGTGGAGCGCGCGAGATGGTGCAGCGCCACGGTCGCGTCGGGGTTGTCGTCGACGAGCCGACGCTTGTCGCGCTGGAGGATCGCTTCGTCCTCGCAGTGTGCGACCACCATGCGTCCGGCCTCGGCGGCACCTTCGAAGAGCCGCGCGAGCAGATCATCGTCGAGCACGCCGCCCAAACCGGTCGAACCGCCGAGGAAACACTTGTAGGCCGGCGTGAGCGGCGCCATGGCGACGAGCTCGGGCAGCGAGGCCTCGACGAGGTTGGCGAGGCAGCCATAGTCGACGCGCGCGCGCTTGGAGACGTGCTCGAGGCGCTCCTCGAGCGCGCGCCGCGTGGTCGAGAGCGGCGGGTTGTTCTGCACCTCGACGACGCTGGTCACGCCTCCGTGCAGGGCGCCCTGCGAGCCCATGTCCCAGCCTTCGATGTGCTCCAGACCCGGGTCGCGAAAGTGCACGTGCACGTCGACGAGTCCGGCGATCGCCGTCAATCCGCCCGCGTCGAGCCGCGGCAGCCCCTGCGCCTCGACGTCGGGTCCGACGGCCTCGATCACGCCCTCGCGGATGCGGATGTTGACCGCAAGCGACTGCGGGAGGGGTGGGTAGCTCCGCGCTCCGCCGATCCACAGACTCTCACCGCGCGAGTCGGGTGTGCTCATGTGCGCCGAACCACGACCAACGTGACGTCGTCCTCGGGCTTGCCGCCGGAAAACTGCACCGCGGCTTCCGCCAGCACGCGCGTGATCGTCTCGGCGTCCGCGCCGCGCGCGGCCTGCTCGATCAGCAACTGCTTCACGCGCTCCTCGCCGAGCAACTTGTCGCGGTCCTCCTCGGGATGCGCCTCGATCAGTCCGTCCGTGAACGCGAGCAGCACGTCGCCCGAGCGCAACTCGAAGCGCTCGTCGATGGCGTACTCGACGTCCGAGGAGAAGCCCAGCGCGAGCCCGTGCGCCTCGTACGTGAGCACCGCACCGTCGCGCACGAGCAGCGGACCATGGTGCCCCGCGTTGCACATCTCCACGCGCCCGTCGGCGGAAATGGCGAGCATGAGCAAGGTCAGGAACGTGCCGGGCTCGATGCGATCCGAGAGGTCCTCGTTGAGCAGCGTCACGGCCGCGGCGGGATCGTTGGACATGCGCAAGCCGGTGCGCAGCACGCCCTGCGCGCTCTGCGTGATGAGCGCGGGACCGACTCCGTGCCCCGACACGTCTCCGACCACGACCGCGAGCCGCCCGTCCTTGAGCTTCACGAAGTCGAAGAAGTCGCCCGAGGTCTTCTCCGCGGCGCGAAAGAAGCCGTGGATGTCGAGGCCCGGGATGTCCTTGGGCGTGCGCGGCATCAGGCCCGACTGCACGGCCTTGGCGAGCTCGAGCGAGTGCTCGAGGCGCGCCTTCTCCAGCGATTCCTGGTGGCTGCGGTGCTTGTCGAGCGTGATCGCGGCCTGCTGGCTGTGGGCGTTGAAGAGCTCGAGGTCGCGCTGAGAGAACTCGCGCGTGGCGGCCTTCGAATCGACGTACAGCGCGCCCTTCAGGCCGCCGTCGTCGTCGCGCGTGCGCGAGAGCGGCACGCACATCACCGCGCGCAGGCGCAGGTCGAACACCGATTGCCCCAGATCGCGCGCCTCGGACTCGTTCTGCACGGTGGCGAGCTTGGGTTCGTTGCGCTCGATCACGTTGCGCACCACCGAGGTCGAAAAGCGTTCCTTGTCCTGCACCGGCTTCTTGTCGCGCGTGCGCGCGACGCGGATGCGCAGCTCGCCCGTGGGCTCGCGCAGCACGAGGAAGCCGCGCTCGGCGCCGCACAGCTCGACGGAGTTGTCGACGATCTGAACCAAGGTCTCGTCGAAGTCCCGCGCCTCCGAGAGGCGCGCGAACATTTCGAGCAGCACCTCGACCGTGCGCCGGTCGGTGTCCTTGTCCCCGGTCAGGAACTTGGCCGTGGACAACCCCAGGGCCGGATTTCCGCCCACGGCGGGCGTGGCGGGCACGGGGAACGCCGCGGGCGGCGGACTGGAGGGCGTGGACTCGCGGTCTTTCTTGCTGCGCCAGAACATGGCGTCAATCTAGCGCGGCCGCTTCCCAGACTCCCGACACCTGCGGATAATGCTTGTCCGCTGCGCCGCGCGAGCGACAATCGACGCCCACGGCGGCTCGACCCAACGTCCTCCCTCCGCCGCTTGCAACCCCTGACACGGCCCCCCCTTCCCCCCGCCATGCACATCCACGTCGACCACGGATCGAACTTCTCCACCCTGCACCTGCGCGGCGAGTTCGACACCTTCTACTGCACCGCCTTTCAGAACGAAGTGTCGGCCCTGCAGAAGGCGGGCGTGCAGCGCGTGGTGCTCAACCTGCGCCTCGTCAAGTTCATCAACTCGACCGCGCTGGGCACGATCGTCAAGGTCTCCAAGCTGCTGAAGGCGCAGGGCGGTCGGCTCGTGATCGCGCGCCCCTCGGAGTTCGCCCGCGACATGATCACGAAGGTCGGCATCGACCGCATCGTGCCGGTGTGTGACACCGACGAGGCGGCCGAGTCCGCCGTGACGGGCGTCGCGGCGGCTCCCGCGTCCAAGTCCGGGTCCAATCCCGACGCCGAGTTGCCCGAGGACGAGAGCTCGGTCATCTTCAGCCCCACCGACGCCAACCGGATCGAGCACTTCCTGTCGCAGACGCGGCGCTTCAAGGACCTCGTGAACCCGGTTCACGGCCACCGCTTCGGCTCGAACTGGCGCGGCATCGGCCGCATGGCGCGGCTCGAGGAGTCCGGCCTGCACTTCTCGTGGAATGGCGGCGACACCGGCTTGGAGGTGTTCGCCATGGGCCAACTGCTCTCGATCGGCACCGAGCTCAAGGTCAAGTTCCGCCTGCCGCTGTTCCAGTCGGGCTTCTGCGAGGCGACGGCGGTCGTGGCTTCGGTCGAGGAGCGCGAGGGCGGCGTCAAGATCGGCGCCAACTTCACCAAGATCGAAGAGCGCACGCTGGCGGCGGTCGTGCAGTACTCGGCCGACATGAAGTACCTGAAGGACGAGCTGCGCAACGTCTGAGAGAGACCGCGTCCGCTCGTTGTCCCACGCGCCGCGCGCGAGGCTCCCGCCGCGGGGGACTCGCGCGCGGCAGTTTCTTCCAGAGCAGCCGCACCCCGACGAGCTTTCCGCCGCCCTGCGCTCGCTCCGGAAGGAGCTTCGAGTTCCGCGCGCCTCGTCCACGTTCGCGCGCGCTTTTTCCGCGCCGCGCTCAGGTCTGGCGGCCGACGTCCGAGAATTGCGTGAACTCGGCCCCACGCCCCTCACGCACCGCCGCGACTCCATGAGCCCCCGACCCACTCGACGCAAGCTCTCCCCCATCCCCGGCACCGAGCCCGCACGCCGCGCGCTGTTCATCGACCGCTGGGGAACGTTGATCGACCTGCCGCCGGGCGGCTTCGCCCCCTTCCTCGAGTGCCGCATCGCGCCGGGCGTCACGGACCTGCTGTTCCGCCTCTCGGGCGCGGGCTGGAACCTCTACCTCATCGGCAACGAAGACCTCGTGGCGAACGGTCGCGTGCGCGACGAGGAGTGGGCCAGCTTCGAGCGTTCGATGCTCGAGCACCTGCAAGGTCAGGGCGTGCGCATCGTGCGCAACTACGCCTGTCTCGAACATCCCACCGAAGGTGTCGGCGCCCACAAGCGCACCTCGGTCTTCCGGCTGCCGGACACCGGCATCTTCTTCCACGCCCGCCAGAACGACGGCGTGGCCGTCGAGCGCAGCTTCCTCGTCGGCGACAGCACGCTCGAGATCGCGGCAGGCGGCCGGGCGGGACTGCGCACCGTGGGCGTCGCCACGGGACGCGGATGCCGCGACGGCGAGTACGTGGTCGAGCCCGACATCCGCGCCACCGACCTACGCGAGGCGCTCGAGTTCTTCCTCACCTCCGAGGTCGGATCGAGCAAGGCCGCCTGATCCCAGCGGGCAGAGCAGCCTCCCCAGCAGCGCCTCTCTCTCAGGTTCCCTGAGAGCGGGGCGCTGCGCTCGTTCACCAGTCGCCGCGCCGCACGCGCCTCACCAGCCCGGACCCCAACCGCGCGCGGCGTTCGCGGAGGGAGCGGACCACGGCCAGTGGAAGCCGCGCCACGGACGCTCGCGCACGCTCGCCTGCAATCCCTGAGTCAGGGCGACACCCTCGGGCGCTCGCAGCTTGCCCGCCACGACGCGCGGACGTGGGTCCGAACCGAGGAGCCGCACGCGGGCGCCGGGCAGCACGGTCCACGGAGGGCGCACGGCCCCCGCGCTGGCGGGCGGCGAGAGCAAGAGCGGCGCGCCGGAGAGCAACTCCAGCTCGATCACATCGCCGCTGCCCTCGCGCAGCGTCAGCGCCCCGCGCGGGCACAACCCGCGCCAGCCGCTCGCGAGCTCGAATCGCAACGGACCCTCGCGCACTTCGACGGTCGCCCGTTCCAAGCGGCCGAAGTCGAACCAAAGACCCTGCCCCCGCGCGCGCGAGGGCTGCCAGCCGAGCGAGAGCGCGCCTTCGGCGTCGAGGCTCGCGCTCCCTAGCCACCGCATCCGCAGCCGAGAGAGCGTCGAGGACTCGAGATAGCCCGACGTACCGTGAGTCCAGTCGCTCGCACCGCCCGAGAGGGTCTCCACGCCGTCCGCATGGGCCGCGCGCACGCGACCCGCGAGCACGTCGAGGCGCAGTCGGGGAGGATCGCCCACGAGGGCGCACAGCGAAACCGCGACCAGCCACATGGAGCGTCTATCGAATCCACGCCGCGGCCGACCCCAAGCACGCGGCCAGAGCCCTCGAGCGGCGCGGAAAGAAATTCCGCGCTCAGGCGAAGGCGCGGCGCAGGGCCTCGGCGCGCAGGCGGTCGCGCTCCGTCGGCTCGACGAACTCCTTGGCGACGGCGCGCTGCGACTGCACTTGCAGGTGCGCCTTCTGAATCTGCACGCGCAGGCGGGCGAGCGTGCGCAGATCGAGCTCCGAACACAGCCCGAGCAACTGCCCCAGCCGCAGGATCGAGAGGTGCGACAGTGCCGTCTCCGTGCTCATCGCGCGCGACGAACGCACCAGCCCCAGTGCCCGCGCCGCGCGGTCGGAAAGCTCTGGGCGCCGCGACTTGACGAGTTCCGCGCGCATCGAGCGCTCGAACGCCACGACCGCCGGCACGAGTTCGCGCAGCTCGGCGAGCAGCGACTCCTCGCTGCGCCCGAGCGTGACTTGATTGGAGAGCTGGTAGAAGTCGCCGAACGCACGCGAGCCCTCGCCGTACAGGCCGCGCACCGCCAAGCCCGTGCGCGCGGCGGCCGTGAAGACCTTTTCCAACTCGCTTTGGACCAGCGCGAGCGCGGGCAGGTGCAACATCACCGAGGCGCGCAGTCCCGTTCCGACGTTGGTCGGACAGGCAGTCAGATAGCCGTGCTGCGTGCTCGTCGCGTACTTCAAGCGCGTCTCGATCTCGCGGTCGAGGGCGAGCGCGCGGGCAAAGGCCGCCTCCAGATCGAAGCCCGCCTCCATCGACTGCAGACGCAGATGATCTTCCTCGTTGACCATCACCGACAGGCGCTCGTCGTCGCTGAAGGCAACTGCGCGGCCGATGCGAGCGGCGCGCTCCTCGGCGCTCGGCGCCAAGTCGCGGCTCACGAGGTGGCGCTCGCGCAAGAGCAGGCGCAGTACGTCCGACGACTCGGCGATGTCGATCCACTGCATGCGTCCGGCGCAGCCAAAGCTCTCGAGCGCGGGGCGCAGCTTGTTGGCGAGCTCGCGGGCGCGCTCGTCGGACAGCTTGGGGACGAACGGATAGCCGTCCAAGTTGCGCGCGAGGCGCACGCGCGAGGAAATCACGACGTCGCTGGCGTCTCCGGCGGGAACGAGCCACGAGGCGACGCGCTCGGCGAGTCGAACGGGATCGAAGGCAGACGCGCTCATGCGAGCGTACTAGGCTAGCGTCCTCGCTCCCTCGGGGCACCTCGACCATGTACCTCGCACTGTGCCTCGCTGTCCTCGCGCAAGAATTCCCCGCGATCCTGTGGCGCTCGCGGCAGGAGCCGAGCGAGTTGCAGCGTGCCTTCGGCGCCGTGTGCGTGTCGCGGACCGACTCGGTCGAAGCGCTGGTCGCCTCGGACATCGAGTTCCTCGTCTTCAACGCCCCAGGTCGCGACGACTTGCACCTCGAGCGCGAGCAGACGCTCTGGCAGGAGCGCCGTCGGCGCTGGCTCCAGACGCGCGACCCTGCCCTGTGCCGCCGCGAACCGTGCCTCGCCGCCGCGGGAACGCTCGAGCGGCTGCGCGCCAAGCTCGCCGAGAGTCTCGCTAGCCGAGGCGGTGACGCGGGACTGGGCATCTCGCTGGGCGACGAAGTGGGACTGACGCCGGGCGGAGTGCCCGAGGAGGTCTGCACGTGCGAGACTTGCGAGCTCGAGTGGTCGGTTGCGCACGCGAACGAGACTCGGCCCGAGCTTCCGTCGCTGCGCGACATCGGCACCGACGCGACGCTGCGCGCGGTGTTCGATGGCGAGCTCGCGCCCAGCGCGCTGTGGCTCGCGCGCCGCGAGTTCCACCAGACCCAGCTGCTCTCCACTCTCGGGCAACTCGCCCAGCTCGTGCGCGCCAAGGGAAAGCCGGTCGGCCTGCTCGGCATGTCGGGCCAGAGCGCGTTCGGCGGCGTCGCGGTCGAACGCATTCTCCCCGCGCTCGATTTTGTGGAGTGCTACCGCGTCGGCAACGCCCGCGATCTCGCCTTCACTCTGCGTGGCCCGAGCCAGCGCGTGTACCTGACGGTGTTTTCCAACGAGGGGCCGAGCGCGGCGGCGTGGTCGGTTTGGGAGCACTGGATGCACGGTGGGGACGGAATCTTCGTGTGGAGCGAAGAGGATCTGGAGCACGCGGCGGCGGAGAGCGCGCGCTTGCTCGCGACCCTCGCTCACGTCCGCGCCCTGCCGCCCCATCGGCCGCGCCCGAGCGGCATCGCCATCGCCCATTCCGGTCGCGCCGTCGCGGCCGGATGGCTGCGCGATGCACTCCTCGACGGGGCCACCTGGCCGCAACGCTTCCCGAGCTGGCAGGAACAGCACGGCCGCGTCGAGCGCGCGCGAGCGCGCTGGTTCGACTTCGCGCGCTGCGCGGGAGCGATGCCCGGAGCGCTCCCCATCGAGAGCCTCGCGCCGAGCGATGCGGCGCGCTTTCCGCTGCTGGTGCTGAGCGAGCTGCTGGTGCTTTCCTCGGACGATCTCGCGCGCCTCGCCGCGTATCGCCGCGCCGGCGGCACGCTCGTGATCGACGGCGAGTTCGGCTGGACGGACGGCCTTGGACATGCGCTCGAAGGCAGCGCGCGGCGCGAACTGTTGGAGCATGGCCCCGTGTTCGAGCCTCCCGCCGGATTGGAGCTGCGCCTCGGTGGGCAACCGATCACGACGGAACAACGCGCGTGGCTCGTCGAACGGAAGGTGGAGCTCTCGCCGCTGATGCCAGCAGCAAAAGAGAACGCCGCGCCGTGGCTCGTCACGTGGAGCGCCACGAATCGCGGCGCTCGACTGGCCTTTCTGCCGTCCTCGCCCGCAAGCGGCGGGACCCCGTTGCGCTTCGAGCCCCTCGCGAACTGCGAGCTGCGCTGGCTGCATCCGCCCGACGCGAGCGGCTGGAGCGCGGTGCTCGCCGACGGCGAGGCGGCCGTGGTCGAACTTGCGCGCAAACCCTGACGTCACTCGCGAGCGCCGCGGAGCTCGAGCTCACGGATCCGCGCCTTGAGCGCCTCGATCTGGGCCTGCAACTGCTCGCCGCGAGCCGCGTGGTGCACGCGCCCTTCTTCGCTCGACTGGTACGCGCCGCGCAGGTGCTCGCTGTAGGCGCGGGCTTCCGTCAGCTCCTGACGGACTCTGGCGAGGGTTTCCTCCACGCTCGCGTGCAGCCCCTGCCAGCGCTCCAGCTCGCGCCGGTAGCTCTGGATCGTGCGCTCGCCCTCGCCGCGCACGGCGTGCCACCAGTTGCGCTCGCGATCGAAGTGCACGAGTTCCCCGAGCATGTCGAACGTGGCGCGCAGGGCACCCTCGGGAGCGACGGGCTTGGCGAGCAGATCCTCCACGCGCGGCAGGCTCGTGCCCGCCAAAGCCGCGACGATCACGTGGCGGTACACCGGCTCCGCATGATCGGATGCGTACAGCTCGGCATTGTAGAAACGCTGAAAATCACGCGCGATTGGGCGCAGCGCCGGATCGTAGTCCATGTACATCGACAGGCACTGCAACACGAGCCAGCGATCGAGGTTGCCGTGCGGAATCGACTGCACGCGCGCGCCGCCGCGAGCGAGCGCCGCCTCCACTTCCGCGCGCACGGGCAGAGTGTGGTGGCGGTGTTCGTCGAGATAGCGGTGTCGCTCGCCGAGCTTGCGCTCGAGGAACTGCTGCAACAGCTCCTCGGCCTGCTCCACTCGCGGATGAGCGTAGGGTCCCGCCAGAATCACCCAGCCGCGCGCCACGCGCCGCGCTTCCGAGACGAACGCCTCACGCAACGGCACCGGCACGTGCTCGAGCGTGTCGAACGCACACACGGCATCGAACGCGCCGTCCTGAAAGGGCAAGCGACTTCCGTCGCCGAGCACCAGCCCGCTGCTCGCACTCGGCTCGACATCGACGAGGTCGATGCGCACGTCGGGGAGGAACTCGCGCAGCACGGCCGTGCGTCCACCGACATCGAGCACGCGCAGCGCGGGACCCTCGCCGCGCAGTTGGCGCAACAGGTCCGACACCAGCCGGTAGCGCTGGTACTGGTCGAACGGCAGCGCGAGGACGTCGGCGCTCACCTCGCCGACTCCAGCTCGCTGGTGCCCGAGGGTCCGCGCCGCGTCAGCTTCCAGCGCGACGGCACCTGAATCAGGCCGTGCTGCGCTCGGTCGACGTCGAGCACCTCGAAGGTGAGCACGTGCTCGCGATGATCGATCGCCGTCGGCGCGGGCTTCGAATGGTCGTACAGGAACAGCGTCAGGTAGTACGGACCATGTTGCAGCGGCATGCGCTCGACGAAGATCTCGACCTCGCCCGCGTCGCCCGGAACGACGCGCTGCAGCTCGATCGGCTGTTCACGCCATTGGTGGTTCGAGCCGTTCAAGTACGTGCCATCGGTGCGGTACAGACCCACGCCGAACACGGGATTGGCGCACTCGCGGTGCGCCTTCCACTGCATGCGGATCGAGTACGGCCGACCCGTCTGGATCACGTGCGTCGGGGCACGCTGCTCGTCGAGCATCTCGAAATGCGTGACTTCGACTTCGCCCGTACCCCAACGCGGATACTCGCTCTTGCCGCGGTGCACCATCGACAGCCGTTCGTTGCCGCGCGCCTTCGCCCGCTTCAGGTAGGTGTCGGTGACCTGTTCGGCGGTCCCCTGCTCGAGGACCTTGCCCTGATCCATCAGCACGACCCACTTGCACATGGATTTGACCGCACCGATGTCGTGGCTGACGAACACGACGGTCTTGCCCTGCTCCCGGATTTCGTTGAGGCGGTTCGTGCACTTGCCGCGGAAGTGCTCGTCCCCCACCGAGAGCGCCTCGTCGATGACCAGAATGTCGGGATCGACGGTCGCGGCCACCGAGAAGCCGAGCCGCACGTACATGCCCGAGCTGTAGGTCTTGACCGGACGGTCGATGAAGTCTCCGAGCTCGCTGAAGTCGACGATGCGCTGGAACCGCTCCGCCGTTTCCTCGGGCGTCATGCCGAGGATCGCGCAGTTGAGCCGGATGTTCTCGCGGCCCGTGAACTCGGGGTGGAATCCCGCGCCGAGCTCGAGCAGCGAGGCGATGCGGCCCTGCACTTCGACGCGGCCCGTCGACGGCGAGGTGATGCCGGTGAGCAATTTGAGCAGCGAGCTCTTGCCCGCGCCGTTCTCGCCGATGATCCCGACCGTGCTGCCGTGCGGAATGTCGAGGTACACGTTCCGCACCGCCCAGAATTCCTCATAGCTGCGCGATTGGAACAGGACATCCCACAGGCGGTGGATGGGCTTGCGGTAGATGCGATAGCACTTCGAGAGGTTCTCGGCGTAGATCGCGCTCGAGCGCTCGCGCCCGCCTGCCAGCCCTGCGTTCTGGGTGCTCATGGTGCGCCTAGAGGAAGTCCGCGAAGCGGTGGCGGGCCTTGAAGAACAAGCGCGTCCCCAGCCACAGGGAGACGAACGCCACGAGCGCGAGCTTGGCGAGCACGAGTGGCGAGGGAAAATGGCCGAACAGCAGCGCGCCGCGGTATGCATCCACCAGCCAAGCCATCGGATTGAGGTCCACGACCCAGCCGTAACCGCGCTCGCGCACGAGCGACTGCGGATAGAAGATCGGCGTGCCGAACATCCAGATCGTGATGAAGGCCGACGTGAAATGGCCGACGTCGCGGACGAGCAGGTTGAGCGTCGCGAGCAGATATCCCAGTCCGGCGGAGAAGCCGACGTGCAGCGCGAGCAGGAGCGGCAGGGTCAGGTACGAAAGCCCCACTCGCAGCGGCTCGAACGCGGGCTCCGACGGCTCGGGGATCCAGCCCGGAGGCGTCGGGTCCGCGGCGGGAAAGGCATAGCCGAACACCAGCGTGCCGAGCAGCACGAACCCCAGGCCGATCAGCAGGTTGAACAACGCCGACACGGAGACGTAGGCGGGCAGGATCTCGCTGGGGAACACGATCTTCTTGATCAGGTTGCCGTTCTCGACGAGCGTTCCCGTGCAGCGCGAGACGATCTCCGCGTGGCAGCCCCACGTGACGATGCCGAGGTACATCATCAAGACGACCTCTGAATCAGGCTGAAAATCGCTCCAGCGGCTCTTCAGCACGAAGCTGAACACGAACGTGTACGTCGCGAGGCTGAGCAGCGGATTGACGAGCGACCAGAAGAACCCGGCCGTCGATCCGATGTAGCGACCCTTCAGGTCCTTCTCGACGAAGTTCTTCACCAGCGGAGCGTGGCGACGCAGCGAGTGGTAGAGGCGCACGAACTCCATGGCTAGATGATGCGCTTCCCCATCGCGGAGAGGGCCAATTGCACGGCGAACTCGGCCGTCTTGTTGCGCTCGTCGAGAATCGGGTTGATCTCGGTGATTTCGAGGCCGAGCAGTTTGCCCGACTCGAACGCGTGCTCCATCACCAAGTGCGACTCGCGCAGGTTGGTTCCGCCTGCGACCGGCGTGCCGACGCCCGGCGCGACGTTGGGATCCGTGCCGTCCATGTCGAAGGACAGGTGAAAGCCACAGGTGCCGTCCATCGCGATCGCGAGCGCGCGGCGCATGATCTCGTTCATGCCCCACATGTCGATGTCGCGCATCGTGAAGACCTTCACGCCGGTCGATTTGATCTCCTCGCGCTCGAACTGGTCGAGGTCACGCACGCCCACGATCACTGCATTGCGCGGCTCGACCATCGGAACGACATCGCCGAGTCCGACGAGCTCCGGTGCGCCGCGCCCGAGGATCGCGGCGCACGGCATGCCGTGGATGTTGCCGGAAGGCGAGGTTTCGGGCGTGTTCATGTCGCCGTGAGCGTCGAACCAGATCAGCCCGACGCGCTGGTTGCGGCGGTGATGGTAGGAGCTGATCGCAGCCACGGTTCCCACCGCAATCGAGTGGTCACCACCGATGACGAGCGGGAACGCACCGTCTTCGAGCACCTTCTCGACCTTCACTCGCAAGCGCTGGCAGGCGCGCGAGATCTCGCCCAGAAAGCGCGCGCGCGGATCGCGCGGCTCGCGCGACTCGGGCGCGGGCACCGCGAGGTTGCCGCGATCTTCGTACAGCAGTCCGAGCCGGCGAATGCCGTCCTCGAGCCCCGCGATGCGGATCGCGCTCGGCCCCATGTCCACGCCACGGCGTCCCCCGCCGAGGTCCATGGGCACGCCGATCATCGCCACCTTGTTCAACATGCTGGGTTTCCGAGTGAGTTACGCCGCGAGCGCGTCCCTAGTGCGTTCGTGCCCCGAGTGCGCCGAGCACGGCGCCCTGCAAGCCGGGCTCCGCGGGACCGATGCGACTGCCGAGCCACTCGACTTCCGCGAGACCGCCCCACTCACCCAAGGCGAAGCCGACACGACGCAGGTCGCGCGCGCTGGTGGTCGGCGGCGGACGCTGCAGTTCCAGGCGCAGCGGGTCCATTCCGGCTGCTTCGATCCACAGCGCGGCCGCGAGCACGCTGCGATTCCACGGCTCGCTCCACAAGGTCGAGCGCAACAGGGGCACGACCTCGGCGTCGCCCGTGCGCACGAGCGCGCAGGCGAGTTCCACGTCGATGTCGAGCTCGTCGCCGAGCGGGAACAGCGTGCGCATGAGCGCGAGGTCCGCGGCTCCCGGCTGCCTCCCGAGCGCCTCGACCGCCAAGCGCCCGAGTTCGCCCGCAGGACGCTGCGAGAGCAAGTACTCGCGCACGATGTCGCGCGAGGGCTCGTAGCCGCCGAGCAGGAGCTCGCTCGCCAGCCGTACCTTGGCACCGGCGGGGACGCGCGGCAGGAGTTCCACGGCGACGCCGCGGACGCCGGACTCTCCGCCGCAGCGCGACAGCGCCTCCAACACCGCGCCAGCATCCGCGTGCAGTTCCATCGTGCGCTCGCCGACGAGCCCCGCGCGCTCGCGCAGCGTCACCAGCGCGCTCGCGTCCCCCAGCCGCACGCGCGCGACCAGCGCCGTTGAACGCACCAGTGGATCGAGGTCGAGCTCGAGCGCCGCAAGGTCGGACACGTACGAAGGATCGCGAGCACCGCCGAGCGCCTCCGCCGCCAGTGCGCGCTCGCTCGCATCGGCCGAACGCAGGTGCAGCTCGAGCAGCTTGAGCGAGTGATCCGCTCCAGCGCGCGCGAGCAGCGCCGCCGCCTGCGGACGCACCGACAGGACGCTCCACGCCCGGCGCAGCAGCGGCTCCGTGCGCGACTCGAGCCGCTCGCGAGCGATTTCGTCGACCAGAATGCGCCACTCCTCGTCGCTCGAGGGCTGGAACAGGCCCGCCTCGACGAGTTGCGCGAGCTGTGAGGGAATCGCGCGCACGACGCCGCGCAGACGTTCGGGTGGCGCCAGCGCGAGCGCGATCTCGAGGAAATGGTCCGCGACGCCGCGCCGCTCGAGCAGCGAGGCGGAGCGGTAGACCACGCGGTTCAAGAACCGCTGGTTGCGCGAGAGATCCTCGAGCAGGAGGCTCTCCCAAGCCTGCCCGTCGACGAGTCCGTGCGCTCGCGCGGCTTCGAAGCGCACCTCGAGGTACGCGCGCGCGAGCTCGCTCTCCTGCGGCGGCGCCGCGCGCAACGCCAGCGCCGCGCGCGCGCCGATGGCGGCGGGACCCTCATCGCCGTGCGCGAGTCGCTCGAGCGCGGACAGCGCGGCCGTCGTGCCGTTGAGTCCCAGCGCGAACGCTCCCGCCTCCGCGACCTGCGGCACCTTGCGACTCGCGAAGTCGAGCAACGCCGGCAGGTCGCGCACGTCCGCGTACAGGCCCAACGCCCAGATGGCTGCGCACTTGAGCTGCAGGTCCTTCTCCGCGGTGAGCTCGATCACGCGCGTGCGACCCTGAGCTTCCCGCGCCGCACCGAGCGCGAGCACCGCCGCCGCGCGCCGCGCCGGCGCCGCGGAGCGATCGTCGAGCGCGGCCATGGCGCTGCTCGCCGTCCGCATGCCCCACGAGCCGCGCGCGTCGCGCGCGCACAGGTCCGGCCACGCCGAAGCCTTCAGCAGCTCCACGCGCGCAGGCGCGACAGCATCCACGCGCGCAGGCGCGAGCGCCTCGACCCGCGCGTCCTGCGCGGGGAGTCCAGCCAGCGAGGCGAGCAGGGCTAGGATCGTGAACATGCGGGCGCGGCCCTTCATCGGCTGACGGGGGCCGCCCCCCTCTGGAATGGGGCCGACCTTCCTGCAACCGGAGCGCGATCCTAGCGGGCCCAGAACCGCGTTCCAGATCCTCTCACCGGACCGTCACACCGCTGTCCCTCGCCGCACCGAGCACGGGAAGTTTCTTCCCCTACCGTTGCTTCCCAACGCAGGGACGGCCTAGTGATCGACCGGCGTGCCGAGCAAGCCGACGAGCTCCGCCTTGCGCCGGTCGCGGATCTGCGCCGTGCGCGCCTCGAGGTTCAGGCGCAGGAGGGGCTCGGTGTTCGAGGCCCGCACGTTGAACCACCACCAGTCGGGCGAGCGCAGGTCGCCAAACTCGACCGTGATGCCGTCGAGCATGTCCTGCCGTCCGGCCTTGTACGTTTCGCGCAGACGCGCGATCGCGCCTTCCTTGTCCTCGACGTGGAAGTTGATCTCGCCACTCGCGTGGTAGCGACGCAAGCCCCGCGAGCGCTTGGAGAGCGAGTCCGATCCGCGCGAGAGCATCGACAGCGCGCTCACGAACGCGATCTCGCCGGAGTCGCACACGTAGTTGTCGGCGAAGTAGAAGTGCCCCGAGAGCTCGCCCCCGAAGATGGCGCCGTTTTGGCGCATGGTCGCCTTGATGAACGAGTGCCCGACGCGGTCGCGCACCGCGCTGCCACCGGAGTGCTCGATCTCCTCCTTCACGACCCACGACGAGCGCAGGTCATAGACCACCGGCCGGCCCGGCTTCTCGCGCAGCATCTCGCGCGCGAGCAGCGCCGTCATCAGATCCGCCGAGAGCGTCTCACCGGCGTCGTCGACGAAGCAGCAGCGATCCGCGTCGCCGTCGAAGGCGATGCCGGCGTCGGCCTTGTGCTGGGCGAGCAGCGCCTTGACGTCGCGCAGGTTCTCTTCCTTGAGCGGATTCGCCTCGTGGTTGGGGAACGTGCCGTCGAGCTGCATGAAGAGCGTGTGCGCCGTGACGTTCGAGAGGCGCGCGAGGATCGGCGGCAGCGTGTGGGCCGCCATGCCGTTCGCGACGTCGACCGCGACCGTGAGCGGACGCTCGATCTTCGCGAAGCGCACGACGTGCGCCGCGTACTGCTCGAGGAGCTCGACCTTCGTCAGCGTGCCGCGCCGCGCCGCGACCGGAGGCTGCGCCGCGCCGACCATGCGCTCGATGTCCAAGATCCCGTTCGCGGCGGAGATCGGTCGCGCGCCGCGCGAGCACAGCTTCATGCCGTTGTACTCGCCCGGATTGTGGCTCGCGGTCACGTTGAGGCCGCCGTCGACGTCCTGCGAGCCGATGCCGAAGTACGCCATCGGCGTCGAGCACAGGCCCATGTCGACCACGTCGCAACCCGCGTCGCGGATGCCCTCGATCACCGCGGCCTGCAGCTGTGGCGAGTGGGTGCGCATGTCGCGCCCGACCGCCAAGCGCTGCGCCTTCAGCATGTGCGCGAAGGCGTTGCCGATCTTGCGTCCGAGCGGCGCGTCGAGCTCCTTGGGAAACTTGCCGCGGATGTCGTAGGCCTTGAAGATGCCCATGGTAATTGCGTGAAGGGGTTGTGGCGTGAAGAGGTCGTGACGTGGAGGGTCGTGAGGCCGCGCGCAGCCGCAATCCGTGGCGAACGCGGCGTCAGCCGAGGAGCTCCTCGAGCGCGACGACCACGCGCGCGACGTCTTCGGTCGAGACGTCGAGGTGCGTGACGAAGCGCAGCGTGGTCGCGTTTTGCGGCAACACGAGCACAGCTCGCTCGCGCAGCGCCGCCATGAGCGACTCCGGCGTGTGACGCGGATGCGTGACGCGCGCCATGACGATGTTGCTCTCGACCGTGTTCGGAGAGCACTCGAGCCCGTCGAAGCCGTCGAGCACGCTGGCGAGCTCGCGCGCGAGCTCATGGTCCTCGGCGAGCCGCGCGACGTTGTGCTCGAGCGCGTACAGCCCCGCGGCGGCAAGCACGCCGGACTGGCGCATCCAGCCTCCGAGGCGCTTGCGCACGAGCCGCGCGCGCTCGAGGAACTCGCGCGGACCGGCGATCAGCGAACCCACTGGACAGCCGAGCCCCTTGGAAAGGCACAGCGACACCGAGTCCGCGCAGGCCGCGTACTCGCGCGCCGCGACCCCGGATGCCACGACCGCGTTCATGAGCCGCGCGCCGTCCATGTGCACCGCAATGCCCTGCTCGCGCGCGAGCGCATGGACCGCGCGCAGATGCTCGAGCGGCACCACGCGCCCACCCGGGCCCGCACCGGAGCCCATGAAGGACTGCTCGACGCACACGAGCGTCGTGCGCGGGCAGTGCAGCGAGCGCAGGCGGATCGAGCGCCGCAGCTCGTCGAGCGGCAAGCGCCCGTCCTCGGCCACGATGGTGGTCGATTGCACGCCGTGCAGCGCCCCCGCCGCGCCGGCCTCCCACTGCACCATGTGCGCGCTGCGCTCGAGCAGGATCTCATCGCCATGGCGCGTCCACGACCCGACCGCGACCGAGTTCGCCATCGTGCCCGAGGGCACGAACCACGCGCCGTCCTTGCCGAGCAACTCCGCCACGCGCCGCTCGAGCGCGGCCACGGTCGGATCGCCGTCGAGCACGTCGTCGCCGACGTCCGCGCGCAGCATCGCCTCGAGCATGTCGCGCGACGGCCGCGTGACCGTGTCGCTGCGGAAGTCGGAGACGCGCATCATCGCGGCTCGAACGTCACTTCACGCCCGCGGTCGCGAGGCAGCTCGCCACGCGCCGCAGCGCTTCCTTGATGTCGTCGCCGCTCGCCGCATAGGAGAAGCGCAGGAAGCCCTCGCCGAGCGCGCCGAACGCCGTGCCCGAGAGGATCGCCACGCCGGCCTCGTGCAGGAGCTTGACCTCGAGCTCCTTCGACTTGAAGCCCGTCTTGGTGATGTTGGGAAACGCGTAGAACGCGCCCTTGGGCATCACGCACGAGAACCCGGGCAGCTCGTTGAGCCCCTCGACGATCAACTTGCGACGCTCGTCGAACGCGCTCATCATGCGCTCGACGGCGACCTGCGGCCCGCGCAGCGCCTCGAGCCCGGCCCACTGCACCGGCGCGCTCGGACACGAGTTCGAGTTGATCTGCAGGCGCTCCGCCACGTCGATCAGGCTCTTGGGCCACACGCCATAGCCCAGCCGCCAGCCCGTCATCGAGAAGGTCTTCGACCAGCCGTCGAGGATGATCACGCGCTCGCGGATCGACTCGTAGGAATACAGACTGACGTGCTGCTCGCCGTCGTACAGCATGCGCGAGTAGATCTCGTCGGAGAGGATCGCGACGTGCGGGTGCCGCTCGAGCCCCGCGACGAGCCGGTCCATCTCGGGCTTGCGGATCACGCCGCCGGTCGGATTGGCGGGCGTGTTGACGATGATGAGCCGCGTGCGCGGCGTGATCTTCGAGAGCACCTCGTCGGGGTTGAACGAAAAGCCGCTCGCCTCGCGCAGCTCGATCGGCACCGGCGTCGCACCCGTGTACCGAATCAGCGACTCGTAGATCGGGAAGCCCGGGTTGGGATACAGGATCTCCGCGCCCTCCTCGCCGAACATCGAGATCGCGAAGTACATCGTCGGCTTGCCGCCCGGCACGATCATCACGTTGGCCGGGTCGACCTTGGCTGCGCGCCGCGTCCAGCAGTCGAGGGCCACCGCCTCGCGCAGCTCGGGAATGCCCTTGGCCGGCGTGTAGAAGTGGGCCCCGTCCGCGAGCGCCTTGCGACCGGCCTCGACGATGTTCTCGGGCGTGCGGAAGTCGGGAGAGCCGATGCCGAGGTTGACGATGCTCTTGCCTTGGGCCGCCAGCGCCTTGGCGCGGGCGAGGACCTCGAAGGCGGACTCGGTTCCCAAACGGGACTGGCGTGCGGCTAGCTTCACGGAACTTCCCCGGCCCTTGGAAGGCCGGTCCTAGGGGGCTCGTTGCGAGGCCGCAGAGCATAGCGCGGCGCGGCGGCGTTCCGAGGCCCGTAGTGGAGCGTTCGCGCGCCCGCGAGTAGCCTCCGCGAGCGAAGCTGTGGCCGAGCGCCGCCGCTCGACTAGAGGATCGACCCCATGCGCACTCCCTTCCGCTTCCTCGCGCTGGCCCGAGCTCGCACCGCCGCCCTGTTCGCCGCGGCGCTCGCCTTCGCCCCCGGCTGCGCCAAGGAACCCGACCTCGTCGTCTACTGCGCCCTCGATCAGATCTTCGCCGAGGACCTCGTGCGCGAGTTCGAGCAGCGCACCGGCCTGGTCGTGCGCGCGGAGTTCGATGTCGAGGCGGCCAAGACCGTCGGCCTCGTGGCGCGCCTGCGCGAGGAGCGCAACCGACCGCGCTGCGACGTGTTTTGGAACAACGAGATCGCGCACACCGTCGCCCTCGCGAAGGACGGCCTGCTCGCACCCTACGCCAGCCCGAGCGCGAGCGACATTCCCGCTGCCTTTCGCGACGCCTCGAACCTCTGGACTGGCTTCGCGGCGCGCGCGCGCGTGCTGATCGTGAACACCGAGCAGGTCGACCCGAGCACGCTGCACGGCCTCGCCGATCTCGTCGATCCCAAGTGGAAGGGCAAGACGTGCATGGCGCGGCCGCTGACGGGAACCACGCTCACGCACGCGACGGCGCTGTACGCGAGCAGGGGCGCGCAGGCCACCGAACGTTGGCTCGACGAGCTCGCGGCCGGAGGCGTCAATTTCGTGCAGTCGAACGGGCAGGTGATGCGCATGGTGCGCGAGGGTTCGATGGCCTTCGGCCTGACCGACACCGACGACTACTGGGTCGCCAAGCAGGCCGGTTTTCCCGTCGCCCAAGTGGTTCCCGACCAACGCGACGCGGCGCACCCCGACGCGCAGGGCACGTTCCTGATCCCCAACACGATCTGCCTCTTGAAGGACGCGCCGCGCCCCGCTGCAGGCCGACGCTTCATCGACTTCGTGCTCTCGCGCGAGGTCGAGGCCAAGCTCGCGGCCGCGGACGGAGCCCAGATTCCGCTGCGCGCGGGCGTGCACAAGCCCGCGCACGTGCTCGACATCGAGCGCCTCACGTTGATCCAAGTCGACTGGAATCTCGTCGGCGAGCAGATCTCCGCGCGCATGGAGCAGTTGAAGGGACGCTTCCTCCAGTGAGTCGTCCGCTGGTGCTCCTCGCCGCGGCGCTGTTTGTGCTGCTGGGACTCGCGCCACTGGCGCTGATGGCCGCGCGCGTGACGCCGGAGGACCTCTCCGCCCTGTTCACCTCCGATGCCGCGCCGCTGCTCGGACGCACGGCGCTCTACGGACTGGGCGTCGCAGCGCTCGCGCTGCTCCTCGGCGTGCCGTTCGGTTTTCTGACCGCGCGCACGGACATGCCGCTGGCGAGCGTGCTGCGCCCCTTGGGCGTCGTGCCGCTGTTCCTGCCGCCGATGATGCTCGCCATGGTGTGGACGGCCGTGGCCCAGATGCGAGGCGCACCGGCGGCGTACTTCGTCTCCGCGCTGAGCACGTTCCCACTGGTCGCCGTGTTCGCCGCGCGCGCCTTCGAGCGCATCGACGCTCGGCTCGAGGACGCGGCGCGCCTCGTCGGCGGCACGCGTGCAGTGCTGCGCGCCACGCTGCCGCTCGCGCTCCCGCCCGCGCTGTGCGGCGCCTGCCTCGCGTTCGTCTTCACGATCAACGACTTCTCCGTGCCCGACTACGTGTCGTGGCTGGGGCTCCCGAAGTTCAGCGTCTACGCCGACTCGATCTACGCCACGTGGCGCATCGATGCGCGAGCGGGGCGCGCGGTCGCGATGGCGCTGCCGCTCTTCGCGCTCACGCTGCTGACTCTGGTGCCCGCCCTCGCGCTGCGGCGCCGCGGCGCGCTCGCCTCGGTCGTCCCGGACTTCCGCTCGAGCGCGCCCATCGCGCTCGGCCCGTGGCGCTGGCCCGCGTTCGTGTTCTGCGCTGGCCTGCTCGCCGTGGGCGCCTTCATTCCCCTCGGGCGCCTGCTGTGGGAAGCGGGCGGCGGCCACAAGGGCTGGTCCTTTGGCGAGCTCGCGACCGCCTTCTCGATGGCGCTCGAGCGCAGCCGCGGCGACGTGCGCAACAGCGTGGTGAGCGCGCTCGCCACCGCGTCCGCCTGCGTCGTGCTCGGGCTCGTGCTCGGACACGCGCTCGAGCGCTCGAGGCGCGCCCGTGCGCTCGAACCGTGGCTCGTCCTGCCGCTCGCCGTGCCCGCCGTGCTGTTCGGCATCGGCATCGTCGTGCTGTGGAATCGCGACGCCACGGCCGCGCTCTACGACAGCAACGCACTCGTCGCCGTGCTGCTCACGGGCCGCTTCGTGGTCTTCGCCGCGCTGATCTCGAGCGGAGCGGTCGCCGCGCTCGATCCGAGCCTCGAAGACGCCGCCCGCATGGCCGGTGTCGGTCCGCCAAGGCGCCTCGCGTGCATCGTCGCGCCCGCCCTGCGTTCCTCGCTCGCGGGCGGCTTCGTGCTGGTCTTCGTACTCTCCCTGCGCGAGCTCGACGCGACGTTGTTCGTGCCCGCGGCCAACCACACGGCGATGTTCCGCATCTTCAACCAGATCCACTTCGGTCGCGACGGCTTCGTGGCCGCGCTCGCGCTGCTGTTGGTGTTCTTGATCGTGCTGCCCGGACTGCTGTGGTCACTGTTCGCCCGCAAGCGGCTGGAGCTCTTGCCGTGAGCGCCGTCTCACTCGACGCCGTCAGCGTGCGCATCGGCGCGCGCACCTTGCTCGACGCGCTGACGCTCGAAGTCGCCGAGCGCGAGCACTTGCTCGTGGTCGGGCCCTCGGGCTCGGGCAAGACCACGCTGCTGCGCACGATCGCGGGCCTCGCGAGTCCCGACACGGGCGCCGTTTCCCTGTTCGGAACGCAGGCCAGCGATGGAGCCCGCATGCTCGTTCCGGCCGAGCGCCGCCGCATCGGCTTCCTGTTCCAAAACGGCGCGCTGTGGCCGCACATGAGCGCCGCGCGACAGATCGAGTTCGTCCTCGAACACGCCGCCGTTGCGGCTCGCGAACGCGCTCGGCGCGCGAGCGAGTTGCTCGAGTGGGTCGAGCTGCGCGGCTTCGAGCAGCGCATGCCGGCCACGCTCTCCGGTGGCGAAGCGCAGCGTGTCGCGCTGGCGCGCGCGCTCGCCGTCGAGCCCAAGCTGCTCCTGCTCGACGAACCGCTCGGACCGCTCGACTTCGAGTTGCGCGCGGCCTTGCTCGCGAAACTCGGCGAGCTGCAGCAACGCCTCGGCCTCACCGTGGTGCACGTCACGCACGCGCCGGAGGAGGCGCGCGCGATTGCGACGCGCACCCTGCGCCTGCGCGCGGGACGCATCGAGGATGAGCGATGAACGTGAGATCGCTCGCCGGCATCGCTGTCGCCGCGCTGGGCGCTTGGGCGCTCGTGGCGGTCTTCCACGAACCCGCGCAGGCCCACGCGCCGGTCGCGTGGGAGAGCTCGAGCCAGTGCGCCGAGTGCCACCGTCAGGTCCACGACGAGTGGTCGAGCTCGTGGCATGCGCAGGCGTGGACCGACGAGGAAGTGCGCCTGTTGAGCGACAACTTCTCCAACCTCGACTGCATCGATTGCCACGCGCCGCAGCCGGTCTTCGAGACAGGCATCGGCAACCGGCCGCTGGCGCGCTCGACGCGCCGCGCGGAAGGCGTCGACTGCATCGCGTGCCACCTGATGAAGGACGGGCGCATGGCGGGCACGCTCGACAATCACACCGTGTCCTGCCGCCCGAGCGCACAGCGCGAGCTCACGCGCCCCGAGGCCTGCGGCGTCTGCCACAATCAGCACGGGACCGTCGACCAGTGGAAGGCGAGCCGCTACGCGCAGCCCGGCCCCGGCTTTCGAGACTGCGTGAGCTGCCACATGCCGCTGCGCGATCCCGCCGACCCGTCCAAGGGCCGCGTGCACGCGATGCACGGCGGTCACGACCTCGAGCTCGTGCGCTCGGCCGTTGCGCTGCGCGTCGCGCGCGACGGCGGCGTGCCCGTGGTCGAAGTCGAGAACGTCGGCGCGGGCCACAACTACCCCACCGACGACCGCAGCCGCGCCTCGGACGTCTTCTGGCGCGACATCGCGAGCGACGGCACCAAGGGCGAGTGGCGCAAGCTCCACCGCTTCCGCAACCCCTATCGCTTCGAGGTCGGCGAGATCGACACCGAGCTGCCCGCGGGCAGGACCATCGCGCTGCGCATCGCGGATCCCGCCGCGCGGGGCGAGATCGAGGTCGCGCTGTTCTACAAGCTCTCACCCTTCTACGCGGATGCCGCGCGAGCGGATCCCGAGCGCGAGGCCGCGCTCGTGCACTCCGCGAGGCTCGCCCCGTGAAGCGCGCGCTGCTCGCGCTCGCGTTGTCAGCGTCCTGCGCGGAGAGCACGGCGCCGATTGCTCCGCTCACGACGCCCTCGGCGCGCAACCTCACGGCCGTGGCTCGCGCGAACGTGGCGCGTCTGGAAGTCGAGGTGGGACCGCTGCTCGAGCCGCGCAGTGACGATGCGGAGCTCGCGGAGCGCGTGACGGGCCTGCTCGAGTCGGTCGAGAGCGCAACTCTCGGGCGCGTGGCGCGCGAGGAGCTGGCCTCGCTCGCGCCCGCGAGCCTGCCGCTGCTCGCGCGCCGGCTGAACGACGCCGAACTCCCCGCGGCGCAGCGCATCGCCGCGATCGAGGCGCTCGGCGCGGCGGACTCGCGCTACGGTGCCGAGCAACTGCTCGCGCGCATCGAGGCGATGCGCACGCGCAAGAACGACGAGGCATGGGTGCGCGCCCACTGCGCGTGGCGCCTCGGGCAAGGCTCGCAGGACTGGATCGTGCCGCGCATGATCCGCCACCTGCGCTACGAAACCGACCACGAGACCGTGATCTGGATCGCGCGCGCGCTGGCGAAGTTCGGCAACTACTCGGGCCTCGATGCACTCGAAGTCGTGGCCCGCACTGCCGTCGCGGCGGACACGCGCGAGGGCGCGAACGCCGCGCGTTTCGAGCTCTCCGGCGCGTGCGGATTCGGGAGCCCCGAGGCGCTCGCGGGCGCGTGGCGCGCCGGGGACGAGCGCGTGCCCCAGCCACCGCTCTCCCGTCTGCGCCAGCTCGAAATCTGGCGCGTCATCGCGGGCTTCTCCGAGTGGCAACTGCGCGGCGTCGACGACGGCCGCTTCACGCTCGCGCGCGAGAACTCCGCGGCCGCCGCCCTGCTCGCGGAGGCGCTGCTCGACGAGAATCGCTACGTCCGAACCCACGCCGCGCAGTCGCTCGAACGCATGGGCGCGCGCGCTCGCTCCGCTGGACCCGCGCTGCTCACCGCACTCGACGACCCGGAGCTTGAGATCTTCGTGGCGGAAGCTCTCGGCAGCGTCGGTTGCGAGGCCGCGGAAGGCGAGTTGATCGCGCGGCTCGACGCGGCGCGCTCGCTCGAAGTGCGCACGGCGGCGGCCCGCGGACTGGCGAGCCTCGCTCTCGCCAGCAGCGCCATGGCCCTCGATGTGCACCTGAACGACTCCGCTCCGCGCGACCTGCGCTTCGCCGCCGGTTGCGCGCGGCTGCGCTGCTCACCACTCGACGCACCGGCCGCGCTCGTCACGTGGCTAATCGCCGACTACGCCACCGGCACGGGTGAAACCGCATCGTCGGAGCCCGCCCTGCGCGCGTGGTACGCCGCGCGTCCCGACGCGGACCTCGCGGCGTGGGACGCGCCGCCCGACGGCACGCCGAGCGCGCGCATCGCACGGCGCGCCGAGCTGCTGCGCGCGGCGCTCCCGCGCTGAACTAGCCGTAGACGATCAGGCCCGTGGCCGCTACCCACAGGAGCGCGTTCACCACGAAGATCGCGTCACCGCCGAGCAGCACGCGCGTCGGACTGCCTCCGGCCTTCTGCTGGCTGACGAGCAGCAAGTAGCGCGCGAGCCCGAACACCACGAACGGCACGGTGTAGATCAGGTTGCGGCTGCCGAACTTGGCCGCCGTTTCGTCCGAGACGGTGTACATCGTGTAGCACACGATCGTGCAGGCGGCGAGCGCGGTGACCATCTGGTCGAGGAAGCCGCTGGTGTACTGCATCAGGTTCGCGCGATGGCTGCCGCGCTCGTCGCCGAGCAGATCGATCTCGGCCTTGCGCTTGCAGAGCGCGAGGAACAGCGCGAGGAAGAACGTGCACAGCAGCAGCCAGTGCGACACCTCGGCGTGCGCCGCGAAGGCGCCCGCCTGAACGCGCAGCAGGAAGCCGGTCGCGATGCAGAACACATCGACGAGCACGACGTGCTTGAGGCGCACGCTGTAGCTGAAGTTGAGCAGGATGTAGCCGGCGGTGATCGCGAGCACCGTCGCATCCGCGAGCCACGCGAGAGTCAACGACGCCGCGGCGCACAGCGCCGACATGCCCAGCGCCAGCGGCACCCCCACCTCGCCCGCCGCGATCGGCCGGTGGCGCTTGGTCGGGTGCGCGCGATCGCGCTCGACGTCGAGCACGTCGTTGACGAGGTAGATCGCGCTCGCACCCAGACAGAACGCCGCGAACGCGTACAGCGAACGCAGCACGTCCCCGCAGTGCGCCTCGTGCTCCACGCTGGTGTCCGCCCGCGCGAACGCCACCGCCGCGAGGACGAAGGCGTTCTTGACCCACTGCTGGGGCCGGATCGCACGCACGAGCGCGGGGAGTTGCATGGGAGCACTTCTTCGGACGAGAGGGCCCGTCGGCGAGAGCCTCGCGCCGAGCGGTCGCCGCTGCGCGGCTGGAATGTCTTTCGCGTGGCACCGCCCGCGCGGGCTCGCGCCCGCCCTTATCGAGCGTGAACGCGGGCTCGCGCCCGCTCAGTCGAGCGACAGCTTGCGCAGCTCTTCGACCGGCGAGTCCGGTCCGACGAGCAGGTGCATCTCGTCGGGTCCGAGCACGCCGGATTCCTTGAGCAGCGCGATCTCCCACGTGTTCACCGTCCCGTCGGCCATCAGCGCGACGGTGGTGTGTCGGTGGTTCATCTCGGGGTCGTTGTCGTCGGCGACGAGCACTTCCTTGCCCGAGCCAGGGAACTGCCGCAGCGGGTAGTTCTTGCAGTCGCGGCCCGCGTAGGAGCTGTAGGTGCCGTCGATCGACTCGAGATCCTTGTACCAGTCCGTCTCGACCTTGCCCTGCAGGCCCGGCAGCGCCGAGGTCTCCACGCCGGGGCAGGTCATCTTCTTGGCCGTGGCCTTGGTGTTCTCGAGCATGTCCTTGGCGACGATCTCCGCGAAGAACTTGGCCCCCGATTGGCTCGGCGCGCGGTCGAGGCTGTGCTTGTAGA
This sequence comes from Planctomycetota bacterium, assembly GCA_016872715.1. Taxonomy (GTDB): domain Bacteria; phylum Planctomycetota; class UBA1135; order UBA1135; genus F1-120-MAGs118. The sequence continues at coordinate 89,472 of VGZD01000002.1, forward strand.
TCTGCATCCCCTTCCAGATCTCGCCCATGTTGGCCTTGCAGGCCGTGACCTTGGCGGCGTCGAGAGCCTCGGGAATGCGCGGCAGGAGGAACGCCGCGAGGATCCCGATGATCATGATCACCGCGAGCAACTCGATGAGGGTGAAGCCGGCGCGCGCGGCGCGGCGTGCGGTCTGGAGAGCTTGGCGCATGGGCGGGTCTTCCGTTGGGTGGGCCGCCGGACGATGCGACGCGCGCACCGAACCCGACCCTGAATCGTGCGCGGTTGTACCCACCCGCACAGCCGGAGTCACGGACCAGCCGTGCACTTTCGCACGCTCCGCACCGCGCAACCCCGCCGAAACGGCCGCGGACCCCCGCCCCGCGATGGGAGCAGAGGTCCGCGATCGCGCACCGCAGCGGCTGCTCTCAGGCCTGCGCCGCGACTCCGAGCGCGGCGCACAGGGCGTCCTTGCGCCCCGTCTGCTCCCACGGGAAGTTCGGGCGGCCGAAGTGACCGTGGTAGGCCGTCTGCTCGTAAATCGGGCGCTTGAGGTCGAGGTCCTTGATGATCGCGGCCGGGCGCAGGTCGAACACCTTGGACACGGCTTCGGTGAGCTGAGCCTCGCCGAGCATGCTCGTGCCGAAGGTGTCGACGCGGATCGAGAGCGGCTTGGCGATGCCGATCGCGTAGCTGACCTGCACCTCGCAGCGCCGCGCGAGCCCCGCGGCCACGATGGTCTTCGCCACCCAGCGCGCGGCGTAGGCGGCCGAGCGGTCGACCTTGCTCGGGTCCTTGCCGGAGAACGCGCCGCCGCCGTGGCGACCCATGCCGCCGTAGGTGTCGACGATGATCTTGCGGCCGGTGAGCCCGGTGTCGCCGTGCGGCCCGCCGATCACGAAGCGACCCGTGGGATTGACGTGGTAGATGGTCTTTTCATCGAGGAATTTGGCCGGAATGACGGCCTTGATGACCTTCTCGATGACGGTCTTCTTGATCTCCTCGTGGGACACATCCGGCGTGTGCTGCGTGGAGATGAGCACCGTGTGGACGCGCAGGGGCCCATCGCCGTCGTACTCGACGGTCACTTGGCTCTTCGCGTCCGGTCGCAGCCACGGGATCGACTTGTTGAAGCGCAGCTCGGCGAGCTTCTCGACGAGACGGTGCGAGTAGTAGATGGGGAACGGCATCAGCTCCGGCGTCTCGTCGCAGGCGTAGCCGAACATCAGGCCCTGATCCCCGGCGCCCTGCTCCTTCTCCACGGCGGTTTCGGCCGTCACTCCCAGCGAGATGTCGTCCGACTGCTTGCCGACGACCGTCATGACGCAGCACGAGTCCGCGCTGATGCCCGCCGACTCGTCGGTGTAGCCGATGCGGCGCAGGACCCCGCGCGCGATGTTTTGGTAATCGACAGCGGGAACGCCCGGCTTCTTGGTGGTGATCTCGCCCGCGACGACGACCAACCCGGTGGTCGTGAGCACTTCGCAGGCCACGCGGGCGTTGGGGTCGAGCGCGAGGTAGGCGTCGAGCACCGCGTCGGAGATCTGGTCGGCGACCTTGTCGGGGTGCCCCATCGAGACGGATTCGGAGGTGAAAAGTTGGCGTGCCATCGTGTGCGGTGGTGAGGGTTCCAGAAGAGCCCGCGGAGCGGGGCAGGGGACCTATCGACGGATGCGGATGAACGGATGCAACGCGCCGGAATCCCGTGCCCAGCCGGCCGAAAAGCGGGAAGAGTCTACCCCTACCCCCCCACCCAACCAAGCCGCGGCCAGTGTCATGGCGCGCACCGCGCGTCGAGCTACCGGCATCGGCCGCGCAGGGCTTCGAGCGTGAGCTTGGTGGCTCCCTTTTGCAGCGCCACGGCCTCCCGGGCAGCCACGGCCATGCGCCGACGCTCGTCGGCATCGGCCGCGAGCTCGCGCAGCACCCGCGCCAGCTCCACGCGATCGGCCACCCGCCGACAGGCGCCCGCGCTCTCGAGCAACGCCGCCTCCTGCCGGAAGTTTTGCACGTTCGGACCCCACACCACCGCGCAGCCCTGCGCGGCCGGCTCCAGCATGTTCTGGCCGCCGTGCTCGATCAGGCTGCCGCCGACGAAGGCGATGTCGGCGAGCGCGTACAGCGCCTCGAGCTCTCCGATCGTGTCGACCACCAGCGGCCGCTCGATCTCGACCCGCTCGCCTCGCCGCAGCTCGGTCAGCAGTTGCGGCTCGATCCCCAGCGCCGCGATCTCGCGCCGCACCTCGCTCGCGCGCGGCGGATGGCGCGGAACCACCACCAGCCGCGCCGCGGGAACGGCGCTGCGGCAGGCCTCGACGAACCAGCTCTCCTCCGGCGCATGGGTGCTCCCCGCCACGATCGTCAGCTGCCCCTCGCGCACGCCCAAGAGCCCGCGCAACTCCTCGACCTTGGCCGCGCGCTCCCTCGTCGGCTCGCGGAACAGCCCGTCGGCCTTCATGTTGCCGGTCACGACCACGCGCTCGCTCCCGCCGCCGAGGTCGCGGAAGCGCTGCGCATACTCCTCGAGCTGCACGCAGAACAGCGAGATGCGATTGAACTGCGGCAGCGTGCTTCGGAAGCGGTGGTAGCGCCGGAAGCTGCGCTCGGTGATGCGGCCGTTGACGACCGCGACCGGCACGGCGCGGCGATTGCACAGCCGCAGGAAGTTGGGCCAGATCTCGAGCTCGACCAACACCACGAGGTCGGGCTGCACGCGCGCGAGAAAGCGCTCGACGCACCACGACAGATCGATCGGGAAGCGCAGGATCGTCCGCGTGGGAAAGACCTGCCGCGCGACTTCGAGGCCGGTCTCCGTGGTCGCGGAAATCACGATCTCCGTGTCGGGCTCCTGCTCGGCGAGCAGCCGCACCAGCGGCGCACAGCCCTTGACCTCGCCCACCGAGACGCCGTGGATCAGAATCCTGCGCCGCGTGCGCGCCGGCAAGGCCGCGTCGAGCACCAGCCGCTGCGCCGCCATGCGCGCGAAGCCGCGGTCGAGCACGCCCCGCAGCACGAAGTACGGCGCTCCGACGGCGAGCGCCGCCAGCCACAGCAGGTCGTAGGCGCCGTGCAACAGCCCGCGCAGCACGCCCGGGCTGGGATCGCGCGTGATCGGCGGCGGAACCACGTCCGTGCGCGGCGCGAGCTAGTCGCCCTCGCCCTCGGCCGCCCCGTGGCAGCGCTTGTACTTCTTGCCCGATCCGCACGGGCACGCCTCGTTGCGGTTCACGCGCCCGACGTCCGGTCCCTTGGCGGGGGCGGACTGCGCCTCCTTCGCGCGCTGGATCGCTTCGAGGCGGCGCTTGAGATCGAAGGCCTGCGCGGCGGGGATCGGAACGCCCACTGGCGAAGGGGCTGGCGAAGGGGCTGGCGAGGGCGCCGCGCCGCGCGCGGGAGCGGGTGCCGCGGGCGTCGGCGAACTCGCCGGCTGCCCCGCCCCAGAACTTGACCCAGCAGTCGATCCGGCGTTCGCCGCAGCGTTCGCGGCGCCCTCG
>VGZD01000003.1 GCA_016872715.1 Planctomycetota bacterium
CGACCGCGGCCGCGAGCGCGCCGAGTCCGGCCTGCACCCAGCGCGCCGCGCTGCGCTGCGCGGCGGGCTCGTCGGGCGCGAGCGCGTACACGGCTCCGAGCGCATAGGGATACGCCGGTTCCTGGAAGAAAATCTCCGCTCCGAGCAGCTCGCCGCCGGCGATCTCGCGCGCCCAGCTGTCGTAGCTCGCTTCGTCGATCGCCGGACGCTGCGCCAGCGGATGGCGCTCCTCGTACTGCACGACCGAGAGCCCACGCAGAGAGAACGCGAGCGCGATCACCAGCAGCAGCGGCCCCCATCCGATCCGCTGCTCGTTCATCGGCGCGCCGTCTCCCAGCGCTCCCCCATCGGCGAGCGCGCCTCGAGAGCCTCCGCGATCTCCATGCGCGAGCGCACGATGCGCAGCAGGACCCACGCGGGCAGGAACACGAGCGCGTTGAGCGCGCTCACGACGATCGCCGCGTTGGGACCGACCCACCAACCGGCCGCGAAGATGCTCGCGAGCACGAGGATCGTCCACGGCCCGCGCGCGCGGCCGGCCTGCAGGTAGAAGGCGGCCTGCCGACGCGCGAGCCACGATCCGGCCCGACGCAGCTCGAGGATGCGTGGATGACGCAGGAACTGGTGAAACGCCCGCGCCCTGCGGATGGCCTGCTCTCGACGAGCCGCGCCGCGCGGTGCGCGCACCTCGAAAAAGCGCGCTGCGCCGCAGCGCACGATGCGCGCGTGCGCCACTCGCGCCTGCAGCATGAGGTCGAGATCGTCCGCCGCGCTCCCCTCGGTCGGCGTCAGCGCGAGCGAGCGTCTCCACGCCAAGAGCTGCCCGTGCACGCTGAACACCAGACCGAAGCGCGATTCGATCGCGCGCACGAACGCCGACGCGTGGTCGTAGAAGCTGTCCTCTGCACGCAGGACGCCTCCGCCTCGGGCGGTCAACGAGCCGTCGTCCGACAGCGACTCGACGAACCGCTGCGCCCCCGTCGCCATGCCGACCCGCGCATCGGCTCGGAACGTCGCGGCGAGTTCTACCAGCGCGTCGCGCGCGAGCACGACGTCCGCGTCCGAGAGCACGATCAGCTCCTCGCCGTCGCGCGAGTTGCGCAAGGCCGTCTCGAGCGCGCCGAGCTTGCCGGGCCGAATCGAGTTGGGCAGCACCTCGACCTCGAAACTCCCGCCGCCAGCTCGCGCCCCCGCTGCTCGCGCGATCTCCGCGCTGCGATCGTCACTTCCGTCGTCGATCACGAGCACGCGGTGAGGCGCCGCCGCGCTCGGCCACTCGCACGCGGCCAGATTGAGCAGCTTGCGCTCGATCACGGCCGCTTCGTTGCGGCACGGGACGATGAGCAGCACGCGGGTCACGGCCCGCTCACCACCGCGCTCGCAAGTCGCGGCCAAGCGCGCTTGGCGAACAGCACGTTGTCCGCCTGCGCGCACTCCCAAGTGCAGGCGCACCGCGTGCGCTCGATCTCCTCGCGCAACGCCACGGCCGAAGGCGAATTCCACACGCGCTCGAGGTCCCAGTCGTTCTCGCGCAGGTTGCCGAGCTCGCGACCGAGGATCTCGCAGGGATGCACGGCGCCGTTCTCGAAGATGACGGCCGAGAGCGTGCCCGCCGTACACGGCAGGTGCGCGCCACGATCGCCGCGCGCGACCCGCTCGACGTGCTCGTACATCACTCGATCGCGCGCCGCCGCGAGGCGCGCGAGGGGAAACTCGAAGTACGGCAGCCGCTTCTCGCGCTGCAAGCGCGCCTTGGTGTCCACGAGCTCGCGGTAGCGATCGAGGTTCACGCGCAGCAGCGTCTCGTCGAGCGCCGTGCCGCGAGCGAGGTTCAGCGTCGCGTTGTCGGGTCGCAGCTCATGGACGAGTTCCTCGAGATGCGCCGCGAGCGTCTCCTCGTTCTCGCGCGTCAGCGTGACGAGGATCCCGATGCCCAGTCGCCGCCGCAGCGCTGGCGCCAGCCGCGCGCGCAGGGCCTTGAGCGCGTGCACGCTCGCGCGCGCGCGCTCGTGACCGCCGGGGACTTGCCGGATCGCGTCATGGATCTCGCTCGGCCCATCGAACGAGACCGCGACCGACAAGAACAAGTCGGGGTTGTCGCGCACGATGCGCTCGATGCACTCGCGCCCCTCGACCAGCCCGTTGGTCGGAATCGCGAGGTGCCGCAACCCGCGGCGCCCAAACGCGCCCGCGAGTTCCGCGAGGTCGCGCCGCAGAAACGGCTCCCCGCCCCCGAAGCTCACCCACAGCAGCGGCCCCATGCGCGCCGCCGACTCCGCCAGCCGCTCGACCGAGGCGACGCTCGGCCCCTCGACGCCCTGCGCCACTTCCTTCCAATGGAAGCAGTGCCGACAGCGCATGTTGCAGCGCCCCGTCACGAACAACGTCAGGTGCAGCGGCGCTCCCCGCCGCACGAACCCGCGCGACGCGAACGAGGCATAGCGAAGGGCGTTCACTCGCTCCCACGATACCGCCGCCGCACGGCCCCGCGTGCCTCGACTACGTCGCGATCCGTCCGTCGCTCAGCGGCCGCTCACGGGCACAGCGTCCACTCCAGTCCCTGCGACAGGTTCGTCGTGCCGGGAGCGGACGGATCGCGGAAGGTAAGTCCGTCTTCTTCTGGCCGCTGACTTGTTTCTCCGGCGGCCAGAAGAAGCTCCGCAGACGCATAGGCGTCTGCGGAGAGGAAGGCCCCCGAGCACTGCCGAAGGCAGTGCGCTGGCTGAAGGGTTCAGCGATCCGTCCGTCGCTCAGCGGCCGCTCACGGGCACAGCGTCCACTCCAGTCCCTGCGACAGATTCGTCGTGCCGGGAGCGGACGGATCGCGGAACCAGCACTGCCCATTGAAGACCTGACCCGAGGAGAGTGGCTGGCCGAGAGAGGTCGGGCGGGCGGCCATCCAGTCGCGCCAGTCGATGGCGAAGCTGCCGTTGCAGGAGTTGTTGGTGCCGCCGGAGTTGAGCGTGCTCATGCGCTGCGTCGGCGCCTTCACGCACAGGAAGCTCGAGGAACCCGTCGCCCACGAAGCGGCGTTGCGGCCGGTGATGCCGTAGAAGATCAGGCCCTGCTTCTGGCCCTCGACATTCGCCACGCTGAGCGTGAAGCCGGACACCGCGCTGACGCTCGGCGTGCCGCTCGAGGAGAGCGTGGCGTTGCAGCCGTTGGTCGTCGTGCCGGCGGTGCAATAGGTCGCGACCGCGGGGCAGGTCGACGTGAAGGTCTTGATCGCCGAGTAGCCGATGTTGCCGCGCTGGTCGACGGCCTTGACGCGATACTCGATCACTCCCGCCAAGTTGCCGGGGATGAGCCCGCGCCAGATTTGACCTTGGCTCGCGCGCATCGCGACGCTCGTGTACGGGATTGCGGGCGCGACGCGGTACTCGAGCGTCACGGGGTAGTACCACGTCACGTAGTACGAGGCGTTGTCGTAGACCTGCGCGCGCACCACGGTCGGAGCCGCGCCGGCCATGCGCGCGGGAGCCTGCTCGAGGTTCGGAATGCGCGGAATGCGCGTGTCGACCGTGTTGAGCAGGTTCTTGAAGTAGTACTCCGGCTGGTCGCCGTCGTTGGCGACCATCACGTCCGTGTCGCCGTCATGATCGAGGTCGGCGCAGTCTGCGTCGAGGGCCGTGCTGTCGGCGATCGGCATGGCGGTCGAGGTGACGTTCGTGTGGCTGAAGTTGCCCGTGCCCGTCCAGTTGTTGCGGTAGAGCTTGTCCTGACCCGAGAAGTTCGCGACGTAGATGTCGAGGTCGCCGTCGTTGTCGTAGTCGAGGAAGTCGCCTTCGTTGTCGTCGGCGTCCGAGGCCGAGAGCACTTGCAAGTTCGAGTAGGTGCCAGCGCCGTCATTGCGCAGCGTGATGTCGTCGAAACCAAAGGCGGCCTGCCAGTTGAGGCCATAGATGTCGATGTCGCCGTCGTTGTCGCAGTCGCCCATCTCCTGCTCGTAGTGGCCGTTGCCCGACGAATAGCCAGCGGGGAACACTGCGCCGGTCACGTCGCGGAACGCGAGTGTGGTGCCCGACAAGAGGTTGCGGAACATGCGCGGCACTTCCTGACGCGCGCCGTGGAGGATGTCGAGGTCATAGTCGCCGTCGATGTCACCGACGTCGATGTCGAGCGCGGAGCTCGCCACGTCGCAGTTCGCGCCGGTGGTGTTGGTCGTGTTGGCGGACTGAGTTCCCTGACACCAAATGCCGGGGCTGCCCGCAGCGATCGTCTGAGCCGTGAGCTGGTAGCCCGAAGGGTTGAACTCGGCGAACACGCCCGCGCCGTTGTTCAAGAACAGCCGCGTCGGCACGTTGCCGCCGAACGCGCCGCCGTAGGAGCTGTGCACGAGGTCGAGGTCGCCGTCGTTGTCGAGATCGCCGAAGTCGCAGTCGCAAGAGAAGTCGATGAAGCCCGTCGAGGGCAGGACTTGGTTCGCCGCGATGGAAGATTGGCCCGCCACGCCGAGGCCCGACCAGCGCGCCGCGCTCTGGTCCTGATAGAAGCCCTGCGTGCCACCCTGCGCGCCGCCCATGTTCACCCACCAACGGTTGGACTGGTTGGAGAGCTGCGAGGTGTTCGACACGTAGATGTCGAGGTCGCCGTCCTGGTCGATGTCGGCGAACTCGATGTCGCGGCTCTGGTCGAGCACCGCGGGGAACTGCGTGCTCGTGCGGTCCACGAAGAAACCGATCGTGCCGCCGACTTCACCGCCGCGGTTGATCCAGATGTTGTTCTGGTCGTTGCCGAGGTCGCCGCCCTCCGCGAGGATCGCGTCGAAGTCGCCGTCGCCGTCGACATCGCCGAAGTCGACGTTCTCCGTGTAGCCCGTGTTGCTCACCGGAAACTGGGACGTCGCGTTGGTGAACACGACCTGCGCCGGCGAGACGCAGGCGAGGACGAGGACGGCGAGTGCCGTGAGGACGGGGCGGGAGAGGGTCATGCGGAAGCTCTGGTGACGGAGGTCGAGGTCAGGGCCGCGCAAGGAAGGCGGGGAACGGAGGGCGGACCCTTGTGGCTCTTGGAGGACGGTCGAGGACGAGGGCACGCGCCCCTCGTAGCTCCCATGATAGGCGCAAGACCGCATTCGTGGGACCGCCACCGACCACCCGCATGGAGAGGGGGATGAGCCGTCCGGTGAAACCTAGGAAAAGCCGTCCGGAAGCCTGCCGCGGCGCCCCCCCCCGTGGGAGCCCCGCCCCCGCGCTCAACGGGCCCCGATCGCTCGCTCGATCAAGACGCCGACCAGGAACAGGCCCCCGCCGACGAACAGCCCCTGAAATTCGTGCGCCATCGACTCGAGCCCCCGGCCCTCGAACCCCTCGCTCATGGAGACGAACACCCCGAGCAGCACGATCACCATGCCGACGCCCTCGAGCACCTTGGCCAGCCACCACAGCTTGTCCTTGCTCACCGCGACCTCCGCGACGGCGCGAGTTCCAACTGGCGCAGGGTCGCGTCCGCGATGCGCTCGGGAGTGAGCGACGAAGTGTCCGCGTCCGGCTGGTAGGAGCAGTAGTCGGGCGCGGTGCTGACCACCTTCTCGCCCTGACCGTAGAGCTCGATCTCCGCGGCGGAGGTCGGCGCGAAGAAGCTCACGATGCGCACGCCGCGCGCGAGGCCCACGTGCAGGGCGAGGCTGTCGCTGGTGACCAGCACGTCGCACAACCCGACGCGCGACGCGAAGTCGAGCAGCGCGTTGTCGACGCCGGCATCGACGAGCTGCACACGCCCCTCGCAGGCCGCGACGATGTGCTGGTTGCGCTCGCGCTCGTCGGCGCCGCCGAACAACACGAAACTGCCCGCGCCGCCCAAGGCCGACTGCACGCGCACGGCGAACTCGACCGTGCGCTCGACCGAGAGCATCTTCGAGCGCCAGCGGCCACCCGCGCCGGTGTTGAGTCCGATCACCGGACCGCGCTCCCCCAAGCCGTGGCGCTCGGCGAAGGCGCGCGCCGCATCCATGTGCCGCGGCTCGACGTGCAGCTCCGGCTTGCCCATCGGCAGCCCGAGCATCGAAGTCAGGATCTCTGGGTGACTGCGTCGATTGGCGACCTTGCGGCGGTCGGCCTCCTGCTTGCCGTGGATCGAGAGCAGGCCCATGTCGAACCACGGGCCGACATCGCTCGTGTACACGCGCTCGCGCGCCGCACCGTGGTGAGCGCCGGAAAGCCGCTGCGTTTCGAGCGCCGAGGCGAGCTCGCACAGCGGATCCTCGTCGTCGAGCGAGATCACCCAACCCCAGCGCGTCGACGAAAGGCGCGTGCGCACGGCGGCGCAGCTCGCCTCCGCGCGCGCATCGAGCGCCACGACCTCGGCGACACCGGGATGCAACCGCACCAGATCGACCGCTCCCGGCGCCGTCACCCACGTGATGCGCGCGTGCGGGTGCACGCTGTGCAGGCCGGGAACCAGCGCGGTCGTACGCACGACGTCGCCGAGTGCGCCCGTCTTCAGGATCAGGATCGGGAACAAGGTGGCAGGGTTGTAGTCTCCACGCCGGAGCAAGGCAAACGCGCGCGACGCGCTCAGCCGCCCGCGATCACGAGCAGCAGCGCAAGTTCGTCGCCAGCGGAGACGAGTGCCCGCAGGCCGAGCGCCTTGCCCGAGCGATAGACCGCCGGACGCAGCGTGCTCCAGCGCGGCTCGGCGCGGCAGAGCTCGGTGAGCACCTCGTCGACCGTCGCGGGAAGCGCGAGCGATAGTTCGCGCGGCGACTCGCCCGCGATGAGCACGCGCACCGTGCCGAGTGCGCGCTCGCCTCGCGCCTGCGCAGGCGTGAGAACGACGTCGGCCCCGCGCGCGGCTCGCCACGGACGCAGCGCCTGCAAGGCCGCGATGCGCGTCGGAAGGAGCCGACCCGTGTGCTCGTCGAGCCCGCGCCAACGTGCGTATTCGTCCCACGCACCCCTCGCCCGCAGCCGCGCCGCGGCCCACTCGGGCACGTCGCTTCCCTGTGTCGCCCCCAGCCGCTCGTTGAGCAGGCGCTGGAGCGTCGAGAGCGCCGCACCGGCGTCGAGCAGGGAGAACGAGCGCTCGTCGAGCTGCGGCGCGAGCTCGTGCGCGAGCTCGCGCGGGTCGCACAGGCCGTCCGAGAGCAGCGCGGCGGCCGAAAACGCGCAGAAACCCGTCATGTCGAGCGCGTTGGCCCAGTCCTCGTGCCACGCGACGAGCGTGCCCTTGCCACAGGGATGCTCGGGATCGGCGGCCTCGGGCGGGAGGTCGAGTCCCGTGCTCACCGCGAACGCATCGAGGGCGGCGCCATCGAGCGCGAGAAACGGAAACGTCCGCATCGGATCGCCGCCGCGCGACGACACGCACTGGCCGAGCAGTGCTGCGAGCGCCGCGTCGGCGCGCACCGCTGCGCCCTTGGCGCTGGGCGTCGATAGCCCGAGTTCGCGCGCGAGCCGCACGGAGCCGAGCGCGAGTCGCGCGCCTTCGCCGCGCGCTTCGCACGCGTCCGCGAGGAGCGCGAGCGCATGCGCGAGATCGCGCGGACGCACGAGTGCGAGCGCCGCACCCACCTCCTTGGCGTCGAGGCCGAGCTCGTCACAGGCGCGCAAGAGCTCGAGCGCATCGTCGAGGCTCGAGTAGCCGAGCGCGGAGGAGAGCGCGTGACTGGCGCCAAAGCGCGCCGGCTGCCGCGCTCCGCGGCGCGTGTCGAACTCCCAACCGCACGGCGTGGGACAGCCCGAACAACCATGGCGCCCCGCGCGCGCGTCGCGCGCCTGTGCCCCCAGGCGCGCGAAATCCGCGCCGTTCGCCGCGCCCTCGGGCCGCGCCGCGAACGCGTCGAAGAGCTCGAGCGTGCCGCCGGACGCGCGCGCGAGCAGCCGCGGCGAGCGGGCCAGACGCGCCTTGAGCTCCGCTCCACACTCGTCGCCGAGCTCCGTTCCGCACACGGCGATGGCCTTGAGCCCCATGCGCCCGAGCACGGCGCCGAGTCCGCCGCGACCGACGAAGTGCGGCACGTCGCCGCCCGACGCGAGGCTCGCGAGGGCGACGCCGCGCTCGCCCGCGAGACCTATTGAAAGCGTGCCGCAGGGCCCGAGCCGCTCGAGGAGCGCCGCGTGCGTGGCGCGCGGTGAGCGACCGGCGAGTTCCGTCCACGCGTGCAGTCGCGCGACCCCCGCAGCGTCGATCACGAGCACGTTGCCGCTCCCCGCGACCTGTCCGGAGACGAACAGCCCGTCGACGTAGCGCGCGAGGGTTCGGCCGAGCGGTCCTCCGACGAGTCCTTCGGAATAGAGCCCGGTGAGCGCGGCGCGTCCCGCGACGCTCGCGCGCGCGGCGGTCGGAAAACCGCGGCGCACCAGCCGCCCCACGCACACCGCGAGGGCGGCGGGCTCGCCCGCGAGCTCGCGCCGCACGAGCTCGGAGAGGCCGAGCGCCCCGCCGCCGAGCCGCCCGAGGCCGTCGAGCCACGGGAAGGACGCCTCCCACGGACGCGGGGCGACGACGGCACCCGCCGCGAGCGCGCGCAGGTCGATGGAGAGCGCGAGCGGGGCCTCCGGGATGTCCGAGCGGGTCGCCACGGCGAGGATTGCGACAGGGCCGGTTGCGACCCGTGCGGGGGGAGCCTAGCTTCTTTGCCCCGCGTGTGCGGCGGCGAGCGTCGCGACCGACCCGAGCCTCACGCGCGAGCCCCGCGCACGAGCCTTCCGCCCACCCCCAGACCAACCCCGCGTGTTCGGCTCTTTTCCCATCGCCCGCGTGTTCGGGACAACGGTGCGCATCGACCTGTCGTGGGTGCTGCTCGTGATCGGCACCGCGGCACTGTGGCCGGGCGACCCGCTCGCCGCCGTGATCAACCTGCTGCTGCTGTTCACGCTGGTGACGCTGCACGAGCTCGGCCACACGCTGGCCGCGCGCTACTTCAAGATCGAAGTGCTCGACATCACCCTGTGGTTCTTGGGCGGCATGGCGCGCATGCGCGAGATCCCCGAGAACCCGAAGGTCGAGGCGGTCGTGGCGCTCGCGGGCCCGGCGGTGAACTTCCTCCTGGCGGCGCTGGCCCTGCCGTTCCTGCTCGCCTCCGGCATCGCCAACATGAGCGACCTCGCGCCCAACGCGACCGCGACGCTGGCGGGGCTGCTCGCCAACTTCATCCTGATCAACCTGTTCATGGGCGCCTCGAACCTCCTCCCGGCCTTTCCCATGGACGGCGGCCGCGTGTTCCGCGCCCTGTGCGGCCTGTTCACGGACTGGCTCAACGCCACGCGCATCGCCGCCGGCGTGGGCAAGCTGTTCGCCGCGGGCCTGATCGTGCTCGGCTTCGTCTCGCGCCAGTGGTCGATCGCGGCGGTCGGCCTGTTCGTGTGGCTGGCGGGTTCCCGCGAGCTGTGGGCCGTGCGCATGCGCCGCATGCAGCAGCAGATGCGCGAGCAGACGTTCGGGGGCTTGGGCGAGCGCGCGGCGACGTTCACGCCGGTCGAAACCGAGGAGCCGCCGCAGCGCGGCGCCGAAGACGACCCCAGCGGCGCGCGCCGCCCGAGCGACAATCCGCTGGCGCAGGGCCGGGGACTGGACGACGAGGCCGTGCGGCGCCTCGAGCGTTTCCGCGGCAGCATCCGCAAGCCCCGCGACCCGCAGGACTAGCCGCGGTTCGCGCGCCGTCCGCGAACAGGACGAAGCCGGACGCACACGCGGCGCCCGGCCCCGTGAAACTGGACGGTGGCGTGCGCTAGCCGCGCCGCCGCCGACTGGGAGCCGACCGCGGCGGGTCGACGGCGACCCGCTCGCGCCAGACGCGGTCTTCCCCGAGCGCATGGCACGGCAGGCCCGCGTCCCCTTCGCTCAAGTCGACCTCGCCGCGCCACACGGAATGCTCCTCGATGAAGGGCCACGCTTCGAGCACGTACACGCCCGGCTCGAGGCCCTCGAAGCGAAACGAGCCCGAGTGCCATGGCTCGGTGTGCGACGTGAAGCAGTGGGCGCGCGCCACGGCGCTCCCCCACTCCCCCTTGCGCCACAACACGACGCGCACGAGGGACATGTCCATGTCGGCCCAGCTGTCGGAGAACTCGAAGCTGCCGTGCAGCACGCGCCCACCCTCGAGCGACAGATCCGCGACGGTCACGGAGTCTGGCCGCACGTCGATGCGCTGGAGCACCGTGGAGCCTTGCCCCACGCCGGATGCCCGCACGCCGAGGTCGTAGCCGCCGGGCGCAACCTCCGACAACTCGTACCAGCCTTCGAGATCGCTCATCGCCGTGTAGCTCGGCGCGAACAGGTCGCCTTCGGGTGCCGCGGCGAGCACCGCCGCGCCGCTCAAGGGCGAGCCATTCGAAGCGAATAGGCGGCCGACGATGCGCGCTGTCCCCGGCTCCGGGGCAGCGGCGGGATCCTGCGTCGCACTCGCTCGCGGCTCGCCGGAGGCCCGCTGCGCGAGCTCGAGCGGATCGCGGTGCGGGACGTCGAATCCGGGCTCGGACACGGACGCGGCGGCGCGGTCGGAGACGATCGGTGCGAGTTCCGACGGCTCCGCTCGCGAGTCGCGCGAAGACCACCACGACGCGAGCAGCAGGAGCAGCGCCGCGGCGCCGAGGGCGATGAGCGCGCGAGCGGGAGGAACGCGGAGGTTCAGCACGGCCGCACCTCGACGACGGCCGAGTCGTGCCAGGCGTAGCGCACCACGGTGCTCGTTTGGCTCGAGCCGCCGCTGATCGAGCCGCCCACGGCGAGGCCCGAGTTCGTGACCTGCGCGGTGTACACCGAGGTCCAGCGCACGAAGATCTCCGGATTGCCGACCTCGCCCGTGCCGTTGAGCTCGATCGCGCCGGGGTGGGTGAGCAACCGACCGGCGTGGTTGCAGATGAGGATCGTCGCGCTCTCGCCGTTGACGCCGCAGGCGCCGAGGAAGTCGTCGCAGACGAAGTCCTCCTCGAATCCCACCGGACCACCGTTGGCGAGCGCCCAGCGCTGACCGGGGGGCAGGGCGGGACGGCGGAAGGTGTAGAGCGCGCAGTCGTTCATCGGGACGCAGGCCGGGAGCGAGCCGTGGCAGGAGCCCTGCGCGGGAGTGGGCGGCGGGCCCAGGGGCGCCGCGGTGAGCGTGCCGAGGGCGCACAGGGCGAGCCCCCCCAGAGTGAGGGTCGCTGGCGAGAACCGACGCGAGAGATTGGATTGCATGGGAGAAGCTCAGCTTCGGTGGGGACCTTGGTGGGATCCTCGGGTGGAATCCTCGGGTGGAATCCTCGGGTGGAATCCTCGGGTGGAGAGCGCGAGGCGTTCGCGGCCCCAAAGCGCGGCCCCAAAGCGCGGCCCGCGGCCCAGGACGCGCGCTCCCCGCTCGCGCCCACTGCGTTCGTCGTTCGCGCTCCCCGCTGGTGGCGGGGGAAAACCACGAAAATCTCGCTCCGCCTCGATTCGGGAGCGTTCGGCGCTTGAGATCCGGCGGCTGCCGCTCCAGCCTATCCCTCGGCCATGGGAACCCCGCGCGATTGGGCGACGCTCGAGCGCCTGCCTGCTCCACAACTGCGCGCCGTGCAAGACGCGGCGCTGCGCCGCTTCGTGCGCGAGGAGCTCTACCCGTTCTCGGCCCACTACCGCCGCGTGTTCGACGAGGCCCGCGTGCGGCCGGAGTCGATCGCGCGCATCGCCGACCTCCAACGGCTGCCGCTCACCACGAAGCAAGACCTGCTGCGCGCGCAGTCGACGCCCCAGACGCGCTACGACTTCGTGCTGCGCCCGAGCCCCGATCGCATCCGCGCCCACTGGCCCTTCCTGCGCAAGCTCGCGCTCGTGCTCGGCGGCGCGCGCGCGCGCGAGGCGCTGCGTTTCCAGTACACGCCCAACTTCCTCACCTTCACGACCGGTCGCTCGAGTGAGCCGGTCGGCTTCGCCTACACGCCCTTCGACTTGCAGGTGCTGCAGCAAGGGATCGCGCGCATGTTCGACATCGCGGGCCTCGACCCCGCGCGCGACCGTCTCGTCAACCTGTTTCCCTTCGCGCCGCACCTCGCCTTCTGGGCCGTGACGCTCGGTGGCTTCGAGACCGGCGCGCTCGTCGTGCCCTCGGGCGGCGGGAAGGTCATGGGCACCGATGGCTCGCTGCGGCTGATCGAGCGAATGAAACCGACCGTGCTCGTCGGCACGCCGGGCTTCACCTACCACGTGCTGCGGCGCGGCAACGAGCTCGGCACGAGCTTCGCCGACGTGCACACGGTGATCCTCGGCGCGGAGAAGGTGCCGCCGGGACTGAAGGACAAGCTTCTCGAGGCGCTGCGCACGGGCGGTGCCGCAGCCGTGCGCATCATCGGCACCTACGGATTCACCGAGGCGCGCATGGCGTGGGCCGAGTGCCCCAGCGCGGACAATCACTCGACCGGCTACCACCTGCACCCCGATCTCGGCGTGTTCGAGGTGATCGAGCCCAAGAGCGGCGCGGTGGTGCCCGACGGCGAGGACGGCGAACTGGTCTACACCGGAATCCTCGGCCACGGCACGTGCGTGCTGCGCTACCGCACCGGCGACCTGTGCGTGGGCGGCCTGACGTGGAAGCCGTGCTCGAGCTGCGGTCGCACGCTGCCGCGCATCGGCGCCGAGTTGCGCCGCGTGAGCGAGCAGCACTCGCTGTCGTTGACCAAGGTCAAGGGCACGCTCGTCGACCTGTCGGTGATGGGCAGCGTGCTCGCGGCCATGCGCGACGTCGAGGAATGGCAGGTCGTGATCTCCAAGCGCAACGACGATCCGCTCGAGCTCGACCAGCTCGAAGTGCGCGTCGCTCCGCGCGCGGGCGCCAACGCGGACGAGCTCGTGAAGAGCATCCGGCGCGATCTCGCCAACGCGACGGAAGTCGCGCCGAACGAGGTGCACGTGCTCACGCTGCACGAGATGCTCGAGCACCTCGGCATGGAGAGCGCGATGAAGGAAAAGCGCTTCCTCGACCGGCGGCCGAAGTCATGAGGCGCGGCGTCGTCCTCGCCGCGGGCTGCCGCACGCCCTGGGCCAAGGCGGGCGGCGCGCTGCGGCGCGAGGACGCGGCGCGGCTCGGCGCGCTCGCGGCGCGCGAGACGCTCGCGCGCAGCGGCATCGATGCGGGCGCGCTCGACGAGGTGCAGATCGGCTGCGTCGGACCGCCGCACGATCAAGTCAACGTGGCGCGCGTGATCGCGCTGCGCGCCGGCGTGCCCGAGCGCGTGAGCGCCGTCACGCTCGGCCGCAACTGCGCCAGCGGCATGGAGGCCGTCACGAGCGCTGCGACGCGCATCCTCGCCGGACGCGGTGAGCTGTTCCTCGCCGGCGGAGTCGAGGCGATGAGCGCCTACCCACTCGTCTTTGGACCCGAGCTGACCGACATGTTCGCGCGCCTCGCGCGGGCCAAGTCGCTGGGCGCGCGCCTCGCGGCCATGGCCCGCTTTCGGCCGTGGCACCTCAAGCCGCGCATCGCGCTCGTCGAAGGGCTGACCGATCCGACCTGCGGACTCATCATGGGGCGCTCGACCGAGGTGCTCGTGCGCGAGTTCGGGCTCACGCGCCTCGAAGGCGACCAACTCGCGCTCGAGAGCCACCGCCGCGCGGAGGCGGCGCGCAAGGCGGGCCGTTTCGAGCGCGAGATCGTGCCCGTGATGCCGCAGGACGCGCGCGACGGCTGCGCGCTGCGCGAGGACGACGGGATTCGCGCGGGCCAGTCGCTCGAGCAGCTCGCCAAGCTCAAGCCGTACTTCGAGCGACCCGACGGCGTCGTCACGGTCGGAAACTCGTCGCAGATCACCGACGGCGCGTGCACGCTGCTCGTCGCGAGTGAAGAGCGCGCCCGCGAGCTCGGCCTCGAGCCGCTCGCCCGCATCCGCGCGTTCGCCTACGCGGGGCTCGCACCCTCGCGCATGGGCCTCGGTCCCGTGTTCGCGACCTCGCGCGCGCTCGACGAAGCGGGCTGCACGCTCGCCGACATCGGGCTCGTCGAGCTCAACGAGGCGTTCGCGCATCAGGTGCTCGCCTGCCAGCGGGCGTTCGCGAGCGAGGCCTTCGCGCGCAACGAGCTCGGACGCGAGCGCGCGCTCGGCGAGCTCGACCCGGCGCGACTCAACGTCCACGGCGGCGCGATCGCGCTCGGCCATCCGGTCGGTGCGACGGGCGCGCGGTTGCTGCTGACGCTGGCGCACGAGATGCGCGAGCGCGATGTCGAGCTCGGCCTCGCGACCCTGTGCATCGGCGGCGGACAGGGCGGTGCGGTCGTGCTGGAGCGCGTGCGATGAACGTGCTCGAGCACATGCCCAAGCCCGAAGGCGAGCCCGCGCCGGGAGCCTGCGTGCGCATCGAGCGCCCCGAGGCCGGCCTCGCGCTGCTGCGCATCGCTCCGCCCCACCGGCGCCTGGCGGTGTTCGACCGGCCGCTGATGCGCGACCTCGCGCTGGCGCTCGACGAGCTCGAGCGCGCGAAGGACATCCGCGCCCTGGTGCTCACCGGCAGCACCCCGATCACGTTTGTCGCCGGAGCGGACGTCGACGCCATCGAAGGGCTCGTCGACATCGAGCTCGCGACGGAGCTCGCACGCTTTGGGCAACAGCTGTTCGAGCGCGTCGCGCGCTTGGCATGTCGAAAGGTCGCGGCCGTCGGCGGCCCTGTCCCCGGCGGCGCCTTCGAGCTCTCGCTCGCCTGCGACGCGATCGTGCTCGCCGACCATCCGAGCTCGCGCATCGGACTTCCCGAGACGCGGCTGGGCATCCTGCCGGGTTGGGGCGGCTGCCAGCGACTGCCGCGCCGCGTCGGAGTGCCGACCGCGCTCGCCGCGATCCTCGCCGGAAAGCTGTACGCACCGCGCGAGGCGCTGCGCAACGGACTCGTCGATCGCCTGTGCGCGAAGGAGAACCTGCTGCGCGTGGCGAGCGACATCGCGCTCGGTCGCGAGCGGAGTCCGCGGCGCTCGCGCGGCGCGCAGCGCTGGCTCGTCGACTGCAATCCGCTGGCGCTCGCGGTGATCGCGGCGAGCGCTCGCAAGAACTTGCGCGCGCAGACCAAGGGGCGCTACGCGGCGCCGGAACGCGCGCTGGAACTGGTCGTGCGCGCACCGCTCACGCCCCTCTCGCGCGGACTCGAGCGCGAGGCGCGCGCACTCGGTCAGCTCGCGGTCGGAAGCACGTGCAAGAGCCTCGTGTCGCTGTTCCGCGGCTCCGAAGCGGCCAAGAAGCTCGCGCGGCTCGACGACGGCACGCAGGCGCGTCCGATCGAGCGCGTGGGCGTGATCGGCGCCGGAGTGATGGGCGGAGCGATCGCCGGGCTCGTCGCCGAGCGCGTCGGCTCCGTGCGCCTGTGCGATCTCTCGCGCGATGCACTCGACGCGGCGCAGGCCGCGCATTTCTCGCGCGTCGACAAGGCCCGGCGCCGTCGCATTCTCGAGCCGCACGAGGCGCGCGCCGCGGCCGATCGGCTCGAGACCGCTGCGAGCATCACAGGACTCGCGCGGGCGGACCTCGTGCTCGAAGCCGTGGCCGAGAAGCTGGAAGTGAAGCGCGCGGTGTTCGCACAGGTCGCGGCAGGCGTGCGACCCGACACGATCCTCGCCACGAACACCTCTTCGCTCTCCGTCAGCGCGATCGCGGCCGCCCTCCCGCACCCCGAGCGCGTCGTCGGCCTGCACTTCTTCAACCCCGTGCACGCCATGCCGCTCGTGGAGATCGTGCGCGGCGAACGGACGTCCCCGGAGACCGTGGCGCGCACGGCGCGGCTCGCGCTCGCGCTCGGCAAGACACCGGTGGTCGTCGCCGACGTCGCGGGATTCCTCGTCAACCGCGTGCTCGGCCCCTACCTCGACGAAGCGGTGCGCCTGTTCGAGCAGGGCCTCGCGGCCGAGCGCATCGAGCGCGCGGCGCTCGACTTCGGACTGCCCATGGGGCCGCTCGAGCTGCTCGACGAGGTCGGGCTCGACATCGCGGCCCACGCCGCGGCGTCGCTGCACGCGGCCTACGGCGAGCGCATGCGCTCGAGCCCGCTCGCGAGCGCACTCGTCGCGGCGGGGCACAGGGGCAAGAAGAGCGGCGCGGGCTTCTTCACCTACGCGGTCGACGCCAAGTCCACTCGCGCGCGCAAGCGCGGCCTGAATCCGGCGGCACAGTCCATGGTGCGCCCGAGCGGGCTTTCGCTGTCGGACGACGTGCTGCGCGACCGACTCGCGCTCGCGCTCGTCGCCGAATCCGCGCGCTGCCTCGAGGAACGCGTCGTCGCGAGCGAGGCGGAGCTCGACCTCGCGACGGTCTTCGGCATGGGCTTTCCCCCCTTCGAGGGCGGGGCGCTGCGCTATGTGCGCTCGCGCGGCGCGCACGGCGTGGTGGAGCGGCTCGCGACGCTGGCCGCCCTGCCCGATGTCGCCTCGCGCGACGGCGCGCGCGAGCGCTTCGATGCCTGCGAAACGCTGCGGCGGCTCGCGCGCGAGTGAATCGGCCGATTTCGCTCGCTCGAGGCGCGCGGAGTGTTGTGGGACGAGATCGCGGCGCGCATCGCGCGCTGACCCGAGCTCAGGGCAGCACGTCGAAACCCCGCGGTGGCAGCACGCTGCGACCGGCGGGACCGAAGATGATCCCCGACCATTCGATGCGTGTCCCGACGAGCTGGTGCATCGTGCTCGCATCCGGCTCGAACCACGCCGCGACTCGCCCCGATGGCGGCAGCGGCCCGCTGGTGTGCGGCAGGCCGGGATCGCCGGCGTTGGAGAGCGTGTAGCGCAGGAGTCGCGAGCCGTTGAGGGGCAAGCTCAGGTTGCCGAAGGTCAGGCCCGGCGTCGTACCCGCGCTGCTCGCGAGCAGCAGGTAGGCGCGGCGATCCGCGTCGTGTCCGACGTTGATCACGATCGGGACGGGATGGGGATCGAGGGCCGAGATCGCGTCGTAGCCAAGGTGCAGCGGCACCACCGGATCGACGCGCAGCGTGAGCTCGGGCCACAGCGTGACCGGCGAGATGCCGTCGTTGACGGTGACGCGGAAGCGCGCGTTGCCCGGCGTCTGTCCAGCGCGGATGCGCAGCGTGTAGGTGCCATCGCCGTTGTCGACCGTCGGACCCGACAGGCTCGCCGCACTGCTCGAGCCGAAGTTCGCGACGGACACCGCTGCGCCGCCATGACCGACCGGCACGCCATCGAGGTCGCGCAGGAACAGCGTCACCTCCGCTTCCGTGCGACCGTCGGCGACGAGTGCGGCGCGGTCGGCGAGGGTCTCGCTCGCGATGTGGTCGGGGCGTCCAGAGAGCGCCGCGCGCCACGCGTTGTACTGCGCGCGCAGCGTGATCACGGGGTCGGGCGTGGTCGAGTTGCCGATCACATTGAGCGCCGCGTACATCTGGCCCTGCGCGCAGCCCGAGCTCGAGTTGCACACCGAGCCGCCGGTGTCGCCGACGCGCGAGATCAGGAGGAAGCCGGTGTAGGCGCTATGAAACGGCTCGGGCGGCGGCAGGGCGCACGAGGTCGGCGCCGAAACGCTGCAAGAGCAGCGGCCGTCGCCGCCCCACGAGCGCGCGGCCTCCATCGCGGCCATGACCTTCTGCCCGATGTCGCCGTCGGTCTGGAGGAAGGCCTGCTCGGCGGCGAGCACGACTTGGTTGCCCGTGAGGATGTTGCCTTGGATGGCGTAGCGCCACTCGCCCACGACGCCCACGACGCCGGGGTTGGCGGGAATGGTCTGCGAACCGGAGAAGGTGACCGGCAGGTTTTCGAAGTCGACGATGCCGAACTGCCGCGACTGCGCGCCCTGCAGGCCGAGCAACTGCTGCAGGATCTGCTGCGGAGCGAGCCCGGCGTTGAGCCCGTTCCACATGAGCTGGCGATTGGCCGAGTTCGAGTCCACCGCAGCCTGCGAGACCGCGCCCCCCAACCCCGGCCGCATCACGGGCAAGTTCAAGCGCAGGTTGAAGTTCGCCAGGCAGGTCGCCGACGAGATGCACACCTCGCGGGTGCGCGTGTTCACGGCGACGATCGACCACGTCGGAAACGCCGGCGCGGCGGCGAGCGTCACGGCCGAGGCGAGGGCGACGATGCGGCGGAGCACTTGCATGGAGTCCTAGGATACGCGCGACTCGCGGATCTGGCCGAGGAACATCTGGCCGAGGAACATCTGGCCGAGGAACTTCGTCCAGCGAGTGAGCGCGAGACCCCCATCGTCGACGGCCGCGGCGGTGCGGTGGGCGTGGAGCCTCGCGCCCGCCTCGCTCGGACTAGCGCAGCGCGTCCTCGAGGGCCGTGGCGCGATCCGTGCGCTCGTCGCGGTACTTCACGATCAGGGCGCAGGCCACGTGCAAGTGCCGCCCGGCGGCCCACTCGTCGCTCGCGGGCCGCGATCCGGGCACGACCACGGCGTACTCGGGGATCTCGAGCGGCCGCTCGCGCGTGCCGCGCAGCTCGCGGCGATTCGGCAGGTCGTACACGACGGTGCTCGCGGAGAGCACGACGCCCGACGCGAGCACCGCGCCGCGCCGCACGAGCACGCCCTCGTAGAGCCCCGTGTTGCCGCCGACGAAGGCCTCGTCCTCGATGATCACGGGGCGCGCGCCGGCGGGCTCGAGCACGCCACCGACCTGACAGCCCGCCGAGAGGTGCACGCGCTTGCCGACCTGCGCGCACGAGCCGACGAGCGCGTGACTGTCGATCATCGAGCCCTCGTCGACGAAGGCGCCGACGTTCACGTAGGCGGGCGGCATCACGATCACGCCCGGAGCGAGAAACGCGCCGCGGCGCACGGACGAGCCGCCGGGCACGACGCGCAGCTTGTCCGCGAGCGAAAACGTGCGCGGGCCGATGTCGCGCTTGTCGACGAACGTGAGCGCGCCGGCGGAACTCTCCGCGAGCGGCGAGGCGCGGAAGAGCGCGAGAATCTCCTCCTTCACCCACGCGTTCACCGTCCAAGCGCCGTCGGCGCCCCGCTCGGCGACACGCACGCGACCCTGCTCGAGCGCATCGAGCAACGCCGCATTGGCGAGGCGCTCGCTCACGCGCAAGCCTCCGCGCGCGCGAGCAGCTCGCGCGCCGTCGACTCGTAGTCGGCGACCGCCTGCTCGAACGAGCGTTTGGTCACGAGCTCGTGATCGGTGTGCGCATCGAGGATGCGGCCGGGCCCGTAGAGCAGCGGCTTGCCCCAGCGGCCGAGGTGCGGCGCGTCGGTGCCAAATGCGACGGGGATCGGCTCGTGCCCGCGCGGAACCTCGAATTCGATGGGCCCGTAGCTCTTGTAGGGCCGCTGGAGCGCAACATGGGGCGAGAGACACGCGCACAGCTTGCGCTCGGTGGCCTCGACGGGCTCGACCGCGCGCAGGAGCACGCTCGCGACGGCGCGATCCGCGACGACGTTCGCCGCGACGCCCCCTTGGATGGTGCCGATGTTGAGCGTGCCCGGCCCGAGCAACGCGTGGCGGCCCCAGTCTTGCGCGAGCAGCTTCTCGATCGCGTGCACGAGCTCGTGGATCGCGCTCGGCCCGATGTTCTGCGAGCTGTGCCCCGCGACGCCGCTGGCGACGAGCTCGGCCTTGTAGACGCCCTTGTGCGCGCCCGCGAAGCGATTTTCCGTCGGCTCGCCGACGATCGTGAAGGCCGGACGCCACGGCTCCGCGAGTTGCGCGTTGGCGAGCGCCGCACCGGCCGAGTCCGTCTCCTCGCCGCACGTGAACAGAAACCCGATGCGGTCCTCGCCTCGGTCGAGCAGCCTGCGCGCGGCTTGGATCATCGCGAGCGCCGGTCCCTTGGCATCGCACGAACCGCGCCCGTGCACGGCCTCGCGGTCCTCGCGCGGTCCGAAGAACGGCGGAACCGTGTCGAGGTGCGTGCAGAACACGACGCGCGGACGAGCGCCGCGGGCGAGCACGTTGAAGCGGCCGGGAGCGAGCTCCTGCCGCTCGACTCCGAGCCCTAGAGCGGCAAGTTCACGCGAGAGCGCGTCGGCGTAGTCCCGCTCGTCCCCCGTCACCGACGCTATCGCCACCAGATCGCACAGCTTCTTGAAGATGTCCACGTCGCGAATACTAGCAGCGCCGCCGCGCGCGGAGTTCGCGGCGCCACCGCAGCGATTTCCGCTCGTCGCGGCTCGGGTGCCCGCGCAGCAGGCCGTAGGCTGGGCACCATGCAAGCGGGCCCCAAGCTCGGGCTGCTCTCCGGCGTCGGCCTCGTCGCATCGAGCATGATCGGCGTCGGCGTGCTCGTGTCCGCCGGCTGGGCGGCGAGCGTGCTCGGCCCGGGCGAGATACTGATGACGTGGCTCGTCGGTGGAGCGATCGCGCTGTGCGGCGCGCGCGCCTACGCGGAACTCGCGCTGCTCGTGCCGCGCTCGGGCGGCGAATACCGCTACCTCGCGGATCTGCTGCACCCCGCGCTGGGAGAGCTCGCGGGCTGGGCCTCGCTGTTCCTCGGCTTCGCGGCGCCGATCGCGTTCTGCGCGGCCATGGCCGATGCGTACGCGGGCACGCTCGTGGAATTGCCTCCGCACGCTGTCGGAGCGTCGATCGTGGTCGCGACGACGGCTCTCGGCGCGCTCTCCGCGCGCGCCAGTCAGCGCGTGCAGGACGCGCTCGCGCTCGCGAAGGTCCTGCTGTTCGCGCTGTTCCTCGCGGTCGGCCTGTGCTGGGGCTCGAGCGCGTGGCCGACATGGCAGCCGCAAACCCCGCACACCGGCTTCCCGACCGGGAGCTTCTTCGCGCAACTGCTGTGGGTCGCGCTGGCCTACACCGGCTGGAACACGGCGAGCTACGTGAGCGAGGAGTTCCGCGAGCCGCGCCGCGACGTTCCGCGCGCGATGCTGCTCGGCACGGTGCTCGTGATGGCGCTCTACCTCGCGGTCAACTGGGTGTTCGTCGCCAACCTCGACGCGAGCATGCTGGCGGCGTGGCGCGCGGTGGACGGCGAGAGCGCGCGCACGACGCTGGCGCACCTCGTCGTGCGCGAACTCGCTGGCCCGCGCGGCGCGGCCGCGATGTCGGCCTTCGTGGTGCTGGCGATGCTCTCCTCCGCGAGCGCCTTCACCGTCGCCGGACCGCGCGTCTACTCGGCGATGGCGAGCGATGGAGCGCTGCCGAAGCTGCTCGCGGCCCGCAGCGGAGCGACGAGCGTGGCGTCGACGCTGCTCCAAGGCGCGGTCGCCCTCGCGCTGCTGCTCACGCACTCGTTCGACTTGCTGGTCGAGAACTGCGGCGCCGTGCTCACCTTCACGACCGCGCTCGCCGCGCTCTCGCTGCTGCGCGTGCGCTTTTCGCCGCCCGCGGCGCTCGCCGCGACGCGCGTGGGAGCGTTCCCAACCGCCTGCGCCGCGCTCTATTTCCTCGCCTCGGTCTGGACGCTGTGGGCCGCCGCGCTCGAGCGACCGTCGCGACTGGCGTGGATCGCGAGCCTGTGCGCGGCCGCGCTCGCCGCCTACGCGCTTCGCCGCCGAGTGCGCTGAGCACGCGGGAGCAGCTCAGTCCGCGGCCAGCGCGACGAGCTTCGCTCCGCTCGCCACGGCTTCCTTCTCCTTCACGAACAGCGTCTTGACCGTGCCCGCCGACGGCGCGGCGATCTCGTTCTGCATCTTCATCGCCTCGAGGATCAACAGCGGCTGGCCCTTCTCGACCGCCTCGCCTTCCTTGACGAGCAGCTTGAAGACCACGCCCGGCATCACGCTCTTGACCGTGCCGCCGCCCTTCTGGGATTCGCGCTCGGCCGCGTGGGCGGCGCGCTCGCGCTCGTCCTCGATCTCGACGGCGTACAGGTGCCCGGCGATGCCCGCCGTGACCTGATGCTCGTCGCCCTCGATCGACAGGCCCCACGAGCGCCCGCCGGCGAGCAGCGCGACCTGCCCGAGGCTGTCGACCTCCTCGTAGTCGACGTCCATGTCCTTGCCATCGCAGCGCACGTGCAGCAGGCCGAGCCGCTCGACGACCTCGACCTCGTGCGCCTTGCCGTTGACGGTGACGAAGTACTTCACTGGGCAGCTCCGGTGCTCGCGCCGACGTGCGGCGGATAGGGCGAGAGGCTCGCGCGACTGCGCGACGACCACGCGAGCCGATCCGCGGCGCTGGTGTGGAGCGCCTTGCGCTGCATGAGCCGGTGTCGGTGGATCGCCGCAGCGACGGCGACGAGCACGTCCTCGCCCGCGCGCGGCGTCGCGAGGTCCATGTGCGCGAGGAAGTGCGTGTCGAACTCGCCCTTGACGAACTTTTCCTCCTCGAGCACGAGCAGCGCGACCGGCGCGCTGGTGCGCACGCCGCCGACGTTGAGCTCCGCGAGCGCGCGCTTCATGCGCTCGATCGCGGCGTTGCGATCGGGCCCCCACACGATCAGCTTGGCGAGCATCGGGTCGTAGTTGAGGCTGACCTCCATGCCGCGGTAGATGGCGGCGTCGAGGCGCACCCACGGGCCGCCGGGCGCGCGCAGGTTGTGGATCGTGCCGATCGAGGGCACGAAGCCGTTGAACGGGTCTTCGGCGTTGATGCGCACCTCGATCGACCAGCCGTTCTTCTTCGCGAGCACCTCGTCCTGCGTGTAGCCGAGCTTCTCGCCCCACGCCACGCGGATCTGTTCGCGCACGAGATCGACGCCGTAGACCATCTCGGTCACCGGGTGCTCGACCTGCAGGCGCGTGTTCATCTCGAGGAAGAACACCTCGCCCTTCGAATAGAGGAACTCGACCGTGCCCGCGTTCTGGTAACCCACGGCCGCGCCCGCCCGCACCGCGATCTCGCCCATCTTGCGGCGCAGCGCGTCATCGACGACCACGCTGGGCGCTTCCTCGATCAGCTTCTGGTGGCGGCGCTGGATCGAGCACTCGCGCTCGCCGTAGTGCACGCCGTTGCCGTGCTTGTCGAACAGCACCTGCACCTCGACGTGGCGCGGCTCGTCGACATAGCGCTCCATGTAGAGCCGTCCGTCGCCGAAGCTCGCGAGCGCCTCGCCGCTCGCCGTGCGGAACGCGGTCGCCATCTCGCCCTTCGAGCGCACGAGGCGAATGCCCTTGCCGCCGCCGCCGGCCGCGGCCTTGAGCGCGATCGGGTAGCCGATCTTCTCGGCCTCCTCGAGCGCGCGCTCGACGTCGTCGACCGGATCGACGAGGCCCGGCACGACCGGCACCCCGGCCTTGGTCATGTTGCGGCGGCTGGTGATCTTGTCGCCCATGGCCTCGATCGCCTCGGGCGGCGGACCGATCCACACCAGCCCCGCCTCGGTCACCTTGCGCGCGAAGGCCGAGCGCTCCGACAGGAACCCGTAGCCGGGGTGGATCGCCTCCGCGCCGGACTGCTTGGCCGCGGCGATGACCTTGTCCATGTCGAGGTAGCTCTCGCGCGGCGTCGACCCACCGAGCGCCACCGCGCTGTGAGCCATGCGCACGTGCAGCGCACGCCGGTCGACATCGGAGTAGATGGCGACGGGCTCGATGCCCATCTCCCTGCAGGTGCGGATCACGCGCAGCGCGATCTCGCCCCGATTGGCGATCAAGATACGTCGAAACATGGGGCGCCGATTGTACGCACCGCGCGCCCCACCCCCTCGCGGGCAGGGGCAGGACGCACAGGGGGGGGCGGCGGAGGTTGCTAGGCTCGTTTGGGTCCCGCCGGAGAGGGGCGAA
Organism: Planctomycetota bacterium; assembly: GCA_016872715.1. Classification (GTDB taxonomy): domain Bacteria; phylum Planctomycetota; class UBA1135; order UBA1135; genus F1-120-MAGs118. The sequence continues at coordinate 23,496 of VGZD01000003.1, forward strand.
AAGGAGTCGGTTGGCGTGAGGACTTTGCTGCGTCGCGCGTTCTTTGGCTCGCTCGTCGCGTTCGGCCTGATCCAGCTCGTGCCGTATGGGCGCGGCGAAGTCGATCCGCCGGTGACGAAGGAGCCGAGCTGGGACAGCCCGCGCACCCGCGAGCTCGCCGTGCGAGCCTGCTTCGACTGCCACAGCCGCACGCCGCGGCGCCCGTGGTATGCGCGTGTGGCGCCCGTGAGCTGGCTCGTGCGCCACGACATCGAGGAAGGTCGCGAACACCTCGACTTTTCCGCGTGGGACCAGCCGCAGCGCGACGCCCACGAGGCGGGCGAGACGATCGAGGAAGGCGAGATGCCGCCTTGGTTCTACTCGCCGCTGCACCCCGAGGCGCGGCTGTCGGAGAGCGAGCGGGACGAGCTCGTCCGCGGGCTGCGGGCGAGCCTCGCCGACGCGCTCCGACCGGCTCGACGCGGCGCTCGCGAGCGGCGCGAGCGCGACGAGAAGTGAGCGAGCGAGCGCGAGCGCGCGTGAGGTTAGTTCGGAAAAGGGGTCGACGAAGCTCTTCCGTGCAGGGTAGATTTGCGCCCGTCCGTCGGCGCGTGCCCGCGCAGCTCCCCCCACCCACGAGCTGCCGAGGCCCCGCTCGAGCGGATCCCTCAAGGACCCCCACATGCCCGTCTCCGTCGACCCCGCAGCGCAGCGCGCTGCGACGACTCCGGACCTTCCGCCAGCTACGAACATCGGCCGCCGCACCGGCCGCGCGTTCTTCTACCCCGACGTCAGCGACGGGGAGTGGAACGACTGGAAGTGGCAGTTCAAGAACCGCGTCACGACGCTCGAGCAGCTCGTCGCGAAGCTGCCGATCCCGCAGCAGGAGCTCGGCCGGCGCCGCGAGGTGCTGTCCGATTTCCGCATGGGCATCACGCCCTACTACCTGTCGCTGATCGACGCCGATGACGAGGCGGATCCGATCCTCAGGCAGGTGGTGCCGCTGTCGGACGAGTACTACTTCCGCGCCGTCGGCGAGGAAGATCCGCTCGGCGAGGAGAAGTTCTCGCCCGTTCCGGGCATCACGCATCGCTATCCCGACCGCGTGCTGATGGTGATCTCGAACAACTGCGCCATCTACTGCCGCTACTGCACGCGCAAGCGGACCATGTACGACGGCGCCACGCCGGACATCGAGATCGACCGCATGGTCGACTACATCGCGCGCACCCCGCAGGTGCGCGACGTGGTCGTGTCCGGCGGCGACCCGCTCAACTACTCGACCCAGAAGCTCGAGTCCATCCTCTCGAAGCTGCGCGCCATCCCGCACTTGGAGATCATCCGCATCGGCAGCCGCGTGCCCGTGGCGCTCCCCCAGCGCATCGACGACGAGCTGGTGGAGATGCTGCAGCGCTACCACCCGCTGTGGATCAACGTGCACTTCAACCACCCGCGCGAGCTCACTGGGGAAGCCGCGCGCGCCTGCGACAAGCTCTCGCGCGCCGGGATCCCGCTCAACAACCAAGCCGTGCTGCTCAAGGGCGTCAACGACTCGGTCGAGACCGTCAAGTCGCTGTGCCAAGGCCTGATGAAGATGCGCGTGCGGCCGTACTACCTCTACCAGTGCGACCCGGTGCGCGGCGCCGAGCACTTCCGCACCCCGATCTCCAAGGGCATCGAGATCATCGAGGGTCTGCGCGGGCACACCAGCGGGCTCGCCATTCCGACCTACGTGGTCGACGCCCCCGGCGGCGGCGGCAAGATCCCGATCCAGCCGCAGTACCTGCTGCGCTACGACGAGGCGAAGGGGCGCGCGGTGCTGCGCAACTTCCAAGACAAGATCTACGAGTACCTCGAGCCGGGCTACCTGCGCGACGAGATCCGTCCGCCGACGCCGCGTCCGCAGGAAGCCGAGCCACGCGGAGCCGAGTCCGCGCCGACGAGCGAGGTCAAGCCGCCGGTGGTCGGGAAGAGCCGCTGGGTCCGCAGGGGCGCGACAGCGCGGCGCGAGAAGAAGTAGGCTCTCGCGCCCTCACCGGCGCCCCCCATGCACATCGGCATCGCCTTCGACCTCAAGGCGGACTTCCAGTCGGAGTCCGCGCGCGCGCGCGAAGGTGCGAGCGAGGACCGTCCCGATGACCTCCTCGAGGAATACGACTCGGTCAGCACCGTGGCCGAGATCGAGCGCGTGCTCGCCGCGCGCGGCCACCGCGTGACGCGCTTGGGTGGCGGACGGCGCTTCGTCGAGAGCCTCCTGCGCGAGCGCGTCGATCTCGTGTTCAACATCGCCGAAGGGCGCGGGTCGCGCTCGCGCGAGGCGCACGTGCCCGCCGCGTGCGAGATGCTCGGCGTGGCCTGCACGCACTCCGATCCGCTGACCATGGCGGTGACGCTCGACAAGGCCATGGCCAAGCGCGTGGTCGCGTCCGCGCTCGTGCCGACGCCGGGCTTCGTCGTGGTCGAACGCCCTGCGGACGTGGCGCGCGTCACGTTCCCCTTCCCGCTGTTCGCCAAGCCGCTGTTCGAGGGCTCGAGCATGGGCATCCGCCGCCGCTCGCGCATCGCGAATCCAGCCGAGCTCGCCGAGCGCGTCGGCGCGTTGCTGCGCGACTATGGCGAGCCTGTGCTGGTCGAGGAATTCTGCGCCGGTGCGGAGTTCACCGTCGGCATCCGCGGCCACGGCGAGAGCACGCGCGTGATCGGCACGATGGAGGTCGAGCCGCTGATCGTGCCGCGCGAGCAGTTCGTCTACTCGCTCGAGGTGAAACGCAATCCGAACTGGGCGGAAGAGATCGCCTACAACGTGCCGCCCAAGCGCGCGCGGGCCGAGGTCGAGCGCGTCGAGAAGGTCGCGCTCGACGCCTACCGCGCGCTCGGCTGCCGCGACATCGCGCGCATCGACGTGCGCTGCGACGCCTCGGGCGACCCCAAGTTCATCGAGTGCAACCCGCTGCCGGGCGTCGCGCCGGGCTGGAGCGACCTCGCGATCCTGTGGGACCGCCTCGGCGGCACCTACGACACGCTGATCGGCGCGATCCTCGACGAAGCCTGCGCGCGCCTCGAGCTCGCGTGAGCGATCCATGGCGAGCATCACGGTCCTCTACAACGACGACAGCGCGCTCGCGCACGGCTCGGCTCAAGACGCGATCGCCGTGCTCGCGGTGAAGGACTGCGCGCGGGCGATCGCGGAGGCGCTCACGTCGCGCGGGCATCGCGCCACGGCCGTGGGCGTGCCGCCGGAGCGCGAGGGCGTGCTGCGCGCCGTCGCTGCCGTGCGCGACGAGCTCGTCTTCAACCTCGTCGAGGGCCTCGGCGGCGACTCGCGCTTCGAACAAGCCATGGCGTGGCTCTACGAGCTCCACGGCGTGCGCTACACGGGCTCTGGGCCACGCGCCATGGCGCTGTGCATGGAAAAACCCGTGACGAAGGCGGTGCTCGAAGCAGCGGGGCTGCCGGTGCCGCGCGGGACGGTGCTCGCGCGCGGCGACGAGTCCGTCGCGGGCCTGCGCTTTCCGCTGATGGTCAAGCCCGCGCGCGAGGACGCGAGCCACGGGATCTCGATCGACTCCCTCGTGCGCGATGAGGCGGCGCTGCGCGCGCAGGCACGGCGAATGATCGACACCTACGCGCAACCAGCGCTCGTCGAGGAGTACATCCCCGCGCGCGAGATCAACGTCGCGCTGCTCGGCGGATCGCGCGGCGTCGAGGTGCTGCCGCTCTCGGAGATCGACTACTCTCTCTTCGCGAGCGACGAGCCGCACCTCGTCACCTACGCGGGCAAGTGGATCGAGGACAGCCGCGACTGGGACCTCACCAAGGTCATCGCCGCGCGCGACTTGGCGCCGGCGCAGAGCGCGCGCATCGAGAGCGTCGCGCGCGGCGCCTTCGAGACGCTCGAGCTGCGCGACTACGCGCGCGTCGACCTGCGGCTCGACGAGCGCGGCGAGCCCTTCATCATCGACGTCAATCCCAATCCCGACATCTCGCCCGGCGCGGGCTTCCACCTCGCGGCCGAGCGCGCCGGGCTGTCCTACTCCGAACTCGTCGAGCGCGTCGTCCACAGCGCGCTTTCGCGCCATGGCGAAGTTGCGTGAACTGCGCGCGAGCGATCGCGCGGCCCTCGAGCGGATCGTGCGCTCGACGAACGCCTTTCGCGAGGACGAGGTCGAGGTCGCGCTCGAGCTGATCGACGCGGGCGCGCGCGCGGGCTCTGGCTATCTGTTCACGGTCGCGACCGACGAGCGCGACGAGCCGCAGGGCTACGCCTGCTGGGGGCTGACGCCGCTCACCGATGGCGCCTACGACCTCTACTGGATCGTGGTCGACGCGACGCTCCATGGAAGGGGGCTGGGCCGCGCGCTGCTCGACCACGTCGTGCGCGACGTGCGCGCGCGCGCGGGCCGCCTCGTGATCATCGAAACGTCGGGCCAGCCCGAGTACGCTGCGCAGCGCACGTTTTACGAACGCTGCGGCTGCGCGCTGCTCGCTCGCTATCCAGACTTCTATCGGCTCGGCGACGACAAGCTCGTCTACATGGTGCGACTTTGACCCACAAGCCCCTCCCCACGCTCCCGATCCTCGTCGAGAACGCCGCCACGGCAACCTTTGACTGCGTCTACCCCACCTGCGGCGGCTCGTGCTGCAAGCAAGGCCGTCCGCCCGTCGAGCCGGGCGAGCGCGCGCGCATCGAGGCGAACCTGCCTAAGTTCTTGCCGCACCTGCGCGCCAAGGCGCGCGCGCTCATCGAGGCGCGTGGCTTCGTGACGCGCCGCAAGAAGCAGGGCAACCCGATGCTCGCGGTGTCCGAGGGCTGGTGCGTGTTCGAGAACCAAGGCTGCGTGCTGCACAAGGTCGGCGCCAAGGAAGGCGACCGCTTCCAGTACAAGCCGTGGGCCTGCGCGACCTTCCCGCTCGATCGGCTCGAGAAGACGGACGGCTGGTACGTGCGCCAGTGGAAGCGCCACGGCGAGGCCTGGGACCTCTTCTGCCTCAACCCGAAGGAATCGAAGCAGCCCGCCGTGAAGACGATGCAAGGCGAGATCGAGTTCGCCGCGCGCTTCGATGCTGGAGAGGAAGCGTGGCGCGGCGGCTCGGTGCCCAAGCCCCCGAGGAAGGGCGCGGCCAAGAGGAAGCCCGCGCAGGCGAAGAAGCCCGCGGCTCGCAAGTAGGGCGGGAGGAAACGCTCGCGCGCGGCGTCGCAGATGGCAGTGGAACACGAGCGCGAGTCGCTCGGGCGCGTGCCCGGGGCAGTGTGGCGCGGCACCGCGCTGCAGGTGCTCGGGCGCATGTTCGGCGCGGCCTGCACGCTGGTGATCCTGTGGCTCGCGAAGGAGGCGCTCGACGGCGCGGACTTCGGCCGCTTCACGTTCTACATCGCGCTGTTCGCTTGGCTCGACAGCATGGCGAACATGGGCGCCGCTCAGGTGGCGGTGCAGCGCACCGCAGCGGAGGGCGCGCGCATGGCGAACGTGCTCGCGGCCGCGCGAGGGATCCGCGTGCGCGCGGGGCTCTTCGGCGTGCTCCTGTGCGCGACCTTCGTCCTCTCGCGCGAGGAGGCCGACGGCGCGTGGATCGTGCTCGCCGCGCTGTATCCGGTCACGCACGCGCTCGAGCTCTCTACGATTCCCGCGCGCAACGCGCTCTCGTGGAGCGTGCCCGTCGCGGTGCGTGCGATCGCGTCGGCGATCAGCCTCGCCAACGTGTTCGCGCTGCGGCTCGCTGGCGTCGATCGGCCCGCGCTGTACCTGCTCGGCGTGGCGCTCGGGAGCACGCTCGGCAACGTGCTGCTGCACGTCGCGTCGCGGCGCCACTTGCCGCGCGAGCACGGCGACGCCGCGCGCGAGAGCGGCTTTTTCCGCGAGGCCCTGCCACTGGGGATCTCCGCGTTGTGCGCGCAGACGTACTTCTACGTCGACAACCTGTTCGTCGAGGCGTGGTGCGGGCTCGAGCCGCTCGGCCACTACAACGTCGCGGTGCGCGTGATGAGCTGGTCGATCATGCTGGCGCAGTACACGACGCTCACCGTGCTCCCGTGGCTGCGGCGCGAGCATCTCGCCGGAGCGCTCGGGCCCTCGCTCGCGCGCCTCGGTCCGCCGCTCTTCGCCGGAGCGGGATTCGCGTGCGGACTCGCGCTGCCGTGGACCGGCTCGCTGCTCGCGCTGTTCGGCGAGGAATTCCGCGCCGGATCGAACAGCCTGCGTTGGTTGCTCGGCGCGACGACCGCCATCTACGCCGGCTCGCTCTTCATGACCGCGCTCGTCGCGCTCGGCAAGAACGTCGCGAGCCTGTGGATCGCCGCGCTCGCCGTGCTGCTCAACATCGGCCTCAACTTCTGGGCCGTACCGGTGCTCGGCATCGACGGCGCCGCGCTCACCACCTGTGCCACGGAGATGTTCGTCGCGCTCGCGGGAGCAGCCGTGATCCTGCGCGCGGGAGTGAGCCTCGGCAGCCCGTGGCGCTGGCTCGGCGGCCCGCTGTGCATGGCGGCGGGCGCGGGACTGTCTTCCCTGTTCGCGTTGGGCTATTGAGAGCGCCCATGCGCGTCGGACTCGACTATCGCCCCGCTCTACACAACCGCGAGGGCATCGGACGCTACGCGCGCGAGCTCGTGCGCGGCTTCATCGAGCTCGGCTTCGATGGCGAGCTCGGACTGTTCGGCTACACCGCGGCCGCGATGCGTTTCTCGCGCGAGGAACTCGGCATCGCGGGCACGCGCGCGGAGCTCGTGCGAATGCGGCTCCCTTCACGGCTGCTCCCGTGGTTGCTCGCGCGACTGGGCAAGGGCGTCGATGACCTCGTCGGAGGCGCGAGCGTGTACCACCACACACAGCCCAACCTGCTCGCTGTGCGCAACGCGACGGAAGTCGCGACGATCTTCGACTGCATCTACATGATCCCCGATTCGGGCTACCTCGATCCGGCCGTGGCCGAGCGCATGACCGCGGCCGCCAAGGAGCAGGTGCGCCGCGCCAAGCGCATCCTCGTGCCCAGCCAGTACGTTGGCGCGGAAGTCGTGCTCTCGCTCGGCGCGCACCCCGCGCGCGTCGCGGTCACCGAGCTCGGCTGCGACCACATCGCGCGCGCGCTGCCGCCCGAGGGTTTCGGACGCGCGAAGGAGCCCTACGTGCTCACCGTCTCACGCGTCGACCCGCGCAAGAACCACCTGCGCATGCTGCGGGCGTTCGAGCTGCTCGTAAAGGAGGGTCTCCCCCACGGCTGGATCGTCGCCGGTCCGCGCGGTCACGACTGGCAGGAGTTCGCGCGCGCTCTGGAGCGCTCACCGGCGCGCGCGCGCGTGCAGTGGATCGTCGATGCGCCCGAAGCGGATCTGCCGCGCCTCTACGCGCAGGCCGATTGCTTGCTCTTCGCGAGCCTCAACGAGGGCTTCGGCCTGCCGCCGCTCGAAGCGATGGCCTGCGGCACGCCGGTGGTGTCGAGTTGCGTGACTTCGCTGCCGGAAGTGTGCGGCGACGCGGCCTTCCTCGTCGAGCCCACCGACCACGAGCGCATCTTCGAGGCCACGCGCCGCGTGCTCATGGAGCGCGAGGTCGCCGCCGAGCTGCGCACGCGCGGCCTCGCGCAGTCGCGCAAGTTCACCTGGCGCGAGTGCGCCAAGCGCACGCTGCTCGCCTACCGCAACGCGCTCGAGCCCGATCCACAGGAGCAAAAGCTCCGGCACGTGTTCTAGGGCGACGCGAGTCGAGCGCGGACGGCGGCTTCGTCGGTGTCGTCGAGCGACCACAGCGCTCGTCCCTCCATGCCGCCAGAAGCGCCGGTGACGGCCACCACCTTGCCTGCCAGCCCCAGTTCCATGGAACTCAGTGCTTCGCGCTGTCCACGAAGGCCTTGAACCCGGTGTCGAGCGCGTCGCCGCGCTGATAGCCGAGCAATTTCCAGCCCTCGGGCGTGGTCTGCCCCAAGTAGCGCGCGCGCAGGTATTCGACGACCTTCGCGCGGGGCTCCGGACCCGCGCGGTACATCAGGAAGAACACGAGACTCCCCGCCTGCTCGTAGAAGATGTGCCGCTCGCTGATGATCATGTTGCCCGACACACCCTCGTTCAGCGGCGGCAATTGGAAGAGCTCGTCGTTGCCGAGTCCGGCGAAGTCCGACGCGTTCATGTCGACGAGGCGCTGCGTTGGAAAGAGCTTGGAGAGCGCGCTCGCCTGCTTGCACACGTACGCGCAGGCCGGATCGCGCTGCTGGCGACCCTTGCGACCATGCACGCGGTCGGCGACAGCCTCCTCGATGAAGCGCGCGGTGCCTTCGACGATCCAGTAGCCGGGCAGATTGCTGCCCTCGGGCTCGCGCTTGGTGCCCTTGGCGAGCCATGCGACATCGAGGTAGTGATGCGTGAGCTCGTGCGACACGACCGAGAACACGCCTCGGCCGTAGGGATCCTGTGCTTCCGCGCCGCTGGGCACGTAGAAACGGGAAATGCCGCCGGAGTAAAGGCCCGCGCTCCACTCCGGCGGGCGTCCGCCGCCCGCGGGCTCGGCGAGGTACTCGTCGCGCGTCGCGAACAGGCGCACCTGCAGCGGCTGCGTGAAGGTGTCCGGATCCGGCGGCAGGAGCTCGCGCAGCGTGCGGATCGCGAACTCGGCGGCATCGAGGCAGTCGCCGACGATGCCCGGATCCGTCGGCCGCGAGCACAAGGTCACGTTCTTCGTGCGCAGGATGATCACGCCGTCTTTCCACGCACCGCCGGTCAGCACGCGATACAGGCGATCCTCGCGCGGCACGAAGAACGCGCCCGTGCGCACGAGGCGCGGTGCCCACGCCGCCCAGCGCGCGACGGCCTCGGGGCTCTCTTTCCAAGGAAAGTCCGCGGGGATCAGCGGCGCCACCGCGGCGTCGGGTTTGCCCTCGAGCGGCGAACGCTCGGCGCCCTCGATCAGCAGCAGCGAAGCCGTGAGGCGCAGCTCGTGCGCGGAGCACCACGCGGCCGCCGCGCCGTAGGCCGCGCGCGAGAGCTTGCGCAGCTCGAGCTCCTTGCCCAGCGGCGCCTTACGCAGCGCTTCCTTGTTCGACTTGTCGTTGGGCTTGAGCGCCTTCACCTTCGCCTCGAGCTCCGCGAGCTTGGCGCTCGAGAGCCCGCAGTCCTTCGCCTCGGCGAACAAGCGCTTGCAGTCCTCGTCGAGCCGAGACTTGTGAAACAGCTCGAACGCCTCGACCACGCGCGCGACGTGCTCGGACTCCAGCGCGGTCTGGAACGACTGCAGCACCGGCTCTTCGTCGCCGAGCAGTTGCACGGTCCCATCCTGCTCCACGAGCGCGACGTCGCGTGCCGTGTAACCGTTGGAGCGACCGTCGTCGCCGTCGACCTTCCAGCCGTCGTCCGTCGCGCTCACCGTTCCGGCGACGTACGACCCGTCGCTCAGCACGACGCCGTTGCCGCCGCCCGGTCGCGGCAGCGCCGCACTCGCCGCCTCCGCGCTCGCGCCCTTCTTCGGCGCCTTGCCGACGAGCAGCGTGAGCGCGCCCTTCGCATCGGCGACGACGAGGAGCTGATCGCCGACCGGATAGGCGCGGCGCTCGGGCGCGAACTTGCTCGACTGCCACAGCACCTTGCCGCTGGTGAGGTCGATCGCGCGCCCGCCCGCGAAGGCCACGTCGCGCGCGACGGACACCGGCCCCCTTGCGCCACCATCCGCGGCCAGAATCGTCGCGAGGCTGCCGCTCGCCTCCATCCGCACGAGCGCTCCACTCGCGTCGAAACCGACCACGCCTCCGCGGACCACCGCGACGCCGCCGACGAACGGGGCGGGCGTCGGCTGGGCGCTCGCTCCGTCCGCGACGAACCACGAGCCGTCCCCGCGCGCGACGAACCAGCCGCCGACGCCGCTCTCCGGTTGCACGCGAGCGACGCTCGCGAGCGCGAACTGCTCCGCGGGTGCGCTGCCGAGCGCGATGCTCCCGCCGCCGATGCGGTTGATCTTGAGCGCGGCCAAGTCATCGAGTTCCGCGAGTTCCAGCGACCAGTCCGTCCCGACGAGCTTGAGGCTCGCGTAGGCCGGAACGCCCCACGAGCCCCCCAGCCGCAGGCACGCCGGTCCGCGCGTGCCCGCGAACCCGCCGCGCAACTTGCCGCTCTTGGTGGCAAACGCCTTGACCGACGTGCCGTCGCCAAACAGCGTGCCCGCGACGACGCGCGGAGCCACCGCGAGCGCCTCGGGGATGCGGCGAACTTCGGTCAGCTTCTTCTTCGCGAAGTCGACCTCGTACATCACGATCTCGCTGCCGAGCGCGACACCGACTTCGCCCTCCCACGCGAACATGCCGCGCAGCTCGCCCTTGCCCAGCCCCACGGTGCCCAGCGCCGCCTTGTCGACGAGGTCGAACGCCTTGAGCGTCAGCGCCTCGCCCGACTTCGTGCAGAAGAACAGGGTGCGGTCCCAACTGACCGGCTCGCCGAACGCCGTGCCGATGTTCGAGCCCGTGCCCGGGTCCGCGCGGATCGGCGCGACATCGACCCACGCACTGGCGAATGCGTTGCCTTGGGCCTGCGTCCAACTGCGCTCGGGAATCTCGGTGCGCTGGGCGAGCGCGGACAGGGACAGCGCCGCGAAGGCGAGGAGACGTGCGACTTGCATGGCGGAGTGAGACGGTAGCTCCCGCGCGCGCGGCGCGCCACGCTCGCGCAGCGCCACGGCGCGCAACTGGGGGCCAATCCCGCGTGAATTCGCGCGCTCAGGCGCGGCGGACGTCGACGCGGGTGCTGTAGAGCGAATTGCTCTCGCCCAGATCGCTCGTCTCGCCGGACACGAGCGCGTTCACGCCGACGCGCTCCGGCGTGTCCTCGGCCCTCGGCACGCCGTCGATCCGCACGAGCCCGCGCGGCATGCGCTCCGAAATGCCCGCGCGCACCGTGAGACTCGCCAGCTCGTTGGAGAGCACGAGCGCATCACCGTCGCTCGCGCCCAGTTCACGCGCGTCCTCGGCGTGCAGCCACGCGCGCACCTCGCCGCGCCGACGGATATGTCGCGCGCTGTGCGAGAAGGTCGAGTTGTGCGTGTGCACGCTCGGCGCGCACACCAGCCAGAAGCGGCCGCGCCCGAGGGCGCCGTCGTCGGGCACGTAGGTCGCCAGCGCGGGCTGGCCCCGTGCCGCGGCCCGATTGCTGACCAGCTCGATCTTCCCGCTCGGTGTCCCCACGCCCTCCCCTCGCGGCTGTGACACTTTCACGCTCTCGCCGCGCTCGAGCGCCGCGAGTTGTCCCTCGTCGAGATGCCGCGAACTCGCCGCGAGGAGCTCGTCGACGAGTTGCTCGGCGCGCACGTCGTGGCACGCGCGCGGAAGTCCGAGCGCCTTCGCGATCGCGGCGAAGGCATCCACGTTCGAACGCGGCCCCGGCGGCGGTTCGCACGCCTTGCGCGCGCGCTGCAGGCGACGGTGGCCGTAGCTGCGATAGAGGTCGTCGTTCTCCATCGCGAAGGTCGCAGGGAGCACGACGTCGGCGAGCTCGGCGGTTTCCGTGCGGAATTGCTCGTGCACGACGACGAAGACGTCCTCGCGCCCAAGCCCGCCGCGCACGCGCAGCGACTCTGGGCAGGTGACGGCGGGATTGTGGCCCCACACGAACACCGCGCCAAAACGTCCACTCTCGAGCTCGCGGCCGACCTTCACGTGTTGGATCACGTCCGCGCGCGAGTGCGGCGGCCGCAGATCGGCGCGTTCGATCACGCTGTCCTCGAGCTGGAAGCAACTGAAGCTCTCGTAGTGCATGCACTCGGGGCGGCCGAGCACCGCGACGAGCGACGCGATCGCGCGCATGCTCATCGCGCCCACGCGGCGACGGCCGAAGCCGATGCCCGTCTTGAGCAGGAAGCGCCGAGCCCTGCCGAGCAGGTCGGCGAGCTCACTGACCGTGGCCGCTGGCACGCCGGTCGCCTGCTCGACCCACGCGAGGTCATGGCCGGAGCGCACGTGTGCCTCGAACGTCGCGCCACCGAGGCAGCGTTGCGCGAGGAACTCGCGATCGACGTAGCCGCGCTCGAATGCGAGGCGCGCAATTCCGAGCGCGAGCGCCGCATCGCTACCCGGCTTCACCAGCACGCCGCGCCCGCCCCAACGTTCGAGCGCTTGGATCGTGTCCGTGCGATAGATGTCGATCGCGACCACGCTCACGCCGCGGCGCGCGAGGCGCTGTACGGCGGGCTGGAGGTGCTGCACGGTGCGCGCCATGTCGCAGCCCCACAGGAGCACGAAGTCGCAGTCGTCGACCTGCTCGAGATCCGCGCCGTACGCGCCGCCGAAGACGCACTCGTAGCCAGCGGTGGTCGAGTTGTCGCACAGCCCGCCGTCGACGTTCGTCGCGCCGAGCGCGTGCATCACGCGCAGCGGGAAGAAGCGCTGAATGCGCCCCATGTTCCCCGCATACCACAGGGCCAAGATGCGCTCCGGCGTTGCGCGCAGCGGCGCCACGCGCTCGACGATGCGCGCGAGCGCCTCGTCCCAGCTCGCGGGCTCGAGCGAGCCGCCCGCTTTCGAGCCACGTCGCACGAGTGGCTGCAGCAGGCGCTCCGACGAGTTCAGCAGCTCGCCGTAGAGCGCCGTCTTGCCGCACAGGACACCGCGCGAGTAGCCGTGCGAGGGATTGCCGCGCAGCGCCACGAAGCGCTGCTGCGCATCGCTCTCGACGAGCATGCCGCAGGCATCGGCGCAGTCGAGTGGACACGTGACCGGCGTGGTGGTCATGTCGAAAATCGTAGCGCGTGCCCGCATCGGCGCGCAGCGCTACCCTACGGCGCGTGGCCAGAATTCGGATTGGCTTCGACGTGTCGCCGTTGCATGTGCCGCACCCGCCCGGCGTGGTGCGCGCGACGCGCGGGCTCGTCGAGGCGCTCGAGCGCCGCGGCGTGCTCGACGTCGTGCGGCTCGCGCCGCAACGCGAGCTGCGCGCGTGGCGCCACACTCAACTGCCCGCGCTCGTGCGCGAGCTCGGGCTAGTCGGTCTGCACTCGCCGGTGTCGAGCTTCCCGCTGCGCGGTCCCGGTCGCCGCGTGCAGACGATCCACGAGCTGCCATGGCGGCACGGCGTCAGCGAAAACGCGGACTGGAAGCACCGCTTCTGGGCGGCCTGGGGCCCAGCGCGCGCCGACCGAGTGGTGTGTCCCAGCGAGCATGTCGCACGCGATCTGCGCCAGCGCGCGCTGCCCGGGGCCGCGCGCATTCGCGTCGTGCCGTGGGGCGTCGACGCACCGTTCGGTGAATTCCCCGCGCTCGGCGCGGTCGACGAAGTGGTGCTCGGCAAGTACCGGCTCGGACAAGATCCGATCGCGCTGTGCAGCGGTGCCGTGCGCGAGAAGAAGAACCTCGCCGCCGCGCTGCGCGGACTCGCGCAAGTGCGCGAGCGCCATGGGCCACGCATCCAACTCGTCGTGACCGGCCCCGACACGCCGCAGTTGCGGCGCGACCTCGGGCTCGCCTCGCAGCTCGGCCTGTCGCGCTTCGTCTCGACTCCTGGTGAACTCTCCGAGGCCGACCTCGCGTCGCTGCTGCGGCTCGCGAGCGCGGCGCCGGTGCTCTCGCGCTCGGAGGGCTTCGCGTTTCCCGTGCTCGAAGCGCTCGCGAGCGGGTGCGTGCCGCTCGTGCCGCGCCACAGCGCTCAGTCGGAACTCGCCGGCAAGGCTGGCATCGTCGTCGATGCCGACGACCCAGCGAGCGTGGCGGATGGGCTCGTGCGCGCCGTGATGGAGCGCGAGACGTTGCGCTCGGAGTGCGTGGAGCGCGCCGCGCAGTTCACGTGGGACGCCTGCGCCGCGCGCGTCGAGGCGCTGTGGCAGGAGCTCGCTTGAGCGCCCCGCGCGTGCTCGTGTGCGGGACGGTGCTCGCACAGGGTGTCGGCGGAGTGCAGCGCCACAACCGCGAGCTCTTGCCGCGACTGGCGAGCAAGCTCGAAGCGCAGGGCGGGCGTCTGGCAGTCCTGCTCGGCCGCGACGGGCTGGACTTCGAGCTGCCCGCCTCGATCGAGCGCATCGCGAGCGACGTTCCGGCGTCTCCGGCTGCTTGGCGCGCATGGCACGAGAGCGGTGCCTTGCGTTCGGTGCTCGAGCGCTCGCGCGCGCAGGGCCGAGCGTTCGATCTGGTCCACACGGCGCACTTGCCCGCCCCGCGCGGACTCGCCGTGCCGTTCACGCTCACTCTGCACGACCTCAAGAGCGTCGCGAGCCCGTTCGTGCCCCTCGCCCGTCGGCTCGTGGGCCGCAGCATCCTGCGCTCGGCCGTTCGACGCGCGGCGCAGGTGTTTTGCGTCTCGAACACGCTGGCGCGCGAGACGCTCGAGCTCACCGGCGCCGACGCGGCGCGCGTCTGCGTCGCGCGCAACGGCTGCGATCACCTGCCGCGATTCCAGCGGGCTGCGTCGAATGAGCCATTCCTCCTGTTCGTGGGTCGGCTCGAGCCGCGCAAGGACGTCGAGACGCTGCTGCGCGCGCTCGCGCTCGACCCAACGCTTCCGCGCGTCGTGCTCGCTGGCTCCGAGCAAGGTGATCACGGCGCCAAGCTGCGTGTTCTGGCGCAGCAGCTGAGTGTCTGCGGGCGCGTGAGCTTCGCTGGTCCGCAATCGGACTTTGCCCTCGCGCGGCTGTACGCCGAGTGCGCGGCCGTGGTGCTGCCCTCGCTGCGCGAGGGCTTCGACCTGCCGCTCGTGGAAGCGCTGCGCGCGGGCGCCCCGGCGCTCGCGAGCGATCTTCCGGTGCATCGCGAGTTGGCGGGCGAGGCTGCGAGCTACTTCGCGTCGTGCAACCCCACGCAGTTGCTCCGTGCGTGGCGCACGCGAGCGTCCGCGTCGACGCCCGCGCTCGCGACGTGGAATGACTGCGCGAGCGAGATGCTCGCGCGCTGGACCAAGCTCGTGCGCTGAAGGCGCTCAACGCTCGTCGTCGACGTCGAGCGTGCTCTCGGACTCCAGATCGCTCGCGGCGCGGTCGCTCGCACGCCGCTTGAACCACGCGGCGCCGGAGTACGCGATCCAGGCCAGCCCCGCCATCACCGCGAGCGCGGCGAGGGCGATCAGGAACTTCGTCCAGCCGCCGAGCTGGGACAGCTCCGCGTTGGCGAGTCCACTCCGCGCATCCACCTTGGAGTACTGCAGCACGCGTTCGCCCGCGCGTTCCTTGTTGCGCGAGATGGTCGCGCCCGCACCGGCGGGCGCGTGGCCGAACACGTCGGCGGCCGCGGGCGCGGACGCTGAGGTCGCACGACGCAGCACGATCTCGGGCTCGCCGCTCGATGGGGACGGCGCGTTGCGGCGCTCGACGCGCGTGGGTTGCCTCGCGGGCTCGTCGGCGGCCTCGAGCTCGATCTCGTCGACCTCCATCGGCGCGGCGCGCGGTGCGTCGAGCAAGGCCTCGCGTTCGAGGTCGAGCATGGGCTCGCGTTCGAGGTCGAGCACGGGCTCGCGTTCGAGGTCGAGCATGGGCTCGCGTTCGAGGTCGAGCACGGGCACGGGCTCGAACTCGGGCTCGTGGTCGCGAAAGCGCAGGGAAAGCTCGCCCAACTGAAACTCGCAGCCGTCGACGAGATCGATGCGCTGCACGCGCGCCTTCTGAAACAAGATGCCGTTCGTCGAACCATCGTCGAGCAGGCTCCAGCGCCCATCCTCGCACTCGAAGTGCGCATGCCGACGGGACACCGAGCCGTGCTTGAGCGTGATCGGCGTCTCGCTGGTGCGGCCGACCGCGTCGCCCGCGCGCACGCGAAACGACTTGCCGACCTGCGGCCCCGAGAGCACGAACAGCCTCGCCACTAGCCCGACTCCCCCGCCCGCTCCCACTCGCTCGCGAGGCGTTCGAACTTGCGCTGGAACTCCTCCGCGCTCGCGCGGCCCTTGAAAGCCACGCGGCCCGCGATTTCGAGCACCGGAATCGAGCGCCCGTGGAGCGCTTCGAGCTCCGGGTCCGATCGCACGTCGACCTCGCGCAGCTCGTAGCGCCGCGAGACCCTCGCTCGCGCGATCTCGCGCTTGAGGTCTTCGCACAGTCCACAGCCGCTCGCCGTGTACAGCACCAGCGGGACGGGGCGCGAGCGCCAGCGATCGAGGAAGGCCACCACGGCGCAGAGGATAGCGCACCCGCTCAGCACCTTCCCAGCGGCGGCGCGCTGCGCCAGACTCTGGCGACGATGGACCCGTCCGAGTCCCTGCCTGCGATCGACGTGCGCGGCCTCGTGCGCAGCTATCGGCGCGGATTTTTCGCTCGCGCCCACGTCGCGCTGCACGGCCTCGACCTCACGCTCGCGCGCGGCGAGTGCGTCGGCCTCATCGGGCCCAACGGATCGGGCAAGAGCACGCTGCTGCGCGTGCTCGCCGCGCTCGACGAGCCCGACTCGGGGCAGGTGCGCGTCTTCGGCGCGGATCCCGACGCGCGCGCCGCGCGACGCGTCACGGGTTTTTGTCCCGAGGACTCGCCCTATCCGACCGAGCTGCGCGCGCGCGACGTGCTCGCCTTGCTCGGCAGCCTGCGGAGCATGGAACGTGCGGCCTGCGAACGGCGCGCCGCGGAGCTGCTCGAGCGCGTCGGGCTCGCGCACGTGGCGCGCGAACGACTCGGCGGCTTCTCGCGCGGCATGTTGCGGCGTTTCTGCATCGCGGCGTCGCTGCTGCACGAGCCGAAGCTGCTCCTGCTCGACGAGCCGACCGCGGGGCTCGATGCACAGGGCTTCGCGGCCATCGAGAGCCTGCTCGACGAGGCGCGCGCGCGCGGGACGACGCTGCTCGTTTCCTCGCACCTCCTGAGCGACTTGCACCAGCGCTGCGAGCGGCTCGTCGCACTCGTCGATGGCCGCATCGTCGCGCAGGGAGATGCACACACACTCGCGGCGAGCCTCGGCAGCGCCGCGCGGCTCGAGCTGTGCTTCGAAGGACTCGACGCGGACTCGATCGCGGAGTTGCGGCGCGTCGCACAGGCTCGCGGAGCGCGCCTCGTCGGAGTGCAGCCCGCGCAGTCGAATCTGGTCGAGCTGTATCGCCGCGGCGCGGCTGCGCGGCGACCATGAACCTGCGCCTCGCCGCGCTCGCGGTGCGCCGCGTCGCACCGTGGTGGGTCGCGCTCGCGCTAGCACTCGTCGGCGTGCTCGCGGCAAGCTCCGCGGCGAGTTCCTTGCCCGCGGCCTCCGCGCTCGCGCGACAAGGCGTGTGGAGCGTGCTCGCGCTGCTCGCGACCCTGACGTTCGTGCCGCGCGCGGCGGGGCTCGCCGCACGCTTTTCGAGCCTCGAGTTTGGCTGGGTCGGCGCGCAGCCCCTGTCGCGCGCGCGCTGGTTCGCCACCTGCCTCGCGGGCTCGCTCGCGGCTGCGCTCGCCGTGTGCGCGCTCGCCGCAACGCTCGCGGAAAGTGCGGCTCGCTTCGACGGAGCGTCGCTGCGCGAGGTTGGACTCGCTGCCGTTCCAGAACGCGGCGTGCTCGACGGCCGCGAGAGCGTGCGCTGGAGCGTCGATGCCGAGGCGGGCGAGACGCTGCGGGTCGAGTTGTCGTGCGTGAACATCGAGCCCACGGCCGAGGTCGAGTGGCGCGCGCGACGGGGCGGCGAGCAGCGCCGCGTGCGCGCGACGATTTCGCGGCCGCAGGCGCTGGAGCTCGCGATTCCGGCCGGAGTCGGCCCCGTCGAGCTCGAGCTCGAGCGCACGTCCGGTGGCGCGCTGGTCGTGCTCTCGGGCGAGCGCCTGCAACGCCTCGCGCCCTGCGGGAGCTCGCGCAGCGCGTCGCTCGCGCTCGCGTGCCACGCCCTGCTCGCGTGGAGTGCGCTGATGGCGCTCGCGCTCGGCCTCGCGCCTTGGATCGGCACGCGCCTCGCTGGAGCACTCGCACTGGTCGTGCCGCTCGCGGCGTGGCTCGCGGGCGACGAGTTCGCCGTCGACGTCTCGCCGACGGGTGCGCTCGTGCGCGCGCTCGAGGTCGCGGGCCGCGGGCTCGTACCGGCGCTGCCGTCGCTCGCGGAGGTCGCCTGCGCCGCCGCGTGCTCCGCGGTCGGTGGCGTGTTGTTCGTGCGCGGTCTGGGGCGCGAGCGAGGGCGCGAGCGAGAGGGCGCATGAGACGCGCGGCGCGCAAGCTGGGGTGGGTCGCGCTCCTGGGAACGAGCCTCGTGCTCGCCGTCTACGGCGCGCGCGGCGCAGCGCCGGGCTCTTCGCTCACCATGCGCCTCGCCGGTCCGCTCGCCGGCCCCCTCGCGGCCGCGCAGTGGGTGCGCGTGGATCTCGCCATCCGCGCGGGCCGCACCGATCTGGCGCTCGCGCGCGCCCAGACCGCCTTCGCGCTCAACCCCACCGCGACCTCCGGCTGGTTCTTCCTCTCGCGCCACCTCGCCTTCGACCTGTCGTCGCCCGAGCGCGAGCCCGACGCCGCCGTGCGCCTGCGCTGGGTGCAGGCCGCCTTGGCGATCGCGGCGCGCGGCGAAAGCACGGCGGACGAGCCCTCCGAGCTCGCCTTCTGGCAGGGGCTCGTGCTCGCGCGCACGGCCGAGGTCGACCCGCGGCTCGCTTGGCCGGGCGGCGTGGTCGGGATGTGGTCCGAGGCGGCCGAGCACTTCGAGCGCGCCGCGCGCGGCGGGCATCCCGAGGCGTCCGCCGCGGCGGAAATGGCCCGTCGCGCGCGCGATTCTCGCTGAGGCCCGCGCCCTCCGCGGCTGGTAGGATCCCGCGCCGTGCTTCCGTTGCTCCTCGTCGAAGGTCTGGGCGAGCTCGTCAAGGGCTACATCACGCGCTTCAACTATCTGGGAGCGTTCGTGGTGCTGCTCCTGTGCGGCGTCGGCCTGCCGCTGCCGGAGGAAGTGACGCTGGTGGCCTGCGGCTACCTGATGCACGAGGGCGAGGTCGAGTTCTGGCGCGTCTCGGCGGTCTGCAGCACGGCCATCCTGCTCGGCGACTCGATCCCCTTCTGGCTCGGACGCATCTACGGCATGCGGGCCCTGCAGGGGCGCTTGGTGCGCCGCATCCTCCATCCTGAGCGCTTCGCGCGGCTCGAGGACAAGTTCACGAGCCACGGCCTGTGGGCCACCTTCGTGCTGCGCTTCATGCCCGGAGCCCGCATCGCCGGCTACTTCCTCGTCGGCACCATGAAGATGGGTTACGGGCGCTTCCTGCTGATCGATGCGCTCGGTGTGGCGGTCAGCGTGCCGTCCTCGATCTGGGCGGCGAGCTATGCGGCCGAAAAGCTGGCCGAGGGCGGGCTTTCGGGGACCACCAAGCTCCTGATCCTGATCGCGATCGTGGTCGTGTTGGCGCTCGCGGGACGCTTCCTGCGCAAGCGCCAGCAGCCGCCCTCCCCGCCCGATCCGGCTCAGGAGCCGCAGGCCTGATGCCGCGCTCGGCAGGGCGAGGGCAGCGCCCGTCGAAGCGACCGGACGCGCAACGGCCCAAGAAGCTCCAGTCCAGTATCTGGACGGAGCGCCGCGACCTAACCTAACGTTGACCGGCGAATGGGCCGCCGTAGACTGCTCGCCCAAAACCACGGGCCGTCGCCCCGGACGCCGCTCCCGAGAGGGAACGGGGCCCGACGACGCACCCGCGCAATCGTCCCACCCACCTTGGCAGGGCACACCGCCCCGCCGTCCCCACCTCTCAAGCCCCCGATCCCCGGATGGACAACCTTCAGTTCCTCTACGTATCCGGCGGCTGCGCGCTGCTGGCGCTCGGCTTCGCCTTCTTCATGTTCGGCCAGATCATGAAGAAGGATCCTGGCGACGCGAAGATGCAGGAGATCTCGCGCCGCGTGCAGGTCGGCGCCAAGGCCTTCCTCGCGGCCGAGTACAAGTGGCTGGCGGTGTTCGTCGCCATCGTGGCGGCCGTGATGGCCTTCGCGGGTGAAGCCGCGAACCTCGGGCCCAAGGCCGCGATCGCCTTCGTGTGCGGCGCGAGCGCCTCGGCCCTCGCCGGCTACTTCGGCATGTACACCTCGACGCGCGCCGCGGTCCGCACGACGCAGGCCGCCCGCACCAGCCTCGGCGACGCCCTCGGCGTGGCCTTCGGCTCGGGCTCGGTGATGGGCATGACGGTGGTCGGCCTCGCGCTCGCGGGCCTGTGCATCTTCACCTATCTGTACACGGACGGCCTCACGACCATCAACGAGGGCGCCCTCAACGCGGTGCTCGGCTTCAGCTTCGGCGCGAGCTCGATCGCGCTCTTCGCCCGCGTCGGCGGCGGCATCTACACCAAGGCCGCGGACGTCGGTGGCGACCTCGTCGGCAAGATCGAGGCCGGCATCCCCGAGGACGACCCGCGCAACCCCGCCGTGATCGCCGACAACGTCGGTGACAACGTCGGCGACGTGGCCGGCATGGGCGCGGACCTGTTCGAGTCCTACGCGGGCTCGATCGTGGCCGCCATGTCGATCGGCTACTTCACCTACATGAAGGACGCCAACATGACCTCGATGGTGGTGCTCCCGATCGCGGTCTCCGCGCTCGGCATCCTCGCCTCGATCATCGGCTCGTTCTCGGTCAAGGCCAAGGACGAGAGCCAACTGCAGAGCGCGCTCTTCCGCGGCCTCGTGGTGGCCTCGGTCATCACCGCCGCCGCGACATGGTGGCTGTGCAACGGCGCACTGGCTCTGCCGGAAGGCGTCAGCGGCCTCAACCTCTTCATCGCCATCAACGCGGGCCTCGTCGCGGGCGTGATCATCGGCAAGCTCACCGACTACTACACCTCGGGCAGCTACAAGCCGGTCCAGAACATCGCCACCCAGTCCCAGACGGGCCCGGCCACGAACATCATCCACGGCCTCGCGACGGGCATGGAGTCGGTGGCCCTGCCGGTGATCTTCATCTGCGCCGCGATCTGGGTGTCGTACACCTACGGCGGCATCTACGGCGTGGCCATGAGCGCGGTCGGCATGCTCTCCACGCTCGGCATCTCGCTGGCGGTCGATGCCTACGGCCCCGTGGCGGACAACGCCGGCGGCCTCGCGGAGATGGCCGGCCTGCCCAAGGAAGTGCGCCACCGCACGGACTCGCTCGACGCCTGCGGCAACACCACCGCGGCCATCGGCAAGGGCTTCGCGATCGGCTCGGCGGCCCTGACGGCCCTCGCGCTCTTCAGCGCCTTCTGCACCAGCGCCGGCCAGCTCTCGGCGAAGGAAGGCGCGAGCGATGCCCTCAAGAAGCTCGTCTCGAACGGCTCGCTGACCCTCAACATCAACACGCCGCTCGTCACGATCGGCCTGTTGATCGGCGGCTTCCTGCCGTTCCTGTTCAGCGCCATGACCATGCGCGCGGTCGGCAACGCCGCGAACAAGATGGTCGAGGAAGTGCGCCGCCAGTTCCGCGAGATCAAGGGCCTCATGGAGGGCAAGGCCGAGCCCGACACCCAGCGCTGCGTCGCCATCGCGACCGAAGGCGCCATCAAGCAGATGGTGCTCCCCGGCGTCATGGCCGTCACCATCCCGCTGATCGTCGGCAAGCTGATGGGCATCGAAGCCCTCGGCGGCATGCTGGCCGGCTCGCTGGTGAGCTCGGTGATGCTCGCGATCTTCATGTCCAACGCCGGCGGCGCTTGGGACAACGCGAAGAAGCACATCGAAGCCGGCGCGTTCGGCGGCAAGGGCGGAGCGGTCCACAAGGCGGCCGTCGTCGGCGACACCGTCGGCGACCCGTTCAAGGACACCTCGGGCCCGAGCCTGAACATCCTGATCAAGCTGATGACCGTCGTCGGCCTGATCTTCCTGCCCTGGTTCATCTAGGGCCACGGCAGCGCGCATCCGCGAGCCCCGCCCCGGCCGACACGCGCCGGAGCGGGGCTCGCGCTTTGCAACGGCTCGCTTGGACGTCGCCCTAGCTCACCTCTAGACTCCCGCTCTCTGGCTCAAAGAACCGCACCCGAGGCCTACCATCGAATCTCTGGAGCTTGCCGCATCTGCGGCCCAACTCGCCGATGAAAAGAAGGGCACCGACATCAAGGTGCTCGAACTCGCGGAGTCCGCTCGTGTAGCCGACTTCGTCGTGCTCGCCACGGGCAAGTCACGCCCGCAGGTGCGCGCGATGTACGAGGAGATCCACTCGCGCATGAAGGCCGCCGGAGTGCGCCACGCGCGCGCCGAGGGCGTCGACCTCGGTTGGTGGATCCTGCTCGATTTCGGCGACGTGATCGTGCACCTGATGCAGCCCGAGGCGCGGCAGTACTACGACCTCGACGGCCTGTACCGCGAGGCGCGCGAGGTCGATTGGTCCAAGGTCGAACGTCCGGCGCTGCCCTCGACGCGCAATCGTCGCGCGCGCCGCGGCGAAGCCTGAGAGCGGCGCCGACGCGATGGAGTGGCTCGAGTGGGGCGAGGCTGCGTTCGACGAGGCGCGCGCGCGGCGCGCTCCGACGCTGCTCCTCGTGCACGCGCGCTGGTGTCGCTTCTGTCGTGACCTGCGCGAACGCGTGCTCGTCGATGAGCGCGTCGTCGACGCCCTGCGCCGCGACTTCGTGTGCATCGCGGCCGAACGCGATGACCGCCCGGATCTCGCGGCGCGCTATTCGCGCGGCGGCTGGCCGACGCTGGCGTTCTTGGACGAGCATGGAGAGCTGTTGGCGGCGGACGGGTTCCTCGAAGTCGACGAACTCCTGGCGCGGTTGGCGCTGGTAGCGGGCTACTTCGCCGAGCAACGCGCGAGCGTGCACGAGCGATCGGCGGCGCACTCGGCGCAAGGCGAGCACGGAGCCGTCGCGCGCGCGGAGCTGAACGCGGAGCTGCTCGAGCAGCATGCGCGCTGGCTGTGCGCGAGCGCGGACCCCGTACACGGTGGTTGGGGCTCGCCGCACAAGTTCGCGCACCCACAGTCCCTCGAGTACTCGCTCCTGCGCTGGTCGCACGGTGGCGACGAGCTGATGCGCAAGCTCGTCCTGCGGACGCTCTGCAACGTGCAGACCGGCGAGATCCACGATCGCGTCGAAGGCGGCTTCTACCGCTGCGCGACGGCTCAGGACTGGAGCGGCCCGCACCATGCCAAGCTGCTCGATGCCAATGCCGAGTGGCTGCGTGCCTATGCCGGAGCTTTCCAAGCGCTCAAGGAGCAGAGTTTCCGCGGGACGGCGGAATCCACGCTCGCGTGGCTGCTCGACACGTTGCTCGACCGCCGCACCGGCGCCTTTGGATCGAGCCAGCTCGCCGATCCGCTCCACGCGCACCTGCGCACGCGCGCGGCTCGCGCGGCCCACGGCGCGCCGGAGTGCGACGAGAGCGTGTACGCGGACGGCAACGCACTCGCGGCCAGCGCACTGTTCGCGGCGGGCGATGCGTTCGGCAAGCCGGACTGCGCCGAGCACGCGCTGCGCGCGCTCGAGTTCGTGCTGCAAGAGCTGTACGACCCGCACCGCGGCGTGCTGCACGGCTGGCGCGGTGCGGCCCGTCCTCCGATCCTGCTGCGGGACCAGTCGCTGACGCTCGCTGCGATCCTCGACGCGTTCGAGCACACCGGACGCGCGCGCTACCTCGGGTTCGCGACGGAACTCGCCAGCTTGACCGTCGAGCGGCTGGCGAGCGAGGAAGGTGGCTTCTGGGACCTGCGCCTCGATCCGCGAGCGCACGGAGCCCTGCGCCGCCGTCGCCGCTCCTTGGCCGACAACGCGCGCATGGCGCAAGGCCTGCTCAGGCTGTCGTTCATGACACTCGAGCCGCGCTGGCACTCGATCGCCAAGGCGACGCTCGAGTCGTTTGCCGGTGAGTTCCAGCGCCATGGACACGCCGCTTCGACGTTCGCGCAGGCCGCCCACCTGCTGCTGGAGGACACCGTGCACGTCCTGATCGTCGGCGAGCCTGAGCACGACGACACGCGCGCCTTGCAGCGCGCCGCGCTCGCCTCCTACGCCGGCCAGCGCATCGTCCAGCTCGTGCCTCCCAGCGACACCGCCACTCTGGCGCGCTTCGAGTTGCCGACGGGGAGCGAGCGCGCGCAGGCCTACGTTCGCTGTGGCTCGCGTCCGACCTCGATGACGGCTGCTCCCGAGCGCCTGCCGTCTCTGCTCACGCGACTCGAATACGTCTAGCCCGCACGCCCCGATCGCCGAGCGGGCGCAACCTGGCGCGCGAATCAGCCGATCGCAGTCGGCGGATCGCGCTCGATGAGCGCCTCCCGATGCCCAAGCAGCAGCACGTCGAGCTCTCGGTGCAGCTCCAAAAGCTCGCGGAAGCTCGTCACGAGCTCCTCCGCGCGACGCCGCTCCCCATCCCCCACATCGCCCACGCGCCTCCGACGCATGCGACCGCGATCATCGGCCAGTAGGCCAGCGCGCCATGACTCGCGTAGAGGCCTGTGATAGCGGAGATCACGAGCGCGTGGGCGCCGATGTTGAGCGCGCCGTAGAGGCTCTGCGCGCTCGCCGAGAGTTGCACGGGGACGACGTGCTGGAGTCGCCGGATCACGGCGAGATGCGCGGCCGCGAAGGTGAACGCGTGCAGCCACTGCACGAGCGCGATCGCCGCGACGTCGGTCGTGCTCGCGAGCACGCTCCAGCGCACGGCGCCCGCGATGACCGCCGAGAGCATCAACGCACGCTCCGACCAACGCTCGTTCACGCGCCGCGCGAGCGCGAAGAAGATCGTCTCGGCGACGACCGCCTCGGCCCACAGCGCCCCGATCGTGGACGTCGAGAGCCCCGCGCGCTCCCAGTGCAGCGTCGAGAACAGGTAGTACATCGCGTGCGCGGACTGCACGATGCCGCCGCCGACGAGCAGTGCCAGCACGCGGCGGTCGCGGAACAGAGTGCCGAGCGGAAAGAGCTGCGGTGCGCGGCTCGTCGTTGGCGGATCCGCGGGCAGTCGCAGCGCGCTCGCCGCGGACAGTGCGAGCAGTCCCATCACGAGCCACCACGTGCGACCGAGCGAGCCGCCATCGAGGACCCAGCCGGCCCCCCAACTCGCCAGCAGGAAGGCGATCGAACCCCACAGGCGCGTCGAACCGTAGTCGAAACCGCGCTCGCGCGCCTGCAGCACGAGCAGGTTCTCGCCGAGCGGCAGCACGGGCGCATTCACGAGCGCGAACGCCAGCGTGACCGCGAGCAGCGAGGGAAACCCGCTCGCGAGCTGGAAGGGCGCGAAGGCCAGCAGCGACGTGCACGTGAACGCGACGAGCCAGCGCCGTCGATGTCCGCTGCGGTCGACGAAGTGCGCCCACAGCGGCGACGCGGCACCGCGCGCGCACATGTAGGCCATGCCGAGCAGGCCGATCTGCACTTCGCTCATGCCGCGGTGCGCGAGCCACGCGGGCCAGAACGGCACGTGCACGCCGAGCACGCCGAACGAGGCCGCCGTGAACGCGGCCAGACGAAACCGTTCGGAGTTCATCGCGAAGTGCAGCGTAGGTTGGCGGCCGACCGTGCGTCCACGCGCCGACGCGAGCGCGTCACTCGCTCTCGCCGCCCTTGAACAACGGCAGGATCGTCGCGCGCAGCTTGCGATACAGCGCCGCGGTCGCGCGCACGTCGCGCAGGCAGTACTCGCCGATGTCCTCGATGCGTCCGTCTCGATAGCAGCGGCTCACCTGACTGCCGTCGATGCCACCCTTGGGGCTCTCGATGTCGAAACGTCGGCACCAATAGTCGAGCTTGTAGTTCTCGCGCACGGCGCCCTGGAAGTTCAGCACCTCGGCGATGTCGCAGTGGTCCGAGAGGTCGTAGCGATAGCCGACGAGCTGGCGGCTCGGCCGCACGCCGAGCTGCGCGGAGCGCGTCATCAGCATCGGCCCGTCGTAGTTGCGGCCGTTGAACGTGACGAGCACGGACCGCTCTCGGCCGACGATCTCCCAAAAGCGCGTCAGCAGCGCCCGCTCGTCGCCGCGAAAGATCTTGGAGCCCGGCACCTTCTCCCAACCGTGCTCCGGCGCGCTCTCGCCTTCGAGCAGCAGCAAGCCGCGATCGAGCTCCGCACCCTTGCCGTCCTTGCCGACGAGCCACATCCCGATGGCGATCACCTTGCCGAGCCCGGGCACGAGCGCCGTGCGCTCCGGCACCGCATCGCGCTCCTCGGACGACTTCGCGCGCGACAGCAGGTAGCCGCGCGTGATTTCGTCGACCTCCTCCCAAGGAAGCCCCGCCACCTCGATATCGAACACAATCGTCGGCATGGGGCGACACCTTAGCGAAACGCCGCGCTATTCGCGCCGGATCCGGTACACCTCGATCGTGTTGCCGTAGGCGTTCGCCTCGAACACGCGCAGCGCGAGGGGCTTGGCGCCGAGTTCCTGCGTATAGCGCAGCGCGAACTGGCCCCGCCCCGTGGCCGGATCGCCGATCGGCGAGGTGCGGAACACCAGCTCCTCGTGCTCGGCGAGTTGCTGGCGCGTCTTCGCCAGCAACACGTTGCGTGAGTCCTCGGAAGCAGCCTGCACGAGCACGTAGTCAGCGCCGAGCGAGCGCAGGTGCGCGAGCGGGTCGTCACCGAACTCTTCCTGAGCGCGCTTGGGCGACTTGGGGATCACGATGCGATAGCAGGCCCCTGTGCGCATGCTCGCGGGGATCTCGCGCGCGTAGCGAGCCCAATAGTTGATCTCCTCCGCGCGACCCGACTGCCGCAGCGACTCCTCATCCTTGAAGAGCGGCACATCGATGTAGGGCACGGTGTAGACGCTCGCCTGCGGATCGACGTGGGCCTGAATCCAGCGCGCCACCTGCGTCCACGTATCGGGCGCGGCGCGCACGCTCGAGAGCTTCCATGCCGCGGCGGCCGCCGGAGCCACGGCGAGCAGCGCGAGCACCGTCAGCGCGGACGCGCTTCGCAGCGCGTGGGGCAACGTGCGAGCGATTCGGACGGCGCCGTAGGCGGCGAGGCAGGCGACGCAGGCGACCGCCGGCATCAAGAAACGCTCGAATGTCACCTTGGCGTCGTAGGCGACGAGCACGAACAGGAACGGCAGCGCGAAACCGAGCAGCACGGCGAGCGCGCGGCGGCGCTGCGGATCGGCGACCGCGCCGCGCAGGCGATCCGCGACGAAGAACCCGATGCCGATGAGCCCGAACACGAGCAGGCTCGGGTCGTAGCTCATCAGAGTCGAAAGCACGACCTTCCAGCCGCTGAAGACGAAACCCTTGAGGAACATCGGGTGTCCAGCGAGGTCGAGCACCGCCTCGCGGCCCTGCAGCTCGTGTTCGGGCGGCTGAGCGACGCCGTCGACGAAGTGGAACGGATAGAAGAAGCGTACGCACAGACCGCCCACCACCAGCAGCAGCGGAATGGCGGCTGCGAGCGCCGCGCGCGGACGCGGGCGGTCCAGCCACCACAGGCACCACAGCACGCCGAGCGCTCCGAGCGCGATCGCTCCGCTCTGCAGCGTGCATGCGGCGAGCACCGCGGCCACGACCGCGAGCAGCATGCGCGGCGCGCTCGGACGCTCCGCGAGCCACAGGGCCGCGGCGAGAGCCAGCGCGACGGTGCCGCTCACCGGACCATGTGGCTTCTCCTGCTGCGAGAACGACAGATGCAGCAAGCTCGTCGCCGCGAACCCCGCCGCCAGCAGCGATCCTCCCGCTCCGAGGAAGCGTCGCGCGATCCAATACGCACCGACGACGGTCAGCAGCGAGAGCAGCACCGAGGCGCGGCGCAGCGCGATCCAAGGCGCCGCCGCGCGCGCCACGTGTCCCTCGAGGTCGAGCGGTCGCTCGAGCGGCGCCAAGTCCGCGTCGGAGAACAGCGCGGCGAAGCGCGCGGTCACCTGCGGGTAGTAGCCCCAGAACTCGTCCGTGCGCAGCTCCGGATCGCCCGTGCGGATCTCCTTCACCTGCGTGTACAGGACCATGCCGTCGCGGTAGGTCATGTGCGGCAGGCCGAAACCGATGCCATGCAGCCGCAGCGCGAGCGCCGCGAGCACGATTGCGAGGAGCGCCACTCCCTCGCGCATGCGAGCGCTCATCGCGGCTCCCCCTTCGGCATGCGGTAGATCTCGAGCACGGTGCCCATGCTGCGGTCTTGGAATACGCGCAGCCACGTCGGCACCTGCGCGAGCGTCATCTTCTCCCGGATCCACACCCGCCCCGATTCCTCGCCGT
This sequence comes from Planctomycetota bacterium, assembly GCA_016872715.1. GTDB lineage: Bacteria > Planctomycetota > UBA1135 > UBA1135 > F1-120-MAGs118. Next base: position 51,425 of record VGZD01000003.1, read on the forward strand.
CCGCGCGCGGCGAAGCGACGAAGACGCGCTCCGCGCGCTCACGCAGCTCGTCGAGCAGTTGCAGGAGCACCTTGTAGCGGTAGCGCTCGCCGAACGATTGGATGAGCACGTAGTCCGCGCCGCGGCGCGCGATGGCCTCGAACGGAGCATCGCCGAGCTGCGCGAATTCCTGCTTCACGCCGCGCGGCGGCAGGACCGTGAAGGACGGCCCGAGCCTGCTCTTTGCGTCGAGGCGCGCCTGATATGCCATCCACGTGAGCACCGCGCTCGCGTCCGGGCTCTCGGCGACCGCGGCCGCGCTGTAGAAGAGCGGCAAGTCGACGTAGGGCAGCACCACGACGCGCTCCTCGGGCTGCACATGCTCGCGAATCCAGCGCGCCGCCTGCGACTGCGTGTCGTCCGCAGCGCGCACTCTCGCGAGTTGAAGCGTGGCGGCCGCCGGAAGGACGAGCAGAGTGGCGGCGAGCGCCGCCATGGCCGTGCGCGAACTCAGGCGGCTGGCGAGCGCGCTCGCCGCGTAGGCCGCGAGCGCCGCGAGGAACGGGAAGAGCGGCATCAGGAAGCGATCGAACGCGTCTTCGTAGACGCACACAAACAGCCCGTAGATGGCGACGAACGGCACGATCACGAGGAAATCTCGCCGGCGCTCGACGGGCACGACCACCTTGGCGCGGCGGCGCGCCACGAACACGATCACGCCGACAAGTCCCAGCGCGAGCACGACCGGCTCGTACAGGTACAGCGTGAGGAACATGTTCTTGGAGCCCGCGAAGTTGAGCTTGTTGAGCATCAGCGGGTGATTGCCGACGTTGAGCGCGTGATCGCCGAGCTTCTCCTGCTCTTGCGCCCCGAACAGGAACGGATAGAAGAAGCGCACGGTCGCGGCAAGCGCGAGCACGGTCGGGACGATCCCCCAGCCGACGAGCTTCCACGCTCGCGCGCGCTCCGTGCGCGCGAGGAACATCGCCGCGACGGCTCCGGCCGCGGAAAACAGCGCGAAGGCACCGTTCACCGCCGTAGCGAGCGCCAACGCCATCGCGAGCGTGGCGAGCAGCCACGTCCACGCGCCCGGTCGCCGTGCGAGTGCCATCGCGGCGAGCACGGCCATGACCACGGTTCCGCTCACGGGACCGTGCGGCTTCTCTTGCTGGGCGAACGAGAGGTGAAAGATGCTGAACGTCACGAGCGCAGCCGCGAACAGCGCCCAGCCGTCGAGCACGAAACGGCGCGCCACGAAGAAGGCTCCGGGGATCGCGAGCAGCGAGAGCAGCACCGACAACTTGCGCGCCATGAGCCACGGCTCGGAGGCGCGCGCGAGGTGTCCCTCGAGATCGAGCGGCTCGCGCGGCTCCCCCACCCAGTCGTCCGGCGCCGCCGCGATCAGCCGCGACATCAGGTGCGGGTAGTAGCCCCAGAACTCGTCGCGCTCGGGGTGCTCCGGCATGTTGCGCAGGTACTCGACCTGCGTGGAGATCACCATGCCGTCGCGGTACGTCTGGTGCGGCAGTCCCCAGCCGACGCCCCACCAGCGCAGGGCGAATCCGACGAGCACGAGCGCGAGCAGCGCCAGCAGCACGAGCGGGCGAGGGCGCGTGGTCTCTCTCATGGGGCCACGGGGGAGCTTAGGGCGCGTGAGCCACAATCGCACGAGCAGGCCGCGCCAGCTCGGTCGCACTCCCTCGGTGCTCAGGACGCGCGCACGCCGCGCGTGGCCAGCCGCACAGCGCGTTGACGTCGCAACTGCGCGAATGCGAGCAGCGCCATCAACGCCGGAATCCAACCCGCGTTCGCGAGCCGGTCCCCCAACTGCATCGGTGGCGCGCCCACGACGCTGCCGCACCCGCCGCCGCCACCCGAGCCGGAGCTCGACCGGAACTCGAACGCTCCGGCGAGCAGCGTGACTTGGCCGGTCTGGGTATCGCGCACGGCGACCGTCACGTCGCCCTCCGCGCCCGAGGGACTGATCGCCTCGATGCGTCCGTCGTCGATCCACGTGACGCCCGCGGCGAGCGTTCCGCCCGTGCCCGTGTCGGCGTCCATGCCGAACAGCACTTCGCAGCCCTGCTGCAGGTGAGCTCCATCGATGCCCACGATCGTCCCGCCCGCGGTCGGCCCGCTCGACGGTGACACTTGCGCGATCACGGGGTCGGCCTGCGCGACGTACAGGAACGCGGCGCTCGCGACGTCGCCATCGGCATCTTCGATTTCGAGCACCGCCGCTCCGCCCGCGAAGCCGGGCTGCGTCACAAAGTGCAGGAAGCCCGCGTCGCGGATCGTGACGTCGGTCTGCACGACGCCGTCGATGCGCACGACCAGCGGAGCCACGAGCCCCGCGCCGCTCACCTTGACGACCGTACCGCCCACGTCGCTGCCGACCGCGGGGAACACCCCGTCGATCTGCGGCACGTCGACGAACTCGAACGCTCCCGACGCGCGACCCTCGACTCCGCTCGCGTCCTGAACGACCACGTCGAACGCTCCGCCGGTGGCAGCAGCTCGCGTCACGAGCGTGATCGTGTTCGCGTCGACGACGGTGCAACCACCTGCCACGCCGTCGCTGTAGAGCTCGTGTCCGAGCACGACCGTCGCGCCCGCGCGGAAGTCACTACCCGCGATCGTGACCAGCGTGCCACCACTCAGCGATCCCTGCGAGGGCGAGACGAGCGTGAGCACGGGATCGACGGGCGTGATCTCGATCGCACCGGCGAGCACCGAGAGTGCGCCGTTGCGCAACTCGAGATCGACGTGTCCGAGCGGCTCGTCGGCGGGCACGTTGACGACGAAGCTGACGCTGGTCGTCCCGATCCACGCGATGTTCGAGAGCGTCACCGACGGATCGCTGCTCACGAGCGAGGCTCCCGCGCCCATGCCCGCGCCGCGCAGCACGTGAACGCTGGCGCGTCCGCGCTCCGCCCGCAGGGGGAAGTCGTCGTAATTCCGTCCGAGCGAGACGGGCGAGTCCACTCCGACGAGCAGTGAGCCCACGCTGGCGCTCGCTCCGCTTCCGACGCCGATCGAGACGCCTTCCCGCGGCTGGAAGTCCGTCACAATCGTGCGCGCGCCGCCCAGATTTCCGGCCGAGACCGGCGCATCGAGCGGCGTGGCGAAGAGCGTGTAGCTACCCGCGGCGAGTCCGCGCAAGGCGAAGGTGCCGTCGTCCCCGGAGAGGGCCGCGCCGGCGTTGCGACCCTGTGCGTCGCGCGCGATGACGTGCGCGCCCGCCACAGCGGTGAGATCGGTGTCGCGCAGGACCGTGCCCGTGATCGTGCTCATGCTCGCGCCGGACTCGGGAGCATTGGCGCGAATGCCGTTCGCGTCGTCGATCGCGACGCTGCGATGGCCGATGACGGTCGGACTGACGTACGGATAGAGCGTCGCACCCGCCACGCCCGAGTGGTCGAGACCGAGCAGGTGACCGAGCTCGTGCGCGGCGACGTCTTGCACGTCGAATGCTCCGATCTCGCCGCGGGTCGTGAACTGGTGCCCCGATCCGTTGAACAGGATGTCCGCGTCCGCGATGCGTCCGTTCGAGAAGAACTGCACCGGCGTGAGCGCGACGGTCGACGATCCCGGCGGGAAATAGCCCGACGAGTTGTCCTCGTCGAACAGGATCAGATGCAGCGCGTCGGCCTGCCAGTCCGTGCGCGCGCGCGCCACCGACGAGGTGTTCTCGACGAGCTGCACCGCGCTGCCATCGACGCGATTCCACTGTGCGATCGCGAGCCGCAGCGCGGGCACGTGCTCGTCCCTCGCGAGGTCATCCGAACCCTGCGAGTTGATCACGATCCCGATGCTCCCCGGGGTTTCCCAGAACAGCTCGGCTCCGTTGGAGGGGTTGCGCAGTCGCACGTGCGTCGAGGCGAACGTCGCGAGGAGCACGACGGCGGGCAGCGCGAGCAAGCGTAGGCGGACGGCCATGTTCAGCGCGCCTCCCCGCGGGCGCGCGCGCTGCGCACGCGTCGCACGACGTCGGCATGGTCGAGCATCGAGGGACTAGGAGCGGGTGCGCTCAGGCCGCTCACGGGATCGAGCAGCGTGAGCTCGGCGGCGTCGCGCAGCAGCCCGAGCCGCCCGGCGGCATCGCGCACCAGACGCAGCTTGCCCTGCGCCAGTCCGACCGGCACGCGCAGCCCGCTGGCGCTCTCGCCGGTCAGAAACAGCAGCGCGTCCTCGCCCAGCGCGAGCGTCGGCATGCCGGCGATGAGTGTGCCCGACCCGTCGGCCAGCACGCCGCCGGGGAGCTCGAAACGCCGCGTGCCGAGCGGCTCACCGGCATGGGTCGCGTCGACGCTCAGCAAGAACTCGGTGCGGACGTCGCCGCGCGCATCGCGGAAAGCGCGCGTCGAGAGCACGCGTCCCTCGACGACCAGTTCCGAACGCTGCGCGAGCTGTTCGATCTCCAGACGCACGGCGGTTCCGGCCTCGAGGGAACTCGGCCGCGTGAGTCGGAGGGCGAGCAGCGCTGCGATCGCGAGCAGCCCACAGGAGAGTGCGACGGGGCGGTGGAGGTTCATGCGGAGGTCTCCGGTGCGATGAGCGGCCGGATGGGGCCGCTGCAGGGCGAGTTTTCGTCCCTTCCCGTCGGCGCCCTTGATCGCACCCCCCGGATTCGTGAGCGCGACCTCGATTGGGCTCAAGAAATCAGCCCCGGGCGCGCCGAAATCAGTCGCTGGTCGACCGCGGGCACGACGTGTGCCCGCGCCCGCTCCCACCGCGCCGACTCCCACCTGCTTCGCCCGACCGCATGACGACGCTCACCGCCGAAGGCCTGATCCGCGCGAACGTCGCCATCCCGACGCTGCCGCAGGTCGTCGCGCGCATCAACGCGCTGGTCGACGACCCGGAAGTCGGTGTGCGCGAGATCGGCGCCGCGGTGGCCGAGGACGCACCCATCGCGGCCTCCGTCCTGCGGCTCGCAAACTCCGCGCGCTACGGGCTGCGCGAGAAGGTGCTCTCCACGGAGCATGCGACCGCCGTGCTCGGCGTGCGCATGCTGCGCACGATCGCCATGCAGGCCTCGGTCGTCAGCCACTACGACCATCTGCGCGGTCAGGCGGACTTCAGCGTGGAGGCGCTGTGGCGCCATTCGATCCTCGATGGGTTCGCGTGCTGCCTGCTCGCGACGCACTCCCGCGCGCGCATCGAGCTCGCGCCCGAGGAATTTCAAGTCGTGGGCCTGCTGCACGACATCGGCAAGGTGCTGCTGCTCGAGAGCAGCGCCGAGCCCTACCTCGCCTGCGTCCGCGAGGCCCGCGAGCGCGGCGTGCCCGAGTTCCGCGCCGAAGAGGCTCGCTTCGGCTTCCACCACGGCGAGGTGGGAGCCCTGATCGCAAGCTCATGGGGACTGCCGCGGCTGGTCGCCGAGTGCTGTCGCTACCACCACGGTCCGAGCAAGCGCCTGCTCGCCTCCCCCACCCTCGCGCTGGTCGCACTCGGCAACCTGATGGTCCACCGCCTCGAAGACGGCGACCTCCGCGGGGCCGCGGCCGTGTTCAGCCCCGAGGCTCGCGCGCTGCTGTGCCTGAGCTCCGAGCACGTCGCCGACGTCGTAGAGCGCACCGAGGCCATGCGGCCTCAGATCACGGTCTAGGCGCACTTCGCAGCCGCGCGCAGGTACTTCCCCGCAGGTACGTCCCCGCAGGTACGTCTCCGCAAGTACTCAGGGCGCACCCGCTCGTTTGCGGCGGGTGCGCCCTGTGATCTGATTCGGAGCCGAATCAGGCTCGCGAACGGAGAGCCTCGCGGCCCATCAGCGCCGACGGCCGGAGCCCTTCTTCTCGGCGCTCATCTTGACCTCGACCGGCGCGACCTTGCCATCGGCGTCGACCTTGATGGTGGCCTCGGCCTTGCCGAGCTTCTCGTGCCAGAACTTGGCCTTGTGCTCGCCCGCGGGGAGGCCTTCGATCGTGAAGGTGCCGTCGGCGCCCGAGACCGCGTAATGGTTCGTGTTCGCCACGATCAGCCACGAGTTCATCCACGGGTGGATGTCGCACTTGATCTCGATGCGGTCTTCCTTCTCGAGCTTCTGGATCTCCATCGCGCCCGCGCCGACCATCTTGTTCAGGCCCTCGTTCTTCGAGGGGTAGGTGTGCACGTTGTGGGAGATCGCGTCCGAGTTCTTGTACTCGACCGTGGTTCCGACCGGCACGATCACGACGTGCGGATCGAAGCGGCAGGTCTTCTGGTCGAGCACGATCGGCTTCTCCGGCGCCTTGACGGTGGCGCCGGCGATCTCGACGGTCACGACGACATTGGCGATGCCGCCGTTGGCGCCGATCATCAGACTCTGGTCCTGGGTGTCGACCGTGCCGCAGCCCTCGGACTTGGCGGCGTCGATCGCGAGCGGCTTGACTTCCGGCTTCTCGCCGTCGAACAGGACCTTGCCGGTCTCCGCGAGGAGGACCGAGCCGGTCAGGGTGCCGCGGACGGGCTCGGCGGGGAGGGTGAAGGCGGTAGCCAGAGCGGCACCGGCCACGATCGAGGCGAGGGTGATGTTCTTCATGGATGCGTGTGAGAGTCGGGACATGTGGCCGTCACGGCTTGCGTCGACGGCCTTCGAGGCTCCCCAGTTCATTGGCCCGGGGAACCCTTGTACATACGGTCGAAGTTGTAGAGCCATTCAAGGACCACCTGAACCTGATCCGCGTTGGTCGAGTTCGGGTAGCGGTCCTGATACTGCGCCGGAGAGGCTTCGAAGTTGGCCGGCATGGCCGTGCCCGGATACACCAGCGCGGGGTTGATCAGCCAGTCGCGGACCCAGTCCTCGCGCAGGCGCTCGCGCACGCGCTCGAGGTCGGGGGCCCAGGCGATCGGATCCGCCGGAGGCGGCGTGCCGAGGCGGAAGTGGCACTGGAAGCAATTGACGCCCTTCACGGCGACCGCTTCTCCGAGCTCCAAGTGATTGGCGAGGAGCGCGCGACGGCTGTCGAGGTGGGTCTTGGAGCGCAGCACGGAGGCCTCATAGGCGGGATCCACGGCCGGACGGGTCGTGAACTTCGCCGCGGAGGCGTACGCGAGCACCTTGGGGAAGTTGGCCTCGATGGCCATGGAAACGCCGTCCTCGATCTCCCTGAGCGCCGTCACGTCCATGCGAGCGGCCGCGGCGAAGGCCTCGGCGTCCTGCTTGGCGGATCGTCGCGCAGCGCGCGTGAAGTTGGCCGGCCACTCCTGATGCGACTTCTGGGCGAAGTAGTCCGCGATCGACTCGGCCTCGCCGGGGTCGTAGCGGAAGGACGGCATGCGCACGCGCAGTTGCGGGCGCAGGGACACCACGTCGCGCAGGAAGCTGAAGAACCAGCCGCGTTGGAGCTTGCCGCCCTCGTCCCACAGGACCGGCGGTGCGAAGGTCCACCGGACCTTGTCGTAGGGCTCGGTCGAATGGTCGCGCAGCTTGCCGTCGACGTCGACGACGCCCCACTCGTCGCCGCTACCGCCGCTCACATAGCTGTAGGCATCGTCGCCTTCCTTCGAGCTGTCGTAGAGCTCGATGCCGCTCATGTAGTAGTCGGTCACGACGCGGATGAAGTCGCCACCGTGGGGCGCCGTGGTCGCGACCAGCCGCTCGGGAGCCACGAACACCTTGTCGCCCATGCCCTTTTGAACGCTGGGCTCGGGGCGCAGCACGCGGAAGGTGAGCTCGTCGACTTCGTACTTCTCGGCGTCGGTCTTGATGGCCGCGAGGTCGTGGGCCGAGGGCACCTTCTGGTCCTCGGACATGGGCTGGATCTCGGCCGCGATCGTGTGGGCGAGGCCGTTCTCGTCCGTGAAGGTGATCGTGCCCGGATCGATCATGTGGCAGGCGGCGCAGTTGTTCTGGCGCACCGCGCGCATGCCGGCGTCCATCGAGTGCTGGGCCGGCGTCGGAACCATCTTGGCGAGCTGCACTTCATCGTCGACGAGGCCGATGATGAAGGTCGTGATGGCCTGCTCTTGCTCGGCGGTGAAGCCGAAGTAGGGCATGCGCAGCTTCTCGCTGGGGTTCTTGATCTTCTGCTGGTCGTAGGAGCGCGGGGCGTGCAGCTTCTGCATCAGCCAGCCCTCGCGGTAGTTCGGGTCCAGCTTGACGAAGCCGAAGTCGAGCTTGTCGACGGTCTTCGAGCCCCAGTTGGAGAGCTCGGCGCCGATCGGCATCCAGTCCTGCGTGCCCTCGATTTCGTGGCAGCTGAAGCAACCGTAGTTGGCGACCAGCTTCTCGCCGACGGCGACCTTGAGCTTGGCCAAGTCCGCCCACTCGCCGCGCTCGAGACGCTCCTCGACCGCCGTGCGACCGTCGCGGGCGAAGAACCAGCGCGCCTGCTCCGAGAGCACCTCGCGCAGCGTGCCTTCGGCCATGTCGACGAGCTTGGGGTTCCAGCCTTCCGGCACATCGCGGAAGTACCCGTCGGGGTCCTCCATGATGTAGGCGGTGATGTCGGCCGCTTCCTGATCCGACAGGCGCAGGTTGGGCATGCGCGTGTCTTCCCAGTACTTGGTCGGGTCCTTGAGCCACTGGAAGAGCCACTCCTTGGTGACCTTCGTGGCGACGCCGCGCAGGTTCGGGCCGTGCTCGTTCTCGCCGGTGCGGGCGAGCGCGAGGTCATTCGCCGTCGCTTCCTCGCCGTAGGGCGCGAGGTTGTGGCAGGCGAAACAGCCCGAGAGGCGCATGGTCTCGCGGCCGCGGTGCGCATCACCCTCGGCGGGCACGGCCGGCATGGCCGCGAGCGGCGCGCGCTCGATGAGGTAGGCCGTGATCGCGGCGATCGCGGCGTTGTCCCACTCGCGTCCCTCGATGGGGCGGCCCGCGCCGTACTTCGAATTCGTGATCGTCTCGCCCGGGGCGTAGTTGCCGCCCTCGATGTGGAAGAACTGCGGCATCCACGTGGTCGGACGGAAGGCCTTCGGATCGGTGATCCAGCCCGTCACGAACTCCGGCGTGAGCTTGGCCTGCAGGTTGCGCAGGTTCGGGCCCGGACGGCGCTTGGTCGGGAACCAGTCGATCTTGTGGCAGCTGTAGCAGCCGTAGCGCTCGACGAGCTCGTAGCCCTTCGAGACCGTCGGCGCGTCTTCGGAGATGAGCTCCATCGAGCTCTTGTGGCACTGCACGCACGAGGCTTCCGTGTACTCGCTCGCGAGCATCGGGTAGTCCCAGTGGTGCTGCTTGTGCCAGTGGTGCTCCTCGGCCCACGCCGCCTGCTCGCCCATGTCGGTCGGGCGGTGGTCGGAGCGGATGAAGTCGAGCGCCTCGCCCGAGCCGCGGTGGCAGATCGTGCAGCCGAACTCGTTGAGCGGGTGCGGCGACTTCGAGCTCAGGTACAGATCGAGACGCGGGTGCGACGCGTAGGGCTGAGCCTCACCCTCGAACCCGGCGCGATCCGCGCCGAGGTGGCAGGTGTGGCACATGTCGATGCGCTTCTTCTTGGTGAAGTTGAGCTCGAAGGTCAGCTTGTCGAGCACGACCTTGTTGACCTTCAGGTTGGGCTTCACGAAGTCCAGGCCCGGCGCGTCGCGGACGACGTCGGCCACCTTTTCCGGAGCGCTCATGGCACTGCGGTCGAGCTGCACGAGGCGCTTGCGCACCTGCTCGAGGTCGCGCGAACCGATCGCGAGCGCCTTCTTGGCGTTGTCGCGCTCGCGGGTGAGGTCCGAGATCTCGTTGTCGAGCGCGAGCTTCTTGCCTTCGAGCACCTCTTGGATGCCCATGGCCTCGTTCATCTCGCGCTCGATCGAGCCGATCTGCACCTGATCGAGGGTCGGGTTGCCTTCCCTGAGACGCTCTTCCTCGAGCAGGTAGCGGTCCCAGTTGTAGGCGCTCTTGCGCTTCTTGGCCGCCTCGATCGCGCTCCACAGCTCACCGCGCGCGAGCCGCTGGCGCTCGGTGACCTCGGCGATCTTGGCCGCGTTGGCCGTCACGCGCTGCTCGGCCTCGGACACCCGCGCGATGAGCTCGGCTTCGCGCGCCGTCGCGCCCTCCAGCGTCAGCTCCTGCTCCGCCGCGCGCGCCTTCGCAATCTCGATCTCGCGGAAGTCGCGCTGGTAGTGCTTCCAAGGCCGCTCCCAGTCGTCGATCATCATCCAGACGACGGAGAGCAGAATGGCCACGCTCGAGAGGAGGAACCACTTGTTCAGCGTCGAGACGCTGTAGTGGGTATCGCCACGATCCGCCATGGGGGTAGTCCGAGAGGTGCGGGGAAGTGCGTGCGGAAGGGAACGGCGCGCAGTCGTTTCAGACGTTGAAGAAGTACTCGGGCATGCCGATGAAGTACTTCAAGTTCACGGTCCAGCGCAGGCCCATCTTCACTGGGATCAGCACGAACCACAGGAACAGGTGCATGAAGACGTTGAAGCGCACCATGCCCATTTCCTCGACCATCTTCTTCATCACGGTCTTGCCGAAGAGCGGCGGCAGGACGAGGAAGTAGCCGAGCAGTGCCACGATGCCGGGGGCCTCGCGCACGAACGCGTTGTCCGGTCGCGGCTTGTCGAGCAGCTCGACCCAGAAGTACGTCGAGAGGTCGACGTTCACCATCGGCTCCAGCTTGTGGAGGTCCCAATACTCGAACGGGCCGAAGAACGACCAGTTCGGACCGCGCAGGAAGGTGCCGAGGATCACGAACGACACCCAGAAGAGCAGGAATCCGACCCAGAAGAACGCGATCGCGAACGGGCGCTCCTCGAAGGTGTAGTAGCCGTTGCCCTTGGGGTTGAGGTCGAGGTAGGGGATCGCGCACAGGCCGACGACGATGAAGCTCGGCAGCACCACGCCGGCGAGCCAGGGATCGAAGTAGACCAGCAGCTCTTGTAGGCCGAGGAAGTACCACGGCGCCTTGGACGGGTTGGGGGTGCGGGCCGTGGCGGCCGGCTCCTCGATCGGCGCGGTGATCAGGATCGACCACACCAGCATGCCCGCCGTGAACAGGATCAGGCAGATGAGCTCGGTGTAGACGAGATCGGGCCAGGTGAAGACCTTCTGCTTGGCGAGCTCGCCTTCGAGCGTGGGCTCGCCGCGCTTGGTGCGCTCGTCGTTGATGACGGCGCGGCGCAGCGCGAGCCACGTGAAGAAGATCACCGACGCGAACAGGATCACGATCGGCACGTTGTCGGGCTTCGTGATGATCGCGTTGAAGTTCGGGTCCTGGAACGCGAACACGAAGTAGGCGGTCGACAGCGCGAAGAACGCCGTGATCACCCACACCTGCGCAAAGAACTTGCGGAAGTAGAGGATCCCCACCACGGCGAGGATGCTCGCCACGCTGTAGCGCGTGGGCTCGGTGAGCCAGTTCGAGAAGTTCTTGAGGCCGGCCGCGATCGGTCCGTCGTGGACGGGAGCGCCGCCGCCACCCAGCAAAGTCGCAAGAGCGAGGTGCATCGCTTGGCTTCCTTAGAGGGGACCCGAGATGCCGCCGTCCTTGCGGACGCGCCAGAAGTGCACCGCCATCAGCGTGGCCGCGATCAGCGGGAAGCCCACGCAGTGCAGCACGTAGAAGCGCAACAGCGCGCCCTCGCCGACGAAGCGTCCCGCGAGCAGGCCGAAGCGCACGTCGTCACCCGCGTGGATGAAGTCGATGCCGCCGAAGCTGACCAGCGCGGCGCCCGGACCCTCGTGACCGAGGAACGGCGTGGCGCGAGCCATGTTCGTGCCGACGGTGATGGCCCACACGGCCAACTGGTCCCACGGCAGCAGGTAGCCGGTGAAGGAGAGCAGCAGCGTCAGCACGAGCAGGATCACGCCGACGTTCCAGTTGAACTCGCGCGGCGGTTTGTACGAGCCGGTCAAGAACACGCGGTACATGTGCAACCAGACGCTGATCACCATCAGGTGCGCGCCCCAGCGGTGCATCTCGCGCATCACGCCGATCGGCACGTGCTCGCGCAGCGCGAAGATGTCCTCGTAGGCCTTATCCGCCGTCGGGCGGTAGTAGAACATCAGCAGCAGGCCGGTCAGCGTCAGGATCAGGAACAGGAAGAACGTCAGTCCTCCCATGCACCACGTGTAGCTGAGGCGAATGCCGCTGCGCCGCACCTTGACCGGGTGCAAGTGCAGGAAGACGTTCGAGAGCACCGCGAGCGTGCGGTTGCGCGGCGTGTCCGGGTAGCCGTGCCGGAAGATCGACTTCCAGATCTGCGACTCGCGGATGTACGTGAAGAGCTTGGTCATGAGGGGCAGCGAAAGGCCGGGGCGGGACGGGGCGGAGTGGTCAGCCCATCAAGCTTGGGGGCGCGACGTTCAGGCGTAGGCCAGGTAGGCGCCATCGAGCGACCACTGGCCCTTCTCTTCCTGAAACTTGGTGTTCTTGTCGATCAGGATCTGGCCATCCTCGGCCAGCGCGATCTTGTAGCGCTCGAGCGGCCGCGGGGCCGGCCCTTCGACGTTGACGCCGGTGCGCACGAAGCCCGAGCCATGGCAGGGGCACTTGAACTTCTCGTCGGTCGGCAGCCAGTTGGGCGTGCACCCAAGGTGCGTGCAAACGGTGGAGAGCGCATAGAAGCCGGTGGGCTCGCGCACGATCCAGACGCCGTAGGCCGCCTTGAAGCGCTCATCGACGGCGCCGACCGCGAACTCGGTCGGGTAGCCAGCCTTGAACTCCTGCGGCGGCTCGTAGAGCACGTTGGGCATCATGAAGCGCAGCATCGCGCCAGCGCCGGCGGCGTTGGCGGCCGCGAAGGCGCCCCAGCCCAGCCCAAGGACTGAAAACAGGCCGCGGCGCGAGACGTCGCCGCGCAGCGGAGCGGTGCGCAGGGGCGGCGGCTGGTGGGAGGGTGCGGAGGGGGTCTGGGGCTTCTCGTCGGCCACGGGGATCGGAGGGGATCGAGGTTGCGCGAGGGCTCGGGTTACGCCGCCGCGACCGGTGCCGACCGACGCCACCCACAGGCGACGTCAGTACGGCGCGCAATCGCCGCGGACATGGGGACCGAGAGGATGGGGAAATCTGGGCGCCGAAGCAAGCCCCGCGCGGCTGCGATTCCCACGCCCTCCCGAGCCGCGCGGGCAGTCTGGCGCGTGCCCCGTCACGGCGCGCCGCCCTGCCCCGCCGAGCGCGGGTTCGGGCGTGCGAATCGGACGACCGATCCGCCTCGAGGGTCGCCTCGAGGGCCGCCGCGCGAGCCGCCGAACGGGCCTCCGAAATGGCTTCCGAAAGGGCCGCCGCGAGGGCGGACTCCGGCGCGGCTCAAGGGGGTCCCTTTTCAGCGTGCCGACGACGACTGCAAGGCCCGCATCGCCGCCTCGCGGACCTGCAGGCTCGCGTCGTCCTTGGCCACGGCCTCGAGCAGCGCTCGGTCCTGCGCGCGCCCGAGTCGACCGAGCGCGGCCACGGCGTGCAGGCGGGTCGACTCGACGAGGCGCTCGGACGCGAATTTCTTCGGCTGCGCGCTCTGCACCGACGCGTAGCTGGCCGGATCGACGAGCTCGTGCAACACCTCGACGCCGCGCGCGTCGCCCAAATGCGACAGCGAGATGGCGGCCTGACCGCGCAGCTCGAGCGCGGGATCGCCCAACAGGCGCGCGAGCGCCTCCTTCGTGGCGTCGCCGGGGAGGTTCTGAAGCACCGCCGCCGCCGTCTGGCGCAGGAACGACTCCGGGGAGTCGAGCAGCGGGATGATGCGCGAGGCCGCGCGCTCGTCGGACAGCCACGACAGGCCCATCAAGGCCGACACGCGCAGTTGGCCGTCGGCGTCCTGCTCTTCGGTGGCATCGAGGAAGATAGACAGACGATCGAATGCTTGTGGGTCGTCGTAGAGCGCCGAAAGCTGGGCGATGGCCAGCCGTCGCGCGGTCGGGCCAGCGTCCTTGGAGACGTCCTCCCAGGCCCGCCCCAGCCGCTCGGCGAACTCCGGCCCCACCGGCCAAGGCTCCGCGGCTCCCGCGGCGCGCGCACGCTGGTTCTCGAGCGCCTGCGACACCAGGCTCATGGCGGCCTGCTTGCGCTCGTTCAGCCCGCCGTCGACCACGCGGCGCAGGTTGTCCTCGATCGAGGTCTCCTCCCCCGCCACGGCACCGAAGAACACGAACACCAGCACCAGCACGCCGACCACCATGAACGGCACGACCACCAGCGGTACGAGCAGGTTCTGGTAGGGCGACCGGGGCGTCTCGGGGGCGGGCTGGGTCGGATCGGGATCCGATACTTCGATGGTGCGATCGCTCAAGGGAAGGCTCGGGGCGCGTTGGGAGACAAGCTCTGGCGGGGAGACAGGCTCTTTTGGGTAGCGGGCAGCGGAAGGCGGCCTTGGATTCAGCGGCGCGCGACGGGCAGATCGCCCAGCCGCGCGGGGCGCGGCAGGTCCCCCACCAGCGGGCGCAGGTAGTCGAGGAACGGCAGGGCCACGTCGTGGGGACCGGCGAGCAGGGCGGCCTCCATGGGACGCGTCTCACGCGCGACGAGCGCGAGCTCGTTGCGACGGTAGCTGACGCGATACGGCGCGTTCGACTCGCGCACGATCGACAGCGTGCCGCTCAACGCTTCGCGCGACAGCGCCGCGCGCGCGGCGAAGCGACCGACCTCGCGCGCCTCGGCGGCGTCGACCGACGAGGCCGCGCCGAAGTACGAGCGCTGCGCGTAGCCGAAGGTGTCGGCGCGCACGCGCAGCTTCTCGCCGAGCTGGCTCTTGAGCAGCGCCGCGAGCTTGTCGCCGAGGGCGCCCGAGCCCGAGAGCTGCACGTTGCCGTGGGAGTCGACCTCCTTGGACTCAGCGAACAGGCGCCCCTGTGCGTCGTGGATGCCCTCCGACACCGCCACGATGCAGCGGCCGAGGCGCTTGTAGACCGAGTCGACCGCCGTCACGAATTCGTGCGCATCGAAGGCAGTTTCCGGCACGTACACCAGGTGCGGGCCATCGTCGAGGTGCGTGCGCGCGAGCACGCTCGCAGCCGTCAGCCAGCCGGCGTTGCGTCCCATCACGACGTTGATCTTGATGCCCGGCAGGCTGCGCACGTCGACGTTGTCGCCGAGGAAGCACGAGGCCACGTAGCGCGCCGCCGAGGCGTAGCCCGGGCAGTGATCCGTGCCGCGCAGGTCGTTGTCGATCGTCTTGGGCACGTGGTAGACGAACAGCTCATAGCCGACGTCCCGCGCAATGCTCGCGAGGATGTGCGCGGTCTCGGCCGAGTCGTTGCCGCCGATGTAGAAGAAGTAGCGCACGTCGTAGCGGCGCAGCACCGACAGGGCGCGCTCGCACTCTTCGCGCGTCGGCTTCTTGCGCACCGAGCGCAGCGCCGCGCCCGGGGTCTGCGCCACGGCCTCGAGCACGTCGGCGCGCTCGGCGCCGAGGTCGACGAACTGCTCGTCGAGCACCCCCTTGAAGCCGTGCAGCGTGCCCCAGACGTTCTCGACGAGCGCGCTCGAGCGAGCCGTCTCCACGATCCCGACGAGGCTCTGGTTGATGACGTGGGTGGGACCACCCGACTGGCCGATCAGGACGTTGCCTTGGGGTGCGCTCACGGGTCGCTCGGAGTTTCGTCGGGGGAGGGATCGGAGGAGGCGGGGGTCGCGCCACACGTGTCGACCCCCATGCAAGCCAAAGACCCTAGCTCCCACCCCCGTCCTAGCCAAGCCGTCGAGCGTCGTAGCGCAGCCCACTTGAACCGGCCGCGCGCGCTGATATGCTCCCCGCCCCTCGGGTTTCGCCCGAGGCGGCGCGCAGGGACAGACCCCCATCTGCCCAGAGCCCTGCGACGCCCCGACTGACGCGATCCAAGGTGCCCTCGTGGCGGAATTGGCAGACGCACCAGCTTGAGGTGCTGGCGGGTAACACCGTGGTGGTTCGAATCCACTCGAGGGCACCACCTTTTTGACGCGTGGGACGGCCTACGAAGCGCCGCCGCTGGCTTCGTTGCCGCGAACCACCACGCGTGGACCTCCGCAGGCAGAGCCTGCTCGGGGGGCAGTGGCGGGACGGATCAGTCGGAGGCTGGGTCGAGGGGGGTGACGACGGTCAGGGTGAGGTCAAAGGACTTGGGGTCGAGGGCCACGGTGAGCAGGGAAACGGAGCAGGCCTCGAGATAGGTGAGCTGGCGGTCGTAGCTGGCCTTGAGAGCGGGGACACGCTCGCGCAGGAGCTCGCGTTCGCGCAGGGCGAGCAGCGGGCCGACGATCTCGTTCAACGCTTGCTGGGTCTCGGAGCCGAGCTGGTGGCGACGCTGGCCGGGGAACTGCTCGCGCAGGACGCGATCCTCCTCGCGCGCGCGCTCGAGATCCCAGTCGATGCCGGACTTGGCTTCGTCGATCGCGCGGCGCTCGGCGAACGCGCGCAGGGTCTTGGACAGGGTGCGCGGATTGAGCCACAGGAACAGGTTCGACGCCGGCAGCGCCTCGTTGATGAGTTGATTGAACTCGGGCCGGTCGGAGAGGCGCTCGACGTCGAGCAGCGGGTTCGAGCGATTGAGCAGGTCGCTGACGAGCTGGAACGAGTTGGAGAGGAAGTACAGGTTGGCGTTGCGAGCGACGGCGACGTGGCCGGTCCCGTCGATGAACGGCGACCAGAACTCCCAGGCCTCGAAGCCGCCCTGAAGGTTGTTGATGAACACGCCGCGACCGCCGTTGCGGCCCTGCAGGCCGAAGCGACCTTGGTTGTCGTTGACGAGCTTCTGGAGCTCGAGGATGCGCTTGTGCGCGCGCTCCGAGCCTTCGGTCCACAGGACGAGCGCGAAAGCCGACACCGGCACATCGTTGTGCGGCGGGTCCTTCTCGGCGTTCACCGGGAAGTCGTTCGGGCGCATGATCAGACCGATGCGTCCCTTGAAGAGCGTGTTCAGCTCCTTGATGGCGGCCGCGGTGCCGTTGTACTGGCCCGTGCTGCGCAGCGTCTCGTCGATCAACTGGCGCGCGGCCGGCTCGAGCGAGGAGTACAGCTCGGTCAGGAACTCGCCGAGCTCGACTTCGAGGTGCGCGAGCACCTGAGTATCGGGGCGCGCGAGCCGCGCGAGCTCGTCCACGATGACCTTCGACTCGCGACCGCGCTGGCGGTAGAGCGTCTTTTGGAACGGCGTCATCGTCTCGCTGGAGAGCTCGCCGTGCAGGTCGACCACCACGCCCTGATCGAAGCCGATCGTCCCGGCCAGAGTGCGCACGCTGGCGAGTTGGAACATGCGGCCCAAGATCGACTCGAGTGGCACATCCGAGCTCGGATCGGGGTGCCGCGCCGAGAGCTGCAGCTTTTCGATCGCCGTGCGCCAATCGACGTACAGCTCGAGGTCGTGGCCCTCGCTCGTGCGACGCGCCTGCGCGATCTCGTCGTTGTAGGCCGCGCTCATGCCGAAGCTGTCCTGCCCGCCGCGGGCGCGCAGCTCGCTCGCCTTCGCCACGAGCTCGCGCGACGTGCCGAGGATCACCACGTCCTGCACGCGCCCCACGTGCAGCGCGCGCGGCAGTCCCGCGCCGGAGAGCGTCACGAAACCCTGCTCGGCGGACACGGACAGGCCGCGCTCATCGAGGCCAGCGAGTCCGGGGTGGTCGAGCGCGGCCACGGCGAGCTTGCCCATCCACGACGCTCGTCCGTACACGGCCCAGTCGGCCTGTTCGAGCGTCGGCCCCTTGAAGTAGCCGGCGATCGCGAGTTCCTCGCCACCGAGGACGTCGAGCGGGTCCACGCCCAGCGCGTCGATGTGCGTGCGCAAGTTGTCGAGCTGCGCCTCGATGTGGTGACGCGCCTCGAGCTCCGCACGCTCGGGCGACTCGAGCCACGCGCGCCAGCTCGCGGTGCGTTCGAGCTCGGCCTGCACCGCGAGTCGCGGCACCCGCTCGAAGTCCTCGGACAAGTTGGACTTGGCGGCGAAGAAATCGACGCCGCGCGGCACGAGCGTCGACACGTCGGCCTCGTAGTCCGACTCGGTCGGGCTGAACACGAAGGTCGCGAAGGCGAAGTAGCCCGCGAACAGGAGCACGAGCAGTGCGAAGAAGGCGTAGCGCAGGAAGCGGCGAGTCATGGCGGTGTGCGCGGAGAGCGTGACGGGGGCGCGCGCGGGAGTCCAGCGTGGTCCACGCCCGAGGGCGCGTCGGTGTCGACACGCGCGGCGGCGGGCTTGGACGCCGCACTGGCCAGAGCCTTCCCGACCGATGCCCGCGCGCCGCGGATGGGCACGCCATTGACCTCGGCCAGAGGATGCCCGACGCTCTGTCCCCCGCGCGCCCCCCCTTGGACGCGCGCCCTGCCACTCCGATGCCCCTCTCTCAACGCGCCCAGTCGATTTCGCTGTCCGTGACGCTGGCCCTCGACGCCCGTGCCAAGGCGCTGGCCGAAGCAGGCCGCGACATCGTGAACATGTCCGTGGGCGAGCCGGACTTCCCGGCTCCGGCCCTCGTGCAGCAGGCGGCCTCGCGCAGGGTGCTCTCGGGCGACGTCAGGTACACGCCGGCCGCGGGCACGCGCGCCCTGCGCAAGGCGATCGGGGAGAACGCCGCGGCCGTGCGCGGCATCGCGCCCTACGCCGTCGAGGAAGTCACCGTCTGCCACAGCACCAAGCACGCGCTCTCCGGCGCCATGCTCGCGCTCGTCGATCCCATGGACGAAGTCCTGCTGATCCTCCCGGCGTGGGTCAGCTACGTCGAGATCGTGCGCATCTGCGGCGGCGTGCCGGTGAGCGTGCCCTCGCGCGAGGACTGCGGCCCGGACTTCGACGCGATCGAGCGCGCGATCACGCCGCGCACCAAGGCCGTGCTGTTCAACAGCCCGAGCAATCCGACCGGCTACGTGTGGACCCACGACGAGGTGCAACGACTCGCGAGTCTGTGCGAGCGCCGCGGCCTGTGGATCCTCTCCGACGAGATCTACCGCCGCCTCGTGTACGAAGGCGAGCCGAACGTGAGCCCCGCGACGCTCAGCCCGGCCGTGCGCGCCCGCACGATCGTGCTCGATGGGGCCTCGAAATCGCTCGCCATGACCGGCTACCGCATCGGCTTCGCGGCCGGACCGCGCGAGGTCACCTCGGCCATCGAGCGCCTGCAATCCCACCTCACGGGTGCGCCGAACACCATCAGTCAGGACGGCTACCTCGCCGCGCTCACCGGCCCCGAGCCGGTCGAGATCGCGCACATGTGCGCGGAATTCGACCGCCGCCGCCGCTGGCTGATCGATGCGCTGCGCGGCATGGGGCTCTCGGTTCCCTGGCCGCGCGGAGCCTTCTACGCGTTTCCTGACGTGCGCGCCTACCTCGATGAGCGCGGAACGAGAGGTTTCTGCGAGGACGTGCTCGAGCAGGTGGACCTCGCGCTCGTGCCCGGCACCGCGTTCGGCGTCGACACGCACGTGCGGCTCTCCTACGCGCTCTCGCTCGAGCGCATCGAGCTCGCCGCGGAGCGTCTGCGCCGTTTCCTCGAGCGCCATCCCCGCCGCGCCAAGGCGCTCGAGTTGGCACAGCAGGTCTGAGCGCTCAGCGCCGGGCGACGGCCGTCTCGGCGCCCGCGTGGAACAGGCAGCGCACGCGGCGGAAATCCGCGTCGAAGAGCGCGATCTCGCGGTCGTTCTCGACGACGAAGCGTCCGTCGGAGAGCGCCGTGACTTCCGGCCACGCGCCCTCGTCCGTGCCCATCGAGACCTCGCGGTCGCGCAACAGGTCGAACAGCACGCGCTGGCCCCCGCGGACGCCCGCGAAGTAGCGGCCGTCGCACCCTTCGATCCAGCGCGGCTCGGTCGCCATCCACGGACCGTCGAGCAGCGTGCCCGCGCGGGCGTCGACGATGCGCACGCGGTGCTCGAGCCCGCCTTCGCTGATGAGCAGCTTGCGGCCGTCCGACGAACAGTTCCATTCCAGATCGAGCGCGCCGCTTTGAACGATGTCGCGCTGCGTGCCTTCGACGATGTCGAAGCGCGTGAGGTACGTGACTCCGCCGCGCGTCGCGCTGAAGAAGCCGGCTCCCGCCCGAGGCGAGAGCGTGATGCGAGACTGACCGACGGACTCGAGGTCGATGCGCGAGCCTTGGGCGGTCCAGCGCACGTTGCGCAGCGTGCGACCATCCGGCGTCACGCGCTCCTGAACGGTCCCCCACTCGAGCGTCGCCGCGCGCAGCTCCGCGCGAATCGCGTCGCGGTCGCGCGTGAAGCGCACGGTTTCGCCCGTCGCGGGCTCGATCCAGCGCAGCTCCCTCACGCCCAGCTCGCGGTTCACGATCTCGACGCGCGCCTCGCCTGCGGCATTCCACGCAATCGTCTGCGCTCCGTTGGGCTGCGCATCGACGATTTCGAGCGGCACGCCCGTTTCGAGCGGCACGATCCAGCAGCGCGTGTCACTCGACCACCCGCGCGCTCCGCTGACGGCGACCCAGCGGCCATCGGGCGAGAGCGAGGCTTCGAGTCGATACGGATCGCGCACGGAAGAGTTCGCGGTGTTGGACTCGGCGAACGGTCCCGTGTTCGAGGCCGCGAGGATGGAACCCAAGACAAACACGCCGAAAGCGGCGTGCACGACGCTGATCTGCTGCATGTGCTTCTCCCAGCCCTCTCATCGGGAGCGGGAGCGAGCGACCTTGACGAAATGCGACTTTCTTACGCAGCCAGCGGGTCAGCCGCGGCGACCGGCGACGTAGAGATTGCGCGCAAAGGGGAACTCCCCGGCCGCGATCTCGCCCACCTTGGCGAGCAACTCCGGCTCGTCGGTGGCCGCGAACACGTAGAACTTCCACAGGTCGCGGTAGGAGCGTTCGAGATCCGCGAGCCGCGGGACCTTGGCCGAGTGCTCGGACAGGGGCGCCAGCGCGTCGTCGCCGGGCCAGCGCACGTGCGTGGCGGCTTCCTTCAGTTGCATGCGGCGCGCGGGACACACGACCATGATCTCGATCTCGCGCCCGGTGGCGAAACGCACGAGATCCTGCACGCGCTCCTCCACCGCCGTGCGCGCGGCGTGGCCTTCGAGCGCGAAGTACTTGCCCACGAGCTCGGCCTGTGCGCCTTCGTTCTGCTGGCGCGGAAACACGCACGCGCGCTTGGGCAGGCGACGGTCGCGATAGCGTTGCACCAGCGAACGGACGCGGCGCCCGATGGCGGGACGCGCGCGCTCGAGCGCGCGCTCGAGCACGTCGAGCAGCGAGTCATCCGTGGTCATGTAGAAGTCGTCCTCCGCGAGCAGCTTCTCGCGCAGGCACAGCTCGACCGCGCGCGCGAGCAGCGCACCGGCGGCGACCTTGGCGTGGTGGTAGTAGACGCGCTCGGAGAAGTAGTAGCGCGCCTCGAGCATGCGCACGATCTCGCTCAGGATGTCCTCGCGCAGCAGATTGTGCTTGGCGAGGTCGATGTAGAGGTTTCCGCTCGCGCGATCGACCTTGAAGTGCGAGACGAGCCGCGGGTCGATGCCGATCTTGAGGCCCGTGAAGTAGGCGTCGCGCTGCAGGTAGTCGAGGATGTCCGAGCAGATCGTGTCGGAGTTGATCTGGCGCCAGTAGGCCGGCACGCGCTCGCCGCCCTGAGCCGCGGGACAGAGCACGGCGAGCACGTCGCGGGCGAGCCCGAGGCGCTCGAGCTTCTGACCGATCTCGGTGTTCGCACCGAGCATGCGCTCGAAGCGGTAGGCCGAGTCGTGCCGGTGGAGGAGCCCCGACTGATCCTCGATGTGGTGGCCGTAGGGGATGTGCGTGATGTCGTGCACGAGCGCGGCGATGCGGATCACGCGCGCTTCCTCCGGTCCGATCTTGAGCTGCTCGCGCGGATGGTCGGCCGCGGCGCGGCTCGTGGCGTCGATGATCGCCTGCGAAACGTGCACGGTGCCGATCGAGTGCTCGAAACGGCTGTGGCGGGCTCCGGGATAGACGAGGTCGGCCGAGCCGAGCTGCTTGATGCCGCGCAGGCGCTGCATTTCGCGCGTGTCGAGCAACGAGAGCTCTTCGTGCGACAAGTAGATGTCGCCGTGCACGGGGTCGCGCACGACGCTGAAACGCTTGGACTTGTCCACCAGCGGCAGTCTATCCGAAGGCCGCGGCTGGCTCAGCCGCCGAGGGGCTGCACGGAACCCGCCCCTGAAACGCTCTTGGAAACCTGCGGGCGCCCGCAGTAGCGCACGTCGCCCGCGCCGCTGATCGCAACGTCGAGCCGCTTGCTCACGGCCACCACCGCGCTGCCCGCGCCCGAGATCGTCACGCTGGCGCGCTCGGCATCGAGCCCCATGAAGTACGCCTTTCCGGCGCCGGTGATGGAGAGCTCGAGCACGTCCACGGCTCCATTCGCCATCACGTCGCCACTGCCGCTGATGACGATGCCCAATCGCTCCCCCACCACGCCCTCGAGTCGCACGTCGCCCGCTCCATGGACTTCGAGCGCGGTGAGCGTCTCGGTCACGAGCACGACGCTCAGCGGGCGTCGGGTGCGGTACCGGCCAGGCGCGAAATCGAGCACGAGCACGCCGTCCTCGACGCGCGTGCAGACGTGCTCGAGCAGGTTGTCGTCGCCCTCGAGCACCACCGAGCGCGTGCGCCCCATCGCCACGCGCACATCGAAAGCTCCGCCGACGCGTACGGCGTGGAACTTTGGAACCTCCCGCGCCTGCGAGGCCACGATCCCGGAGCCGTCGAACAACTTCGAGGACCCGTCGAGGGAAACCCACGCCGAGCCTTGCGAATCCGGGGGCCTGACGACGAGCACGCACGCGGAGGCGAGGAGCGCCAACGACAACGCTAGGAGGTGCTTCATGGTGACGTGTGGTGAAAGAAGACCGCGACGGAGGTTTCGCGCCCGGCTGGAAAATCCTAGCGTCGCATGGAACGCACGGGCGCTCGCTCGAGGGCCTGCTCGCGCTCGAAGTCCGCCTTGCACGCCATGCCGCGCCAACCTTCGCGGCACAGAATCTGCCCGCAGATGCCGCCGAGCGTGTTGCCGGGGCCGGGCAGCACGAGCTGCTCGGGCGCGTGCTCGCGCAGCGTGACGCGCACCGACTTGGTGAAGTCGTAGGGGTCGGTGACCTGCGTCGTAAGCGTGTAACGCACCAGCTCGGCCACGTCCGTGCTCCACGGCGTGAAGCGCACGCCTCGACCGTCGATGAGCGTGGTGCGCGGCGCGCCGAAACGCAGGCGCGAGAGCGACTCCACCGCCGCGTCGCTGACGGGCTGGACGAACGGGGTGTGGTAGGCACCGTGCTGCATCAGCCGGAACGGATAGGTGTTGGCGCCGAGCTTCACCTGCGGCAGGTTCGCCAACAGGTGCGCGATCCCCTCTTCGCTGCCCGCGAGCACCGCGAAGCCGCCGAGCTCGATCGACGGCAGCGCGTGGCCGTTCGAGGAGGCGAGCGCCGCGCGCACCGCCTTCGCACGCGCCTCGTCGCAACGCCACTCGTCGTCGACGAGCGGATACAGGATCTGGCCGCCGCCGGCGTGGCGCTCCTGCGCCAGCGCCATCTCTTGCACGAGGCGGAAACCATCGTCGAAGGACAGCGCGCCACCGACGGCGAGCGCCGAGTACCAGCCCATCGAGTTGCCGGCCACCGCCACGCACTCGTCTTGCTCCATCGCAGTGGCGGCGTCGAGCATGGTGATGAGCCAGATGAGCGCCGACACGTTCGCGGGCCGCAGGTGCACGGCGCCGCTGAACTTCGCCGCGCGGTCGAGCTCGGAGAGCGGCGCCAATCCATACTCGGTCCGCAGCTCGTCCGCGCGTGCGACCCACGGATGTCCCGCGGGCAGGCTGCCCATGGACTTCTCCGTGTAGGAACCCCGTCCCGGACACAGGATCGCGATGCGCCTCATGCCATCCTCCGCGCCGCGTCGACGATTTCGTGTTCCTGCAAGAGCACGACGCTCGTCGCGGAGCCCAGCGGCACGTACGTGTCCGCCGCGCGCACCGAGCGCAACTTGCCGCCCACGCCCCGCTCCGCGAGGTCGGCGAGCACGGCTTCCGCGATGCCGCCGCCCGTGCGTCGGCACTCATCGGCAACCAGCACGCCCTTGCAGGCCGCGGCGTGCCGCGCGAGCGCCTCGAACGGCAGCGGATTGAGCCAACGCAGGTCCACGACCCGTGCGCGGATGCCATGGCGTTCCGCGAGCACCTTCGCGGCGCGCAGCGAGAGGCGCAGCCCGTTCGCGTAGCTCACGATCAGCAGATCGCGCGCGTCCTCGTGGTACACGCCGACGTCGCCGGGCAGCAGCACGTCGCTCTCCGGCGGCGGGTACGCGAACAGCCACTGGTTGTCGCCGTCCTCGTACAGGTCGCGCTCGTGGTACAGCGCGATCGGCTCGAGGAACACCACCACGCGCTGGCACGCCTTGGCGGCGGCGACCGCGCCGCGCAGCATGCGCGCCGCATCGTCTCCGCGCGCGGGCACGGCGAGCATCAAGGCCGGGATGTCGCGCAGGGCCGCGAGCGAATTGTCGTTGTGAAAGTGCCCGCCAAAGCCCTTCTGATAGGCGAGCCCCTGCACGCGCACCACCATCGGATTGGCGAACTGGCCGTTCGAGAAGAACTGCAGCGAGCAGGCCTCCCCGCGCAGTTGGTCGAGCGCGTTGTGAATGTAGGCGAGGTACTGGATCTCCGGCAGCGGCAGGAGCCCGATGTGCGCGGCGCCCTGCGCGAGGCCGAGGATCGACGTCTCGTCGAGCAACGTGTCGAAGCAACGCGCGACGCCGAAGCGCTTCTGTAGCTCGGCCGTGATGCCGTAGACGCCGCCCTTCTTGCCCGCATCCTCGCCGAAGAGCAGCACCTCGGGCCGCCGCAAGAACTCGTCGTGCAAGGTCGAGTTCACGTGCGCCGCGAGCGTCTTCTTGGTCGCGCTCGTCTGCTGCTCGGGCAGCGTGCCGAAGTGCGCTCTGCGGCGCTCGAGGTCGACTCCCACGCGGGCGTGCGCGCGCACGGCGGACTCGTCCCAGCGCCCGAGCGACGCGACGACCGACTCGCGCGTGACGAGCCGCGGCCGACGCGCGGCCTCTTCGCTCGCCGCGTTCACGCGCTCGCGCGTGTCGCGCACGAGCGAGCGCAACTGGGAGGGAGTCGCAGCACCGCACGCGACGAGCCGCTTCGCGTTGCGCAGCAGCGGATCGCGCGCTTCGAGCGCTTCGATCTGCGCGAGGTTGTGGTAGGTCGTCTCGACGTCCGAGCCCGCGTGCCCCCACAGGCGCGTCGTCTCGAGGTGCAGGAACGCCGGACGGCGCGTGGCGCGGCACCACTCGATCGCTTCGAGCGCGGCGTCGTGGACCTGATCGAGCTCGCCCGCGGCGCGGAAGTAGCGCAGGTGCGGAAGCGCTCCGAAGCTCTCGCGAATCCAGTCCTGCGGCGTCGGAACGGAAATGCCGATGCCGTTGTCCTCGCACACGAACAGCACGGGGCAGGGACTGCCCTGACGCGCGGCGTAGCGCGCGAAGTTGAAGCCCGCGAGCGCGGTGCAGTGATTCGCCGAGGCATCGCCGAACGTGCAGCACACGACCGAGTCGTTGGGCAGCTCGATCTCGATGCCGAGGCGCCGCGCGCGGGCGAGCGAGATCGCGAGTCCGACGGCCTTGGGCAGGTGCGATGCGATCGTGCTCGTCTGCGGCGGAACCCACAGCGGCCGACTGCCCCACACCTTGTGACGCCCGCCGCTGGCGGGATCCTCGGCGGAGGCGACGAGGGACAGCAGCGTGTCGAACACCGGAGTGCCGCCAGAGAGCTTGCGCGAGCGGGCCTGCATCAATCCGCCCGAGCGGTAGTGCAGGAAGCAAGGATCCGTCGCGCGCAGCAGCGCGCCGAGCACGGCGTTGTTCTCGTGACCGGCGCTCGAGATGGTGTAGAAGCTGCGGTTGGACTTCTTCAGCTCGCGCGAGGCGATGTCGAGCGCGCGCGAGGCGACCTGATCCTCGAACAGCTCGACGGCCATCCGCGCGCCGAGTTGCGAGCCAGCGCACAGCGGTGCGTCGGGGGCGAGCAGTGCCGAGGCCTGTGCTGCGGAGTCGAGCCACTCGTCGAAGGCCCTCTCGACGAACTCGACGCGGTTGGTGCTCATGGGCGCCAAAGAGGATAGCGAGCGCCGCGACTCGCCGTCGCTTCAGGCGACGGGCACGAAGCGTTCGAGCACTGCGGCGCGCAACCTCACGGCCAGTTGCTTGCGATCGGAGTGCCGCTCGGGGCGCGGCAGGAACTCGATGCGCGCGTCGATGCGCCGCAGGCGCAGCAGTGCTCGCGCGTGCGGCCCAAACGGCGCGTTGCCCCACCAGCACACGTGCGTGGACGCGGGCGGATCGCCGGGCGCGGTGCGATAGCTCAGACACGCGGCCCACACGGCGAGCCCCGCCTCGGCCGCCGGTGCGAGCAGCGACGGTCGGAATTCGTGCACCGTGTCGCCGCGATGGCTGGTGCCCTCGGGGAAGATCACGAGGCCGATGCCCCGCCCGAGCGTGTGAGCGATCTGGGAGTTCATCGCGGGCAGGTCGCGGCGCCGCTCGCGCACGAGGAACAGCGTGTCGAAGTCGCGCGCGAGAGGTCCGATGAGCGGCCAGCGCGCGATGTCGGCGCGAGACACGAAGGCCGCGTCGACCTGCGAACCGAGCACGAGGATGTCGAGGTAGCCGAGGTGATTGGCGACGAGCAGCGCCGAGGGCGGCGGAGGCGTGCCGACGACTTCGACGCGCACCGCGAACGCCGCGCACAGGGCGCGGCACCAGCGGCGCATGATCCAGCGGCGCCAGCGCTGACGCGCGCGCGGCGCGACGCACAGCGCCAGCCGACCGCCCCACCACAGCGCGTACCACCACGCGGTCGCGGCGCACGCGCGCGAGATCCGAACGGGAGGTCGCAGCCACTGCATGGGCAGCGATCGAACCGACCTCCTCGCACGCGGTCAACCCCGCGGTGGGCGGAAAGGGCTGGGAAACACCCGCCGATCCCGTGCGCTCTGTGGCCTAGAATCGGGCGCATGCGACTCGTGCTCCGCAACCTCCTGCTCGCCGTCCTCGCACCCACGCTCGCGCAGTGCGGAGAAACGGCGCGCCCGCCCAACGTCGTGGTGATCGCGCTCGACACGCTGCGCCCCGACCACCTCGGCTGCTACGGACATGCGCGCGCGACGAGCCCGAACCTCGATCGCTTTGCGGCGCGGTCGGTGGTGTTCGACAACGCGCAATCGGCCGCGCCGTGGACCGCGCCCTCGCTCGTGAGCGTGATGACGTCGCTCTACCCCAGCGTGCACGGCGTCACGACGTTTCCCGATCCCGGCGCCATGCACGAGCGCGTGACCACGCTCGCGGAGGTGCTGAAGGCGCGCGGCTACGCCACGGCGGGCTTCACCGACGGCGGCTACGCGAAAAAGCAGTTCGGCCTCGGGCAGGGCTTCGACCTCTACCCGCTCAACCAAGGTGACACGCCCGACGAGCACGCGTCCAACGTGCTGCACCCCAGCCGCCTCGCGCCCAACCTCGAGCGCACCTTGCGTTGGATCGAGGAGTTCAAGGACGAGCCGTTCTTCCTGTTTTTCCACACCTACGAGGTGCACGGCCCCTACCGGCCTCCGGAAGCGGATCTGCAGGCCTACCGGCCCGAGTATCGCGAGCAGGCGGAGCACGACCGGCTCGTGGCGGTGATCGATCGCTGGCTCGAGCAGCGCGAGATCGACGCCGAGGGTGTGCGCCTGATCCTCGAGCACAAGGAACACTGCAACGCGGGCAACGGCCCCGAGCAGGAAGGGCTGTACGCCAAGCTCAACGAGTTCGGCATTCGCACCTCGGACCCCGACATCATGGAGTTCTGGCGCGACCTGTACGACGCCGAGATCCGCCATGCGGACCGCGAGCTCGCGCGGCTGCTCGAGCGACTCGAACGCGCGGATCTCGCACCGAACACGATCGTCGTGATCGTCTCCGACCACGGCGAGGGCTTCGGGGAGCACGGCTACGTCGGCCACGGCAACGCGCTGCACGAAGAGGCCCTGCGCGTGGTGCTCATGCTGCGCGCGCCCGGCATCGCGCCGCACCGCGTCGGCGACATCGTCAACACGATCGACGTGATGCCGACCGTGCTCGACCTCGCGGAGGTGCCGCGCGGCGCGCTGCTGTTGCAGGGTCGCTCGCTCGTGCCCGCCCTGCGCGGCGAAAAGCTGCCCATCGCGCCGGTCTTCACCCACTCACTCGCGCGCAAGGATCGCGAGGGCCGCCAGTGGTCGGTGCGCGAGGGGCGCTGGCGCTTGGTGTGGGACGAGGAGCGACAGGGCGCTGCGCTGTTCGACCTCGAGAGCGACCCGGCGGAACTCGCCGACGTCGCGGCAGAGCATCCCAAGCACGCCGAACGCATGCTCGGATTGCTGCGCGGCCAGCGCGACGTCGATCAGGCGTACCGCGAGCGCGCCTCCGGCCCGCCGCAGCGCTACCAGCTCGACGCGGACACCGAACGCGAGCTGCGCATGCTCGGCTACGTCGACGGAGCGCAGTTGACCGGAAGCGAGCCGCGCTGGCTGCCACTGCCGCGGCTGGGCCAGTGACGCGCGGTGGACTCGCCGGACGGCGCGACGCGCTAGGACGCGCGCGTCTTCGTCCGCTGGATCGGCGCGCGATGGCCGCGGTCATGGTCGAGGTCGGAGTCAGCGGCGACGACGATCTCGCGCGGCATCTGGCGCCGCTCGAGCGCGTGCATCCTCCCCGCCGCGATCCGCGGGCGCGCGGACTACAGATAGCCGAGCGCGCGCAGCTCCTCGAGCTGCGCCTGCGAGAGTCCATCGAGCGAAACGCCCGCTCCGCCGAGCGCGCCCATGCGCGTGAGTCGCAGCGCGAGTCCCACGGCGCGCGGGTGCGACGGTGAGTAGAGATTGACGAGCTCGCCCGGGTCGCTCGCGAGGTCGTAGAGCTCGTGGCGCCCGCTCGTGGGTCGGTGGATGTACTTCCAGTCGCCGCTGCGCAGCGCGTACATCTCGCGCTCGCGCGCGAGCCGGTCCTCGGGTGCGTGGTGCACCTCCGCGTACACGTCGCGCGATTCGCCGCTCGCTTCGCCGCGCAGCGCGCTCACGAGCGAGCGGCCGTCGAGCGCCTGCGACGGCGCCGGAAGCTCGAGCAGCTCCGCGAGCGTCGGCAACACGTCGACCACGCGTCCACGTTCGCGCACGACTCGACCCGGATCGATGCCCGGACCGCGCAGCACCAACGGCACGTGCAGTTGCTCCTCATAGAGGATCCCGTGTGTCCAAAAGCCATGTTCGCCAAAGGCCTCGCCGTGATCCGCGAGCACGACGATGAGCGTTTCGTCGAGCGTGCCCTGCGCGCGCAGTTGCTCGACGATGCGCCCGAGCTGCTCGTCCATGAAACGCAGCTCCGCGTCGTAGAGATCGACTCGATGGCGCGGCACGGTGAGCGCCGCGATGCGCTGCTCGGGGCCGGCGCGCCGCAGGTTCTCTGGGAGCGGAAAGGACACGTTGCGAGCGAGCCAATCGCGCGGCGGCACGAACGACGGATCGTGGGCGTCGAAGTAGTGCACCAGAAGCGCGAACGGCTCGCGGCCGTGCTGGTCGAGCCACGCGAGCGCCAAGTCGGTCGTGTCGTCGGCCGGACGCTGCGGAGCATCGCTCGCGCGCTCGATGCCGTGCCGCTCGAAGCTCGCCGTGAGGTCGTCGTGATACGCATCGAAGCCGCGCGCGAGTCCGTACTGAGCCCCCATCGGCTTGGCGCTCACGAAGGCCGCGGTGCGGCGTCCACTGCGCTGCCACAGCTCCGGCAAGCTGGCGACGTCCTTCGAGAGCGTCTCGCCGCCGACCGCAAACAAGCTGCGCACGCCGTGGCGATGCGGCAGCGCGCCCGTCAGCAGCGTGCTGGCGGACACGGGCGTGAGCGACGACTGCGAGCGCAGGTCCTCGAAGCGCGCGCCCTCGGCCGCGAGTCGGTCGATCACCGGCGTCGTCGCGCGCTCGTAGCCGTAGCACGAGAGATGGTCGGCGCGCGTCGTGTCGAGCAGCACCACGAGCACGTTGTGCGGGCGCTCCGAGGAGCCGCAGGCCGCAGCGCACAACGCCGTGGCGGCGGCGAGCAGGCGAGAGCGGAACATCGCGGCCCAAGTATAGGCCACGCGGCGCGCGCTTGGCCTCGCGCGAGCCCAGAACGTAGGCTCTGCGCACGTCCGTGGCCGAACGTCGCACGCTTCGCACCGAGCTCGCGCTCGCGCTCGCGCTCTTCGCGCTGGCCTGCGGCCTCGCCTTCGCGACGCGCGAGCGCCGCCACGACGGCCGCCTCGGCAGTGACGAGCCCGAGTGGATCGCGATCTCGATCCTGCACTGGCAACAGCTCGTCACGGGCGCGCCACCCGCGGGAGCGGAGCTCGACCCGACCTCCGAGCGCGGCGAGAGCCCTTGGACGCAGGGCGTGCAGCGCACGACCTTCGGCTACATGAATCCGTGCCTGCCCAAGCTCGTGTGGGGCGCGACGCTGGCAGCCGCCGGCCACGACCAAGCCTCTCCGCGCGCGTTTCAGGTGTTCCAGCGCGACGATCCGCAGGCGGGAGCGCTGGCCCAGTCCGCGCTGCTCCCCGCCGCGCCGCTCGCGCGCCGCGTGGTGCTCGCGCTCAGCGCGCTGTCCGCCGCGCTGCTGTACTTGTGCGCGCGCGAGCTCGTCCGTGGACGCGCCGGTCACGTCGCCGGTGCCTTCGCCTTCGCGTGCTGGCTCGCGACGCCGCTCGTGCATTCGACGTCGAACTACCTGCGCACCGATCACTTCATGCTGCCGTTCTGCCTCGCCGGCTTGCTCGTGGCGCTGCGGCGGCCGCGCGCGTCGCTCGCGACCGGCGCCGTGCTAGGCCTCGCCTGCGGACTCGCCGTGTCGAGCAAGTTCAACGGCGGCCTCTTGTGCGCGGCGACGGCGGCGTGGCTGGCGCTCGCGACGTGTCGCGCACCGGGGGACTGGAAGCGCGCCACGCTTGCACTCGCGCTCGCCGCAGGCGTCACGCTCGTGTGCTTCTACGCGCTCAACCCGCGACTGTGGGGCGAGCCCCTCGAGGGCGTGCAGGACATGCTCGCGCGCTGGGACAAGCTGCTCGCGCACTTTCAGAACGAGCTCGCGCCGCGCACCGGTGTCGCCGTCGCGCGCACCATCCCCGAGCGCATCGCGCTCTTCGCGCGCACGCTCGCCGGCGGCGGCTTCGTGCTCGGCTACGTCGGAGTCGCGCTCGCGACCGCCGGCCTCGCGCTGCTCACTTGGCGCGCCGCGAAAGGCTGCTCGCACGCTCAGGCCACGCTCGCCTTCGCGGTGATCTTCCTCGCGGGCACGATCGCATGGCTGCCGCTCGATTGGGAGCGCTTCTACCTGACGGCCACTCCCGCGCTCGTGTTGCTCCAAGTCGCGCCGCTCGCCTACGCGGCCGAGCGCTGGGTCCCGCGCGTCAGCGCAGCTTGAGCCGCAGCGAGAGCGCGTTCGCGTCCGCCCCGAGCAGGGTCGAGTCGATGCGCAGGAGCGCGAGGGAGTCGATGCGCTCGATGAACCCGCCGGGAAGCGACGCATACACCGTGCTGCCGTCGGGGCCGAGCACGGTCGCGAGCGGCGCGGGTCCGGGCACGACGCCGAGCGCGGAGAGTGCGCCGCTTTCGCGGTCGAGGGAGAAGGCGCCGAGCAGCGCGCCTTGCGCTCCGCCGATCAGCAGCCGATCGCCGTCGGGCGTGAACAGCAACGTGGTCGCGGCGGCGAGCGGCAGAAAGCCACCCGGCAGCAGATGGGGCATGCCGGTGGCCGCATCGAGCGCGAAGACGTGCACGGACGAACCAGCGGCATCGAGCGCCGCGAGCAGCGTCCCGCTCGCGTCGATGGAGAGCGAGCGCGGCGCGGAGCCGAACAGCGTCGTGCCCCACGCGACGAGCTCGCCGGTGGCCCAGTCGATCGCAAATGTCTCGAGCGACGCGCCACCCGTGCAGGCGACGTGCACGAACTCGCCGGAGGGATGGAAGGCCAGCGCGAGCGGACCGTCGGGGAAGAGCGCTTCTCCGCCGATTTCGAGCGAACCGTCGGACTGCACGACCCAACTGCGAACGAGCGCGGGCGCTCCCTCGAGCACCTCATAGGCGAAGCGCCCGGAGGGATCGACGCACAGGCCGCTCGATCCGCCGCTCGGCAGCGACGCGGCACGCGGGACCAGCGCGCCGTCGGCGGCGATGTCGTGCACACACGGCGGCGCGCCGATCCGCGTGACGTACGCGACCGGCAGCCACGGGTGAGGCTCGATGCGCGTGATCGGGCTCTGGGCCGTTTCGTCGAGCGGCTTGGGAACGAGCGAGCCATCGAGCTCGACACCGAACACGCGCGGCTGCGGCGCGCCCGCGGCAAGGAGTTCGCGCGCGATGGGCTGATCCGCGCGCGCACCGGGCACGAACGCCATCGTGCGCGCGCTGCCGCGCGTCGTGCAGCGAGGCACGGCGCTCGGCGTGAGCGTGCCGGTGTTCGCAAGCTCGAACGCGAGCCAGCTCGAGTGCTCGACGAGCGCGTGGACACGCGCTCCATCCGGCGTGGCGCACAGCCGCGTCACAGCGCGCTCGGTCGAAAACGGCGACGAGGGCGCCGACAGCAGGCTGCCGTTTGAGCCGAGCGTGAAGACGTCGAGCAAACCCTCGAACGAGCGCGCGCTGACGACGAAGTCCTCGTGAGGGTGAGCCCACACGACGCCGGCGCCGCTGCCCGTCGCGAGCGGCGGACCGGCGACGGCAGACAGCGCGCCGCTCTGGGGCTGGATCGCGAACACGCGCAGGCCCACCGACAGGTCGGCGCCAATCAAGAAGTCACCGCGGCGGGCGACCGCGAGCGAGGCGAGCGCGCCGACGCCAGCGAGGCGCGCGACGGGGACGGGCGTTCCGTCGTCGGGGTCGATGGAGAGCGTGGCGAGTTCCGCGTCGTAGGCGCCCGCCACGAATGCGAAGCGTCCGGTTGGATCGACCGCCAAGGCGGTGGGTTCGCTCGGCAAGTCGCTCGTCTCGCCCGCGAGCGAGAGCGCTCCGCTGGTCGGATCGACGTGCCACACGTACAGGCGCGGCTCGGCCGTGAGCGCGCACAGACGCGCGCCGCTCGTCGCGAGCGCGATCGCAGCCGCGGGGCCGGTGCTCGCGACATGTCCGCTCGCCAGCCAGCGCCCATCGTCGCCGCGCAGCAGGGTCGCCACGGCCGCGCGATCGCCCTCCGCGAGGAACAGCACCCGTCCATCGGTGCTCGCGAGCACTTCGCTCGCCGCCGTGTCGTCGCCGAGTGCGTGCTCGAACGCCGCCAGAGCGCCGCTCGCGCTCGCGGGCAGATAGGTCGACACGATCGGCTCGCCGTCGTTCAGCACGATCGCCGAACGAGCCTGCGGAACTCCGACGTCGAACGTGAGCTCGCTCTCGATCCACGCGCCGCGACAGTCGCGCGCGCGAATCGTGATCGCGAACGACTGAGCGAGAGCCGCGGCGGCTGGCAGACCCGCGAGCACGCCGCTCAGCGGATCGAGCGAGACTCCCTCGGGCAGCACTCCCGCGCTGAGTTCGAAGGCCGCGGCTCGTCCGCTCGCGACTTGCGGCGCGATTCGAGCGTGCACTCCGATCGCGAGCGGCTGCGCCGGACCACCGTAGTCGAGTCCCGCGAGCACGACTTCCTTCACCTCGAACACGACCTGCGCACTCGCGCGGCCCGCCGAGTTCGAAGCCGTGATCGTGTACGCGCGCTCGGGCGCGGACTCCTGAGGCGCGCCGCGCAACACGCCGGTCGCGGCGTCGAGTTGCAGACCGCTGGGCAGTGCGGGCGACACCGAGTAGCGCGTCGGCGCGCCCCCAGCGACGCTCGGAACGAGCTCCGAAAGCTCCTCACAGGTGCGCGGCTCGCTGGAGAAGCCCGGGTAGCTGAGCGACGTCGGCGCGCTCGCGCCGGCGCCGCCTGCGCCTCCGCCACAGGCCCCGACGACGACTCCAAGGACTCCGACGAAGACCGCGGCGACGACCGCGGCGACGACCGCGGCGAGAATCCCAGCGCTGGATCGCGCGCCGAAGCGAGTCGGCGCGAGCATGGGAACGGTGTGGCGCAGGTCGTGCACGTGGAAGCGAACCGCGCGGCGTCGCGCCGCGAGGCTTCCAACAACTTCGTCCTAGGGAACGAGCGCCTTGAGCGTTCCCCGCCGAGAAACGGACTCCATGACCGAGGGGCCCCCGGCGCATGCCGGAAGCCCCTCGGGAGCCGCTGTGGGCGGAGAAAAAGGCCTTCGTCAGGCTGGGATCAAACCGTGGCCGCCGCGCGCTGGCGCAGCTCGGCCACCACCATGTCGCCCACTTCCTGCGTGTTGTGCGCGCCGGTGTGGACGCCCTTGAGGCGCCGCGTGCGCAGCAGATCCGCGACCACGTTCTCGATCGCCACCGACGCGGCCTTCTGCCCGAGGTAGTCGAGCATCATGGCGCCGGCGAGGATCGCGGCGACCGGGCTCGACACGTTCTTGCCCGCGTACTTGGGCGCCGAGCCGTGGATCGGCTCGAACAGCGAGACCTTGCCGGGGTTGAGGTTGCCCGAGGCCGCGATGCCCATGCCGCCCTGCACCATCGCACCGAGGTCGGTGATGATGTCGCCGAACAGGTTCGTCGTGACGGCCACGTCGAACCATTCGGGGTTCTTCACCATCCACATGCAAGCCGCGTCGATGTAGGCGTGGTCGGTCTTGATGTCGGGGAACTCCTTCGCGACGTCGGCGAAGGTGCGCGTCCACAGGTCCTGCGCGCGCACGGCATTGGCCTTGTCGATCAAGGTCAACTGCTTGCGCGGGCGCTTGCGCGCGAGCTCGAAGCCGTAGCGGATCACGCGCTCGACGCCGTGGCGCGTGTAGACCATGGTCTGCACCGCGACTTCCGTGTCGTGCCCCTTGTGAGTGAAGCCGTGCGAGCCCGAGTACGCGTCCTCGGTGTTCTCGCGCACGATCACCATGTCGACGTGCTCGGGCTTCTTGTCCTTGAGCGGACAGAGCGACTCGTCGTACAGCTTGATCGGGCGCAGGTTGACGTACAGGTCGAGGTCGAAGCGGCACTTGGCGATGATGCCGTACTCGATCAGGCCGACGGGCACGCGCGGATCGCCGATCGCGCCGAGGTAGATCGCGTCCTTCTGCTTGACCTCGCTGAAGGCGGCGTCGGGGAAGATCTCCTTGGTGGCGAGGTAGTGCTCGGTGCCGAAGGGGTACTCGGTGCGGCGCACGCGGAAACCCCAGATCTCGGCGGCGGCGTCGACGACCTTCAGCGCCTCGCGCGTGACTTCGGGACCGATGCCGTCGCCGGCGATGACTGCGATCTGATGTTCGATCATGACTTCGAAAGCTGCGTGAACGAAGGGAGACTAGCGCGCCGCCGAAGCGGGCTGGGGACGGAACATGCCCGGGCGGAACGAGGAGAGCTTGCCCTCGATCGCGCTCGCGGCGACGGTCAGCGGAGAGGCGAGGTAGAGCTTCCCCGGGCCGCTGCGACCGGTGAAGTTGCGGTTGATGGCGCTGACCGTGACTTGCTCCGGCCCGCTCGAGACGCCCGGGCCGCAGCCGATGCACGCGCCGCAGCCGGGGTTGATGACCTCGACGCCCGCGGAGGCGAACAGCTCCAAGTAGCCCTTGGCGCGCGCGTAGTCGCGCACGTCCGCGCTGCCGAATTGCAGGTACATCTTCACGCCGGGCGCGACGCGCCGACCGGCCGCGAGGGCCTCGCGCACGACCGCGGCGTACATGTCCATGTCGTGCGCCTTGCCCGCCGTGCAGGAGCCGCCGTAGGCGATGTCGATCTTGATGTCGCCGAGCTCGGACACGTGCGCGCCGTAGGTCGGGTCCGAGGGCTTGGCCACCATCGGGCGCAGCTTCGAGAGATCGATCGTGTGCACGCCGCCGTCGTAGTGCGCGCCCTTGTCGGGGAACACCAGGCGCGCCTCGATGTCGGCCTTCGACATCGACGGACGGCGCGCGGCGAGCCACTCGAGCGTGAGCGCGTCGGCCTCGCAGATGCCCGAGCGCGCCGAGCACTCGGTCGCCATGTTGCAGAGCGTCGCGCGCTCGTCCACCGAGAGCGACGCGAGGCCCGGACCGCCGAACTCCATCACGCGATCGAGCGTCTCTTCGCGCACCGCGAACGTCGCGAGGATGTGCAGGATCACGTCCTTCGCCGTGCAGTCGCTCGCGAGCTTGCCCGTGAGCTCGAAGCGGATCGACTCGGGCACCTTGACGAACGTGAAGCCCGCATAGGCGAGGCCCGCGTACTCGGTGGCGCCTACGCCCCACGTGAGCGCGTTGTTGCCACCGCCCATGCAGGTGTGGCTGTCGGTCGCCTGAATGAAATCGCCGGGGTCGACGAAGTGCTCGCGCGCGACCTGATGGCAGATGCCCGGGCTGACGCCGTCGCGCGCGGAGTAATCGCGCACGCCCGTGTGCTGTTGGAACTCGCGCTGCAGGCGCCGCAGGGTCTCGATCTGCGCCTCGAAGGGCTTCATGCGCGGCACGCCGGTGGCGTACAGCAAGTGGTCCTCGAACACGGCGAACTTGGCGGGGTTGGTGACCTTGTAGTCCGCGCCGTACTCCTGCTGCAGGAAGTAGTGCACCTGCGCGGTCGTGAACTCGTGGCTGTAGCCACCGTCGACGTTGACGAGGGTCGCGTCGAGGGGCTTCACGCAGCTCGTGCGTTCGCCGCCGACCAAGTGCGTGGCGATGATCTTCTCCGCCATCGTCATCGCGCGCGGCGCGTGCCGCGGCGGCGCGACCTTGACCTCGCCCGCCTTGTACTTGGCGCCAAACTCGAACAGGCCGCCGGCCTCGAGGATCGCGCGCGTGACCTCGTCGTAGCGCTCGGTGAACTCCCCGAGCGGGATCTCCTCGCCCGCCTCGAGCCGCCGCAGCTGCTCGTAGTCCCCCATCAGCTGGCCGAGGTTGATGTTGTTGCGCGCGTGGATCGGCGCGAACGAGTGCGCGATCACCAGGCCGATGCCCGACCACTTCTCGGCCTGCGGCGCGGTCTCGCGCGACGAACCGGTGCCCTTGCGCTGGCCGCTGACGATGACCTCGAAACCGCCGTCGAAAAGCGCGCGCGTGCCGAACACGCGCTGGTTGGAGGCGTCCATCAGCCCGGCGTAGGCATCGAGCGCGATGTCCTCGGGCTTGTGGCGGAAGCACACCCACGCGGGCGTCATCGCGTCGGTGTTGATGTCGTCGAGCAGCTCGGCCGCATTCACGTCGGCCATGCGCACGCAAAGTTCGCCGCGCAACTGGGCGCGGATCTTCTCGACGTCCTTGAACATGTACAGGACGCGCTTGCCCTTGGAGAGGCGCACCACGCGACGGCCGTCGGCCCGCGTGTGGATCACCGGATTCGGCATCGCCCTAGGCCCTCGGGTTGCGGATGAGGATCGCGATGCCCTGCCCGCCGCCGATGCAAGCCGACGCCATGCCGTAGCGCAGCTGCTTGCGGCGCAGCTCGTACATCAGCGTGAGCACCAACCGCGTGCCGGTGGCGCCGAGCGGGTGACCGAGGCTGACCGCGCCGCCGTTGACGTTGCAACGCTCGCGGTCGAGGCCGAGCTCCTTCTCGCAGGCGAGGTACTGGGCCGCAAAGGCCTCGTTGATCTCGACGCGATCGAGCTCGCTCTGCTTCACGCCCGTGCGCGCGAGGCAGGCTTGGATCGCGGGGACGGGACCGATGCCCATCTCGCGCGGATCGCAGCCGACCACCGCCCAGCCGACGATCTCCGCGAACACGTCGAGTTGATCGGCCTTGGCGCGCTCGTCGGTCGTGACGACCACGGCCGCGGCGCCGTCGACGATGCCGCTGGCGTTGCCCGCCGTCACCGTGCCGTCCTTGCCGAAGGCCGCGCGCAGCTTGGCGAGGCCCTCGAGCGTCGTGTCGGGCTTGATGTGGTCGTCGGTGTCGACGAGCTCGTCGCCCTTGCGGCCCTTGATCGTGACCGGCGCGATTTCCTCGGCGAAGCGGCGCTCCTTGACGGCGGCGGCGCCGAGCTGGTGGCTGCGCAGCGCGAAGCGATCCTGCTCCTCGCGGCTGATGCCGAGGCGCTTGGCGAGGTTCTCGGCGGTCTGCGCCATGAACAGGTCCGCGAGCGGATCCTTGAGGCTGCCGAAGAGCATGTCGACGAGCTGGGGCTGCACGCCGAACGCAATCCCCGCGCGCGTGCCGTACATGCAAAACGGCGCCTGCGACATGTTCTCCATGCCGCCCGCGAGCGCCATCTGCGACTCGCCCAACAGCAGCATCTGCGCGGCGCTGACGATCGACTGGATGCCCGAGCCGCACAGGCGGTTGACGGTCAGCCCGCCCGAGGTCGCAGGCGCGCCCGCGCGCAGGCCGACGTGGCGCGCGCCGTAGATCGCGTCCGGCGAGGTCTGCAGCGCGTTGCCGATCACCACGTGGTCGATGGCGCTGGCGCTCACGCGCGCGCGAGAGAGAGCGTGCACGCTCGCGTGCGCCGCGAGCTCGATCGCGCTCGTGTCCTTGAACTTGCCGTAGCCGGGGGTGCCGACGTACTCGCACATGGGGGTGCGCGCGCCACCGACGATCACCAGTTTCTTGCTCATCGTTGCCTGCTCGTGACTTGGCTTGCGAAACGGCCGGGAGAACGAGCGGCGGCCCGCTGGGGCCGCCCGACCGTTCCCGGCCATCGAAGTGCGTGGAAGTGGCCTTGCGTGAAGCTCGCTAGCAACCCTTGAAGCTCGCCTTGCGCTTCTCGAGGAAGGCCTGCATGCCTTCCTTCATGTCGGCCGTGGCCGCCGCGAGTCCGAACATGTCGGTCTCGATGATCTCGCCTTCCTGCTGGCTCATGTTCTGGCCGCGGCGGATGGTCTCCATCGCGAGCCGTACGGCGAGGGGGCCGCGCGACAGGATGGTCTTCAAGAGCTTGGTCGTGCCTTCCTTGAGCTCCGCCGCTTCGAACAGGCGATTGACGACGCCCACGCGCCAGGCCTCTTCGGCCGTGACCATGTCGCCGGTCAGCACCCACTCGCGCGCCACGCCGGGCCCCGCGATGCGCGCGAGCCGCTGCGTGCCGCCGTAGCCCGGGATGATCCCGAGCGAGACTTCCGGCAGACCGATCTTGGCCGTCTTCGAGGCCGTGCGCAGCGTGGCGGCGAGCGCGAGCTCGCAGCCGCCGCCGAGGGCGAAGCCGTTGATCATGGCGATCGAGGGCTTGCCGAGTGTCTCGAGGCGTCCGAACACGGTCTGGCCGTAGAACGCGAGGTCCTTGGCGCCGAGCGGCTCCATCTTGACGAGCTCGCCGATGTCGGCGCCCGCCACGAAGGCCTTCTCACCGGCGCCGGTGAGGATCACGCCGCGCACGCTCGCATCCGCCTTGAGCGCGTCGAAGCAGCACGCGAGCTCGCCGAGCACCGCGGCGTTGAGCGCGTTCAGCTTGTCGGGTCGGTTGATCGTGACCGTCGCGATCCCGTCGACCGACTCGCACAACAGGTACTGCAGTTGCATGGGAGCTCAGGCCTTCGCGGCGGGCCGCGTGATCGTGACCTTGACGATCTTGACCGGGCTCACGGGCTTGCTGTTCTCGCCGCCGCGCACGGTCGGCGCCTTGGCGATCTTGTCGAGCGTGTCATCGCCCGCCACGAGCTTGCCGAACGCCGTGTACTGCCGGTCGAGGAAGCCCGCGTTGCCGTGGCAGATGAAGAACTGCGAGCCCGCGGAGTTGGGATCCTGCGAGCGCGCCATCGAGAGCACACCGCGCACGTGGGGCGTGTCGTTGAACTCGGCCTTGATCTTGTAGCCGGGACCACCCATGCCGGAGCCCTCGGGGCAGCCGCCTTGGATCATGAAGCCCGGAATCGTGCGGTGAAACACGGTGCCGTTGTAGAAGCCCTTCTCGGCGAGCTTGACGAAGTTCTCCACGTGGCCGGGGGCCTTGGTGGGGAAGAACTCGAGCGTCAGGCTGCCGGCGGAAGTTTCGAGCGTCGCGGTGACGCCCTCGAGTGCGTGGGCCATGGTCACTTGCCTCCTCCGATCGGAACCGGGGCGGGCGCGGGGCCTTGAGCGCTCTGGCTCGGCTCGGCCTTGACCCAGTCCGGACGCAGCACGACGGTCGCGCGCTCGAGCTTCTGGGCCGTGTTCGGCTTGTCGCCCTGCCCGCGCGGCGTGTTGACGATCAGGTCGACCACGTCGAGGCCGAGCACGGTCTCGCCGAAGGCCGAGTAGTTGCCGTCCAAGTGCGCGGCCTTGTCGTGCATGATGAAGAACTGGCACGAGGCCGAGTTCGGGTCGTTCGTGCGCGCGGCCGACAGCACGCCGCGCACGTGCTTCACGTTGGCGTTGAACTCGGCCTTGATCTGGCGCGGACCGTTGCCCGTGCCGGTGCCCTGCGGATCGCCGCCCTGAATCATGAAGCGCGGAATCACGCGGTGGAACACGGTGTTGTCGTAGAACTTGACGTACGCCAGATCGAGGTAGTTGCGCGCGTGCTCGGGAGCGATGTGGGGCCACATGCGCACGAGGATGTCACCGCGATTGGTCTGCAGCAGCACGAGGTAGTTGTTGAGATCCTCGGACGGCATCGTGAGGAAGTTCAGCTCCGCCGGCGCGGCCGTGAGCGACTTGACCTCGACCGGCTTGGTGTCGGCAACTTCCGGCGCGAAGCGCAGTTGGAACGCGCTCGCGCTGCCCATGTAGGGACCGAGGTCGAGGTCGCCCTCGAGCTTGAAGCCGCCGGGCAGCGTCAGCGTGCCCGACTCCTCGCGCTTGGCGAGGGGCACGCCGTCGATGCTGAAGGCGCTCGGCGTCATCAGCCAGCTCGACACCACCGTGCCGTCGGCGGGCGCGGTGACCTCGATGTGGACCTTGTAGGGCTGACCCGCGATGAACATCGACGGGGCATTCCAACGGATTTCGGGACCGCCGACCGCGGTCGGCACGAGTGCTAGGAGAGAGAGAATCATGCGCGCTTGTCGCCTTCCCACTTGTAGAAGCCTTCGCCCGTCTTCCGCCCGAGCTTCTTCTGCGCGACGAGGTCGCGCAGCAGCTTGGGCACTTGGAAGGCCGGTTCGTTCGGGTATCGCTTGGTCCAGCCCTCGACGATGGAGAGGGTGGTGTCGAGACCGACGTAGTCCGTGAGCTCGATCGGGCCCATGGGGTAGCCGCAGCCGAGCTTCATGGCCGTGTCGATGTCCTGGGCCGAGGCGTCGCCGCGTTCGAGCATGCGCATCGCTTCGGTCATGTAAGGAACGAGCAGTCGGTTGACGACGAAGCCCGGGGTGTCCACGCAGGCCACGGGCGCCTTGCCGCAGGCCGCGCCGAACGCCTTGGCGTCCTCGAACACCTGCGCGTCGGTGCGCTCCGTGCGCACGACCTCGACGAGCTTCATCAGTTGGACGGGGTTGAAGAAATGCAGGCCCACGAAGCGCGCGGGGCGGCCCGAGGCGGTCGCCATCTCGCCGATCGGGAACGAGCTGGTGTTGGAGGCGAAGATCGTCGAAGGCTTGCACAGCGCGCCGAGCTCCGCGAACAGCGCCTTCTTGGCGTCGAGGTTCTCGACGATGGCCTCGATCACGAGGTCGCAGTCGGCGAGCGCCTGCACGGAAGTCGTGCCGCTGATGCGCGCGCGCGTCGCCGC